>CABUDN010000019.1 GCA_902490355.1 uncultured Oscillibacter sp.
CCGGATTGCCGCCCTGTATCGCAGGGACGGCGCCATGACGCTGCGCACCAGCCATGAAAATCCCGAAATTCAAAAGCTCTATGAGACGTTCTACGGACATCCGCTCAGTGAGCTGGCGGAAAAGATGCTCCACACTTCTTATCAGGATCAAAGCCAGCGTATCCAGAAAGCGCAGACGGAATCGGCTGCGGTAAACGCGGAAAAGGAAAAAGGAGAAAACAAGACCATGACCAAATGGAAATGCAAAGTTTGCGGTTATATTTATGAGGGAGAGACGCTTCCTGCGGATTTCACCTGCCCCCTCTGCAAGCAGCCCGCTTCTGCTTTCGAGAAAGTGGAGGAGGCTCCGGCCAAGAGCGGCGCGGGGAAGTATGCCGGCACCCAGACGGAAAAGAACCTGGAGGCGGCCTTTGCCGGAGAGTCCCAGGCCCGCAATAAGTACACCTATTATTCTTCCGTGGCGCAGAAGGAGGGCTATGAACAGATTGCGGCGCTGTTCCTGAAAACTGCGGAGAATGAAAAGGCACATGCCAAGATGTGGTTTGAAGAGCTCCACGGCCTGGGGGATACGGCAGAGAATCTTCTGCATGCTGCCGAAGGAGAAAACTACGAATGGACCGACATGTATGACGGTTTTGCCAAGACTGCCGAGGAGGAAGGATTCCCGGAGCTGGCCGCCAAGTTCCGTCTGGTAGCGGCCATTGAGAAACGCCATGAGGAGCGTTATCGGGCCCTTCTGCGCAATGTAGAGACCGCGCAGGTTTTTGAAAAGAGCCAAGTCAAGGTCTGGGAGTGCCGCAACTGCGGCCACATTGTGGTAGGGACTGCCGCGCCGGAGGTCTGCCCGACTTGTCAGTACGGCAAAAGCTTTTTTGAGATCCACTGCGAAGACTATTGATGCAGTCCGCCCGGCGGGTGTTCGGCTGCATATGTCCGGAAAATAAGGGAAGTATCGGAGCAAGCAGAAATGCTTGCTCCGGCTTTTTTTGAGAATAAAAACTGCGGCGGTTTGCACCGCGGAGGGAGCGGTCCCTTGCCAAAGTCCATAAAACTGTTGGGATGAAATTGAAATGTTTGGAAAAACGCACAATTACGAAGGAGGAAAATGGTGTGATATGATGGGAAAGCCCCTTTTGAAAGCGGGGCAGGAAAGGATGGAAGAGTATGCCGCAGAATCAGCGGGAGAGTTTGCTTTATACAGTGATGATGTGTTTTGTGATGGTGCTTTGGATGAGTATCTATAATGTGGCACTGCAGTATGGCACACTGGACTTGGAAGTTTTGGAAAAAGGGTGGATCGGCTTCCCCTTTGCCTATGTGTTCGGCATGTGCTGTGACTGGTTTGTGGCATCCAAAATTGCCAAGGGCGTGGCGTTTGGGTATCTGCTCAAGCCGCAGGATCCTCCCCTGAAGAAAATCCTCTGCATTTCCGGGGGCATGGTGGTGTGCATGGTGATCCTGATGTCCTTTTACGGGGCCTGTGAGGCGGCGTTCCACACGGGAGCCTGGGGGGAGATTCCCTGGATCTGGCTGCGCAACATTCCGCGGAATTTTATCATGGCGTTGCCGTTTCAGTTTTTAATTGCCGGTCCTCTGGTGCGCAGGGTGTTTCGGAGGCTGTTCCCGGTGGGAACGGTACTGGCCTGAGAAACCCCGCAATGGGAAAGGCGTCTCGCAGCGGCCGGTAACAGTTTGTGCAGAATCAAACCGCGTCTGGAAATCCAGACGCGGTTTTCATATGGCCCCCGGCAAGGCGGAAGCGGCGCAGCCAGTCATGGCTGTGCCGCTTTTTCATGGCCTGTTCTTCAAAAGAAAGGCGGTATGTTGTCATAACAACATACGGATGAGGGAAAGCTGACTATACTGAGGCTGTAAACGAAAAGCCATCAGGATAATGAACAGGAGGATCAAACGATGCGCTATATTGTAAATGGAAGTTGTGTAGGCTGCGGTCTCTGCACGGGAATTTGCCCGGAGGTCTTTACCATGACGGAAGAAGGCGTGGCCAAGGCCATCGACGAAGAGGTGGACCGGGATCTGGCAACAGCACTGGATGCGATGCAGAATTGCCCGGTACAGGCCATCGAGGCGCAGGAGTAAGGAGTCAGCCATGCCCTATATCAAAAATTTCCCGCACGCCCAGGTGCGGCCCCTCGCTCAGGAGGTGGCCGCACAGCCCGGGCAGATTGTCAGCCGGACGCTGGCGCAGAATCCATATGTAAGCATCACGCTCTTTGCCTTTGCCGAAGGAGAGGAGATCAGCACCCACGACTCCGCCGGTGATGCCATGGTGCAGGTTCTGGAGGGAACCGGCCGCTTCACCGTAGGAGGAGAGGAACACCTGGTTCACGCCGGTGAGGCGCTGGTGATGCCGGCGGGGATTCCCCACGCGGTCTTCGCACCGGAGGCGTTCAAAATGCTGCTGACCGTCGTGTTTCCCACCCAAACCAATTGATTGAGAAAAAACCAAACAGGAGAAATGAAAATGGATCAGAACATGTTTTGCTATCAGTGCCAGGAGACTGCCGGCTGCACCGGCTGCACCCGCTCCGGTGTGTGCGGAAAAACGCCGGATGTGGCGGCTATGCAGGATCTGCTGGTGTACGTAACCCGGGGACTGGCGGCGGTGACCACCGCCCTGCGCGCCCAGGGTAAGCGCGTGTCCCCGGAGGTCAGCCATCTGGTGACCTGGAATCTCTTTGCCACCATTACCAATGCCAACTTTGATGAGGCGGCCATCACCCAGCGGGTGGCGGAGACCCTGAAGGCCCGGGACAGCCTGCTGTCCCAGGTGGAGGCCCCTGCGGCGCTCCCCGAGGCGGCCCGGTGGGATGGTTCCGGTGATTGGAAGGCCAAGGCCCGGACGGTGGGCGTGCTCTCCACCCAGGATGAGGATGTGCGCTCTTTGCGGGAGCTGATTACCTATGGATTGAAGGGGCTGGCTGCCTACACCAAGCATGCCAACGCTCTGCTGCGCTCCGATGAGGAGGTGGATGCGTTCCTGGAGCGTGCTCTGGCTGCCACGCTGGATGACAGTTTGACTCTGGAGGAACTGACGGATCTGGTGCTGGAGACGGGCAAGTACGGCGTGCAGGGCATGGCCCTGCTGGATCAGGCCAATACCGGCCGCTACGGCAACCCGGAGATCACCCGGGTAAAGATCGGCGTGGGGAAGAATCCGGGCATCCTGGTATCCGGGCATGATCTGCGGGATCTGGAGATGCTTCTGGAGCAGACCCAGGGCACCGGGGTGGACGTCTACACCCACTCGGAGATGCTGCCCGCCCATTACTATCCCTTCTTCAAGAAGTACCCCAACTTTGTGGGCAACTACGGCAACGCCTGGTGGAAGCAAAAGGAGGAGTTTGCGGCATTCGGCGGTCCCATTCTCATGACCACCAACTGCATTGTGCCGCCTGCACCCAGCTATCAGGACCGGCTGTATACCACCGGCGCGGCGGGATATCCCGGCTGCCGCCATATTCCCGGCGGCGCGGGAGAGGAGAAGGACTTCTCGGCCCTCATTGAGCATGCCCGCCGCTGCCCGCCGCCCCAGGAGCTGGAGCAGGGCGAGATTGTAGGCGGATTTGCCCACGCCCAGGTTCTGGCCCTGGCGGACCAGGTGGTGGCGGCGGTGAAGTCCGGCGCCATCCGGAAGTTTGTGGTCATGGCGGGCTGTGACGGCCGCGCCAAGAGCCGGTCCTACTATACGGAGTTTGCCAAGGCACTGCCCAAGGACACGGTGATCCTCACGGCGGGCTGCGCCAAGTACCGTTACAACAAGCTGGATCTGGGCGACATCGGCGGGATTCCCCGAGTGCTGGATGCAGGCCAGTGCAACGACTCCTACTCGCTGGCCCTGATTGCCCTGAAGCTCCGGGAGGCCTTCGGATTGTCCGATGTCAACGAGCTGCCCATTGTCTACAACATCGCCTGGTATGAGCAAAAAGCGGTGATTGTGCTGCTGGCGTTGCTGTATCTGGGTGTGAAGAACATTCATCTGGGCCCCACGCTGCCCGCCTTCCTCAGCCCCAATGTGGCCAAGGTCCTGGTGGAGCAGTTCGGCCTGAGCGGCATTACCACTGTGGAGGAGGATCTGCGGCACTTCCTGGAAGCGTAAAAGAGACAATACCGCGGGGCGAATCGGGATATTCCCGGTTCGCCCCGCGGCGCGTTGTGGATCCGTTATCGGTTAGTTTCCGGTCAGATAAAGGAAATCCGGTTCCCGTCCCAGCGGGAATTGCACCGGCTGATCCGCGTTGGACAGATGATGGAGATCGATGCACTGTACACGCTGGTTTTCGTAGGTAGTCCAATAAAAGCGCAGGGATTCGGCACACATGATGGACGTGTATACCGTGTAGTCAAAGGGCACCACACCGGAATCCATCTCCGTTACGTGTCCGGGCTGGCTGACCCGGACCATGCCCAGGGGGAAGGCGGCACTCTGGAACAGGTGGAGCATGGCGGCGACGCCGGTTGCCTCGTCCTTCCCCGGCAGGCAGTGCTCCTTGAGCAGAGCCAGCCGGACAAACCGGGCGGGAGAACTCCAGTCTCCGGGCAGCCCCTGAGCGCCGCTGCCGGAGAAGCATTGGGTCAGGTTATCGCCGCATATGCACAGTCCATCGTGGTCCAGATCCCGGATTCCGGCATAATTGAGCAGGTTGAGCCGGTGCCAGCGATAATCCGGGCTGTTGGTCATGACGCCGATGGTGCTGCGGTGGATGTGCAGGCCATCCTCGTCCGGCTCCACCACAATGCTCTCGCCGGTTCGGTCGGAGAAGGTCCAGTGAAGGGGCGGCACGGTCCCCCAGAAAGGACGGTCCACAAGGGTGAGTTCCTTGCGCAGGACCTGCACCACCTCTTCCACAGTGGCACATTGGGCCAGCAGATGGTAGACCAGGAAGGGCGGCTGAATGGGAGTGGTGCCGGGGCGGCAGTGGGCGGAATAATGCGCCAGGGTGCGGTAGTAGAGCTGCCCGCCCATGAGACCCTGAGAATTGAGTCCCTCATATAAAATGGCGATGCCGGAGGCGGGGGACAGCCCCATTCCCGCTGCGGCATAACGTGCGGTACGGCGGATTTCCTGCGTGCCGGAGACGTCTTCCGCTCCGAAAATCCGATAGACGGTTCCGGCGGGGAAAAACGTGACCATGGTGCCTTCTGCCAGGCGGTTGAAATCCAGATTGCGGCCCCAAAGGTGTTTGCCGTCTTCGGTGTGCCAGCTCAGAGCACTGCATCCGGCACACAGCATGGAATCGTGCGGTAGTGTTGTCATATCCAAAATCCCCCTGTCTCTGCGTTGGTGTGAGCGTACGTACCACTTATATTTTCCAGTTGGATCCAATTTATACATGCCGGAGAAAAAACGGCTGCCCCGGCTCCTTTCCGGAGCCGGGGCGCTTGTGTCGTTTTCGGATCAGAGGGTGTTGGCCTGCTCCACTACCTGCCGGATAGCCTCGGCAGCGTCAGCGGGCAGACGGTTGAAGCCGCCCTCGGCGGTATCCAGCTTGGTGACATAGTCCAGCCGGTCCTGCATCCGGGCCTTGAGCTGGGCCACATAGTCCGCGTCCTTCAGGTCGGGGACAAAGCCCTCCCACTCCAGAATCTCAATGTCGGAGAAGGGACCCCAGGGCTTGAAGTCGGCCTTGCCCTCCACCACGGCTTCCAGGATACCCAGGGTATCTTCCTTCTGGACCTTCTTGCCCATGAAGTCGCCGGTGTTGATGATATAGCAGGCCACGTTCTTCTCGGCCACCAGCTTCTTGAACTTCTCGTAGTCATTGACCAGCGGATAGGTGCGGAAGGGGTTGGCGTAGGGCTCCACCACCAGAGCATTGGGATCCACACCGGCCTTGAGCCGTTCAGCGGAGGAACGCTTGGTGGCCAGAGTCGCGCCCATGACGGAGGCCAGGGAGGCACCCTTAAGCCGGACGATGGGCGGAATGGTGGGATCCTTCATGATCCAGAAAATGGCGTTGACGGGGGCGTCGATCTTATCCACCCGGTTGGGAGACCAGAGCTTGGATTTGATGGCCCGGCCGTTGCCGTTGCGGATATCCTCGGTGACGCAGACGATCTTGCCGTCCTCATCCATGGTGGCGGAGCAGTTCTGCACAGTCAGCAGATACTTGTTGTCCGGTGCGTCCACGGGATAGTCGGAGGTCTTGTCAAAGTAGGTGGGCTCCAGAGCGATGGAGGCGCAGGTATCGGTGTTGATGATGAACGCGTCATCATGGAGCACCTTGATGGCGGGATATTTGCCGCCGTGCTTGGCGTGAGTCAGGGTGGACTTTCCGGAGCCGGACAGGCCGAACACTGCCGCCACGAACTTGCTGCCGTCGTCCAGAGTATACTCCTTCTGACCGCCGTGGCAGGAGGCATAGCCGTTGCGGTTGGCGATGGCCCAGGCCAGAGTCAGAGTGCCCTTCTTGTGCTCGCCGAAATAGCGCATGCCCAGAATGGCGGCGCAGTTGGCGTCGGTGTTGAAGTAGCACAGGCACTTGGGATCACACACATCCTCCTGGCCCGGCGCGCCGGTCCACTGCGGATCGGAGAAGATGTAAACATCGGGCTCGTTTCCGTTGCCGATGGGCTTGGAGTTTTTATACATCTTGACGTACTGATCGGACAGATACTGGAAGTTGAGCATCCAGTTGTACAGGAGGTTTTCCTCTCCCTCGGGGATCAGCAGGTGAGCCTTGACCATGAATTCAGGATCCAGGCCGATGTAGACCTCGGCGTGGTACATGGTCTTCCAGCGGGTATCGTAAACCGCGTCCATCAGGATCTTATCCAGCGCGGTGGTGTTGACACCTTCCTTGCCGGTGATCCGGCGGGCGGGGGCATAACGGCCGGTGATGGAGCCGTCGTTGAACAGCAGCACCTTGGCATCGGGCTCCAGGCCGAACTCCTCGCCCCGGTAGACGGGCATATCCGTCACAACCGTGCCGGGAGAATTCTTGGCCAGCTCATAGGCCTCCCGCAGGGTGTTGACTTTGATCACATTGTTGCCGTAGAAGGGGGCCTCAATAATGGAACGGGTCTTGGAGAACCCGACTTTTCCCGGGCCGATTTCCGTTCTGGGATAATAGGCTTTCGTAGACATACCGCATGCATCCTCCTGTCAAAGTTTTCGAAACTTGTCAAAAAACAGCAGTTGATTTAACTGCATGATACCGCAAAATCCACAAAAAAGCAAGCGAAAAACGATTACTTTTCAGCAGAATTCAAAATTGCGGCCAAATCGGAAAAATCCTGAAGGGTCAGCCGTTCGCCCCGGATGTCGGCGGGCAGGCCGCAGCGGGACATGGCGCCCAAGATCTGCTCCTTGGAAAAGGCGGGCAGAGCGGCGCACAGGCTGTTGGCCAGGGTCTTGCGCCGGAGCAAAAAGGCGCCCCGCATGACGCGGAAGAAAAACGCCTCGTCGGCGACCTCCACCGCTGGGTGATCCCGCCGCACACAGCGCAAAACGGCGGAGGTTACCTTGGGAGCGGGGTGGAACTTTTCCCGGGGAACATCGAACAGCAGCTCTGATTCCATATAGTATTGCAGAAAGAGAGAAAAAGAACCACCGTCTGCGGAGCCCTGGGGTGCGGCCAGGCGTTGGGCCACTTCCTTTTGGATCAGCACGGTGACGGTTTTCAGACAGGGTGTCTCGATGAGCCGGGTGAGAACCGGGGTCGTGATATTGTAGGGGAGATTGGCGCACACGATGGGCGTCAGGCCCTGGAACTTCTCCGCAATCAGAGCGTCAAGATCCAGCTTCATCACATCGCCGGGGACGATCTCCACGTTGGGATACGGGGCCATGGTCTCCGCCAGCACGGGGAGCAGGGTCTTGTCCAGTTCCACGGAGACCACCTTGCCTGCCCGCTGGGCCAGTTCCGCCGTCAGGGGGCCGATGCCGGGACCAATCTCCAGCACACCGCAGCTGCGGTCTGCCTGGGAGGCCTCCGCGATCCGGGCAGGGACCTCGGGATCAATGAGAAAGTTCTGCCCCATGGATTTGGAAAAATGAAATCCGTGGCGGCCCAGCAGCGCCCGGATGGTATCGTAATCACAAAGATTCATGGCCATTCCGCCTTTCCAGAAAGTACAAACAGTATAGCAAAAAAAGAAGGATTTGAAAACCCCCGCGCGATCCGGTACAATGAAGAGGAATTTAAATGGCTTGCGGGGAGGATGGCGATGTGGTAAAGACGATTTTTCTGGATCTGGACAATACGCTCCTGGATTTTGACCGGGCGGAGGCAGCGGCCCTGAGCAAGGCTTTGGAGCGGGCGGGCATTACGCCCACTGCTGACGTGCTGGAGCGATACCACGAACTCAACGCACAGCACTGGAAGATGCTGGAGGACGGTGTCCTGACCCGGGATCAGGTCTTGACCGGGCGGTTTGCGGTGCTGTTTGCAGAGCTGGGAATTTCGGCATCTCCGCAGGAGATTTGCGACTGCTATGAGCGTTTGCTGGCTCAGGAGCCGCCCCGGCTTCTTCCCGGTGCCCGGGAGCTGCTGGAGGATCTGGCACCCCGGTTTGGAGTGTATCTGGCCTCCAACGGCGCCTCGGCAGTGCAGCGGATCCGGCTGCGGAACGCGGATCTGACGCAGTATTTTCGCGGGATTTTTATATCGGAAGAAATGGGCATTGACAAGCCCAAACGGGAGTTTTTCCAGATGTGTTTTGCTGCCATTCCGGATTTTTCCCGGCAGACGGCCCTCATGGTGGGAGACAGCCTCACCTCGGATATCCGGGGCGGACGCAACGCGGGCATCCGCACCTGCTGGTACAATCCCGACCGCCGCACCGCACCGCCTGGATGGGAGCCGGACGAGGAGATTGCCCGCCTGGCGGAGCTCCCGGTCCTGCTGCAGCGGCTCTGATCCGGGCTGTGGATGGTACATAAAAAGACCGCCGGTACAATTGTACCGGCGGTCTTTTACGTATGCAAGAAACCGAATCAGCCCTTGACGATGGCAGCGGTGTCCATGGCGATCATGAGCTCCTCGTTGGTGGGCTGCGATAGGCATGCGCCTTTCGGCGCAGACACAGCCAGAGAGCCTGGTGGGCGGGGAAAGCCTGGTATCCCGCTCACCGACAAATACAGGAAATTTGGAAGTCTCCAGTACAGCGTTACAAGAAACTTGAAAGGAAAGGTGGAAAACTATGTGGAAAAACGTTATCCTGGAGGGGTTCGAGGGGTTCCCTCGAGAACGTCAAGCCAAGTGGGACGCGGAGCACCTGCGCACCGCTACCACCAAGCTCACCGTGGAGGAGTACGAGCGGCTGCGGGGGATGTGCGCCGCACAGGGCACCACGGTGTATGAGCTCCTGGGAAAGCTGGTGCGCGCCTGGATGGAGTCCAGCCCGGCGGCGGAAGCCCGCCAGGGTGAAGCCTGATCAGACGCGGGCGCCGTGAAAGCCGTGACAGCTGCCGCCCTGGCTGCGGAAGTGTATGCGGCCCTGGAAGGCACAGGGCACACCGCTGCCGCCGCGCAGATGGCAATGCGAACGCTTGTTCGAGTCGGCGCTGACGAAAACGCCCTCTTTTGTGACCGCAGCAACGATACCACCGCCGTCAAGGGTCGAGACAAGCTGCGCCCCGCAGCGCCGCGGTTGCGAAGAGCCGCGCCGCCTGGGTGTGGCCGTCCGCGTCCCCGTGCGCCCCGGCGCCCGTTGCCGTGGCCGTCCCCGTCCAGCCCTTTCAGGGTTGCGGGACTTGCCCTTGACAGCGGTGGGCCTGGTGGAGTACATCACAAAAGGAGGTCGTTTTCTATGATCAGCGCCAACATTCCGAACAGCGTCCGCAAGGCCATCTACAAGCGCGACGGCTACCGCTGCGCCCTGTGCGACAGCAACCGGGGACTGCAAATCCACCACGTCATGAAGCGCAGCCAGGGCGGCAGCAACAGCCCGCACAACCTCATTACCCTGTGCATGTACTGCCACAACACCATCCACGGCACCCGCTTCCCGGACTGCCCGGACTACATGACGCCCGTGGAGCTCCACGAGGCCTGTATTGAATACCTGGCGGACTTCTACGCGCCGGACTGGTACCCATGGGAAGAGGGAGGGCGCTAAGCCCTCCCCCGTGGTGCCCTGACAAGATAGTGCGCAGCATGCCCGGCAGCGCGGCGGCTGGCCCTACTACCACAACATGCAGTGTGTTGCAAATCTGGTCATACAAGATGTGGCTCCCCCCGCGGGCGCTGCGGCGCCCTGGGCGCGGTGCGCGGCCCCCCCGCAATGGCACGGCCCGCCGCCTGGGTTCCGTGGGTGGCGGCGGTCCGGCCCTGGCGCGCCCGGCGAAGAAAACGCCGGGCTTGCTCTCGCCGCCCCGGTTTTTTTAAGTGGGGGGCGTGGTTCCGGGGCGGCTCGGGAATTGCGCCCGCTGCGGCGGGCGCTGGGTGGTGTTCTGGTTCTCAGCCCTTGACGATGGCAGCGGTGTCCATGGCGATCATGAGCTCCTCGTTGGTGGGGATCAGCAGGACCTTCACCTTGGAGTCGGCAGCGGAGATCACGGTCTCCTTGCCGCGGGTGTTGTTGGCCTCGGCGTCCATCTTCACGCCCATGAACTCCAGACCGGAGGCGATGGCCAGACGCTGAGAAGCGGAGTTCTCACCCACGCCGGCAGTGAAGATGATGGCATCCACGCCGCCCATGGCAGCGGCATAAGCGCCGATGAGCTTCTTGACGCCGTAGTTGAACATATCCACGGCCAGGCCAGCGCGCTCGTTGCCCTCCTTGTGGGCGTTCTCCAGATCGCGGAAGTCGGAGGAAACGCCGGAGACGCCCTGCACGCCGGACTTCTTGTTGAGGATGTTGAGCATCTCGTCAATGTTCATGTTGTACTTGTTCATGAGATACTGCAGGATGCCGGCATCCAGATCGCCGGAGCGGGTGCCCATGGGCAGACCGGCCAGGGGAGTGAAGCCCATGGAGGTGTCCACGCTCTTGCCGCCGTCGATGGCGGTGACGGAAGAGCCGTTGCCCAGATGGCAGGAGATCAGCTTGAGCTCCTCGGGCTTCTTGCCCAGCATGGCGGCGGCGCGGCCGGCGACATACTTGTGGGAAGTGCCGTGGAAGCCGTAGCGGCGGACCTTGTCCTTCTCGTAGTACTCATAGGGCAGGGCATACATGTAGGCCTTGGCGGGCATGGTCTGATGGAACGCAGTGTCGAACACGGCGACCTGGGGCACGTCCTTGCCCATGACGGCAGTGCAGGCGTTGATGCCGGTGATGTTGGCGGGGTTGTGGAGAGGAGCCAGGGGGATGCACTCCTCCAGAGCCTTCATGACCTCATCGGTGATGAGCACGGAGGAATTGAAGGCCTCGCCGCCGTGCACCACGCGGTGACCCACAGCGTCGATTTCCTTCATGGAGCCGATCACGCCGTTCTTGGCGTCCACCAGAGCGTTGAGCACGGTCTGGATGGCTTCGGAGTGGGTGGGCATGGACACATCCACGGCGTCGAGCACTTCCTTGCCCTCCACCTGGGGCTTATAGGTGAACTTGCCGTCGATGCCGATGCGCTCGCACAGGCCCTTGGCCAGCAGGACACCGGTCTCGGGATTGAGCAGCTGATACTTCAGAGAGGAACTGCCTGCGTTGATGACAAGAATGTTCATGTTTTTTACGTCTCCTCTTTTTCTTCTTTTGGGAAACCCTTGCGGGGGTTCCGCAAATGAGATAAAATAAAAAGCAAGATCCGCGCAACCGTGCGGAAAACCTATCTTAATTATACCAGAGATTTTCCAGGTTACAACCGATATTTTTACCGAAATGTCACTTTTTTGTCATTGCTTGGGGGGTGAATTCTGTGCAAATTGCAGGTATCATAACAGAATACAATCCCCTCCACAGCGGCCATGTGCATCTGATGGAGCAGGTTCGCCGCCGCTTGGGCCCGGAATGCGGGGTGATCTGCGTGATGAGCGGCGACTTTGTGCAGAGGGGAGATTTTGCTCTGGTGGGCAAATACGCCCGGGCGGAGGCTGCGGTGCGTTCCGGGGCAGATCTGGTAATTGAGTTGAGCCTCCCCTGGGCGGTGTCCTCGGCGGAGCGGTTTGCCGACGGCGGCGTGCAGACGCTTTTGGCCACGGGGGTCGTAACCCATCTGGCCTTCGGCAGTGAGTGTGGTGACGCCGGGGCGCTGATGCGTGTGGCGCAGGTGCTGGAGAGCAGGGACTTTTCCCATCGCCTGCGGGCCAGGCTCTCCGATGGCGTCAGCTTTGCCGCGGCCCGGCAGGCTGCAGCTGCGGAGCTGACAGCGGACGCGGCATTGCTGGGGCAGCCCAACAACGTGCTGGGGATTGAATACTGCAGAAGTATCCTGCGCCATGGCGCAGATCTGACGGTTTTGACGCTGCCCCGGGAGGGGGCGCCCCATGATGGGGCCCTTGTCGAGGGGGTTCACCCCTCAGCCTCGGCTATCCGGGCCTTGGTGGAAGAGGGGAAACGGGAGCAGGCACTGTCCTGGATGGCTCCTGCCATGGCGCAGGCCTACCGGCAGGAGGAGGAGGCAGGCCGCGCGCCGGTGCTGGGGCAGCGGTGTGAGCGGGCGATCCTGGCTCGCCTGCGGACCATGACGGAAGCGGAATATGCCGCTCTGGACGAGGGGCGGGAAGGGCTGTACCGGCGGCTGTACGAGGCCGGACATACCGCCGCCGCCGTGGAGCAGGTGCTGGAGACGGCCAAGACCAAGCGGTATGCCTATGCCCGGCTGCGCCGGATGGTGCTCTGGGCATATCTGGGACTGACCCCCGGGGATTGTCCTCCGGCACCGCCTTATTTGCGGCCGCTGGCCGCCAACGAGAGCGGCAGACAGATCCTTGCCGAAATGCGGGAGCGGGCCCGGGTCCCGGTGCTGACCCGGGCGGGATCGGTGCGCCGGCTGGACGCCCGGGCACAGGCGCTGTTTGTGCTGGAATCCCGCGCGGCGGATCTGTATTCCCTGGCCTATCCGGATCTCCGGGAGGCGCAGGGGGGACGAGCCTGGAAGGACGGTCCCGTGATGATTTGAGATTTCCCGGAAAGGAGAGGGTTCTGCGTGAGAAAGCTGGCTGTACTGACGTCGGCGCTGCTGATCCTGGCTGCCTGCTCTGCTGTCCCGGCGGAGGAGCTGACGCCTGCTTACCCGACAGCTTCCAATGTGCAAAATACCTCAGGACCGGAAACTCTGGCCTACCAGATAGAAACCCATACCTGGGAAGATTCCGTCCGGACGGAAGACGGTACCATGCTGGCATGGTACCGGTTTCATCTGCCGGAGATGTCGGTGCTGCAGGCAGACGGCACGCCCCTGGAAACCGCAGATACACCGGCGGAACAGGAGGCGCTGGAGGCCGCGGAGGTGTTCAATACCCGGTTTTCCAGCTGGATCTCACAGGAAGAATTTGAGAGCATGACCCAGGAGGCGGCCGGGGAGCTGGAGCTGTTCCGGGAAAATGAGATGGAGTGGTATGGCGGCTATGGGCAGGAGCTGGAAGTCAGCCTCTATCAAACGGAGCATCTCGTCAGCATCCAGGGAACCTATTACAGCTATGCCGGCGGACCGCATCCCAACCGGTGGCATATGGGTTGGTGCTTCGATCTGGATACCGGCACCTTTTTTGGCCCGGAAAGCCTGGCGGCGGACAGTGCGGATTTCCAGCAGGCGGTGCTGGAAGAGCTGATCCGGCAGGCTGACGAGCGGGCGGCGGAGTATGAAATGGAGCCGCAGAGCTTTTACTGGGAAGATTACCGGGATATTCTGGCCAACTGGTCCAGCTATGCCGTCTTTTTTGATGAGGGCGGCATGGTCATCGCCTTTTCTCCCTATGAACTGGCCAGTTATGCGGCTGGGACCCAGTCGTTCCGATTCTCTTACGACTGGCTGCTGCCCCACCTGAGCGAACACGGATGTCAGGTGCTGGAGCTGGAACGTGAATAAACAAAAAGCGCCGTCCGGCAGGGCGGCGTTTTTTTGGACTTGACATACCTAGAATCACTAGGTATATTATACATAGAATCTCTAGGTATAAGTTCAGGAGGTGCGGCATGAAACGACAAAACATTGATCACACCCAGCTGCTGGTGCTCTCCCTGCTGGCCGGGGAAGATATGTATGGATACCAGATGATTGTGGAACTGGCCCGGCGGTCGGACCATACCTTTGAAATGAAGGAAGGAACGCTGTATCCGGTCCTGCACGGACTGGAGCGGCAGGGAATGGTGGAGGCTTATGAACAGGAGGCGCCCACCGGCCGCCAGCGCAAATATTATCATCTGACCCGGAAAGGGGGCGCCTTTCTCCGGGAGGAGGCGGCGGCCTGGCAGCGGTATGCCGGAGCAGTGAACGCGGTGCTGCGGTGCAGCCCCGGCCTGGTCTGATGGTGCTTTTACCGGGAAAGGGGGGAGCACCATGACACCGAGCGAGTATCAGGACCGGGTTCTGGCGGGACTGCGGCGGCTGACGCCGGAGGAGCGGGAAGCGGTCCGGCGGGAGCTGGACGGCCATATCGAGGACCATATGGAGGCACTGCGGGAGCTGGGATACGACGAGGTCCTGGCCCAGGAGCGGACCATGGCCGCCATGGGAGATCCGGAGGAAGTGGGCCGGGAGCTGGAAAAGCAGTACCCCCTGCGGTGGCTGATTCTGGGACGGCTGGCTGTGGTGGCCACCGTGGTGCTGTGCATCCAGATGATGCTGGGAGTGGGACTGTTGGGAATGGTCTGGGACAGTCTCGCTGCCCGGATCTATCCCAGTGAAAGGACGGATCTCAATACCGTAGTGGCCCAGGAGCGGGTGGATATCCGGATTCCCGTGGGCAACGATGTGCTGCGGATTTACCGGATAGCGGTGGGCCAAAGCGGCGACGAACTGGGCGTATGGGAGGCGGAGGTCAGCATGTGCGCCTATGACCGCATCCCCGGCGGATATGTATCCAATTCCATCTGGTCCCATACCCAGGTGGAAAATCCCCGGGGGGAGACAAAGGGGGCCGGCGGCGGCCGGGGCAGCTGGTGGGTGGAGTATACCGCCAAGTCTGCCGTGCTGGAGCCGGGAGATCCCTATGTGACCGTGACATACGACTATCTGGGGCAGCACGTTTCCGTGGAGCTTCCCCTGCCGGAAGGAGCGTGGTCGTGATGAAAAAGCCGAAAACGCTCTCAACACGAAAAAAGGCGGCTCTGCGGCGGCTCGTCCGGATGGCGGTGGTGCTGGTGCTGGCCTGGCAGTTCTTTCATGTGGGACTGGTGCTGCCCGTCCAGGGCATTTATGGAGCCGTGGAACGGGGCGGTGCCACCGGTACCCGGGTCATTGCGCGGGAGTGGAATCCGGACTTCCGGGTCACGCAGCTGTTCTATCTTACCGGCAGCGAGGAGGCCACGGTTCTGGCGGATACCTCCCTGGGGCTGTTTGGCTGGGAAAGCGGCTTTGAGTGCACTCTGGACTGTACCGCGGGTGCGCCGCTCTACGCCGGAGAGCGGTCCATGACCAGACAGGGCCGGAATCAGGCGCTGCACTATTATTTCGGCCGGGTGGATGATCCGGAGATTGCGTCGGTGGCCGTGAGCATCCAGATGGAGACCTATGAAAACGGCCAGATGCAGCGCCGGGAAATCAAGCGGCTGGAGGTTCCGGAGTTGTTGGAACGGAGCGGATATCGCTATTTTCTGGTGCACCGCCTGCGGGAAGTACAGGAGGATTCGGACGGAATTGTCCGGGCAGTCGTTATCACCCGGGATAGCAGCGGCCGGGAGATCGGACAGCTGGAAATCCAACAGGGCTCGTACAGCAGTTATGGATGATAATACATGAAAGAAAAGGAGAAGCGAAATGAAAGACTTTGTGTGCTTTTTCTTCCTGTCGTTTTTGATCTGCTACGCAGTGGTGGCGTTTGGATTGTCCAACATCTGGGTACTGATTGCGCTGATGGCGGCATTGCTGGGCGCCCTGCTGACGGCACTGTTCAACCTGAATAACAAGGTGGATGCTCTGAAAAAACAAGTGGAGGAGCTGGCGGGCAAGCCTGCGGTTCCCCCTGTGCCGCCGGAGGAGAAGGCAGGATTGTAAATCATCGGCAAAAGGCCGCCGGAGATCCTTTCTGGGATCTCCGGCGGCCTTTTGCTATGAATATGGGAGCAAGGAGCATTTGAGGCAAAACAATAACGGCTCCTGAATGAAAATCGAATTTGCATGAAGGTTGACGAATGAGATACAATAGAAACAAGAGTGCGGAAACGAAAGGAGGGCGGACGCCGGTGAACAAGCGCAGGATTCTTTCCCGGCTGCTGCTGGCGGCAGCAGCTGCGGCGCTGATTTTCCGCGGCGCCTTCCTGCTTTATTTTGGTGATTTCTATCATGAGGCCGAAAAGGCATTTCCGGTTCCGGGACTGAGCAGCGACTTTGTTCCCCAGGGACTGGAGAGTTTTGGAGACGGCTTTTTGATCAGCGGGTATCTCTCCCGGTCCGGACGGGCGCGGCTGTATCATATGGATGCACTGGGCGGCGTGAACTCCTTGCAGCTGTGCCGGGAAGACGGCACGCCTCTGCGCTGTCATGCCGGCGGTGTGGCCGCTGCGGGGGACTTTGTCTATCTGGTAGGCGGCGGGACGTGCTATGTTTTTTCCGCCGAAGAGATCAAGGAGTGGGACCGCACCAGCGTCAGTGCCCTGGGGAGCTTTTCCACCGGGAACCGGGCATCGTTTTGCTGTATCTGGAATGATGGTTTGGTCGTGGGGGAGTATGCCAACGGAGAGCGATATCCTACGGCAGAAAGCCATCATCTGACAACCCCTTCCGGAGAGGAAAATCCGGCTTTGGGAATGGTATTTCCCCTCGATGAGGATGCCCCTCTGGGAGTAGAGGAGGAACCGGGCGCGGTCCTTTCCCTGCCGGAGCGGGTCCAGGGACTGTGTCTGACCCACGATGGCCGCATGGTGCTTTCTACATCCGGGGCGCTGGGTGTGTCCAAGCTGTATCTGTATGACCGGTCTCTGGTGGAAGAGGACGTTGGACATACCTATACCTGGACGACTGGCGAAGAACTTCCAGTCTACTTTTTTGATTCTGCGGCGCTGACCGACACGCTCTATCTGCCCCCGCAGACGGAAGAGACCACCTGCCGCGGCGGTATGCTCTATGTGCTCTTTGAATCGGCCAGTTACCGATACCAGTACGGCAAGCTGGTGGGGACGGACTCCGTTTACCGTATGCCCCTGCCGGACTGGGAGCCGGAGACAGAGGATGAAGGCCTGCTGTTTTGAGTGAAAAAACACCCCCGGAGGATCCATTCCTCCGGGGGTGCTGCTTATTCGGTAAAGTGGACGTGATTGAAGATGTGGTCCTGGCAGAAGCAGTGGTAGCCCGCGCACCGGGAGCAATAGCGGAACTCCAGATCCGGGAAGTCGGCATCGGTACGTCCGCAGACGGCACACTTATGGCGGTAGCCCCGCTGGGCCTCCTTCTTTTTTTGCTGGCGGACGGCGGACTTGAAGTGTACGGTTTGCTGAGAGCGCTTGTGCCGGGTGAGGAAGCCGATATCGGCCAGTACATCCCGAATGCGGTCCCAGAAGAACACGGCATACACCAGCCACACCGCTATCAGGCCGGGCAGCAGGGAGGGAAGCAGGAGCTTTACCGCATAGGTGTCCATACGGATGATGTCGTAGAAGGTCAGGAACACATACAGGACAGCCAGCCACTTGGCCTTGATGGGCAGTACGAAATACAGGCGGATCAGGGCATCGGGATAAAGGGTGGCAAAGGCCAGGAAAAGAATGTTGTTGAGGTAGCTGTTGGTCACCACCGTCCAGGGCGTCCACAGCCGGCTCAAAAAGGCAAATGCCACTGTCAGCACAACACCGGAAAGATAAAACAGTGTGAACTTGGCGCTGCCCCAGTACTCTTCAATGGCGGTACCGATGAAGTAGTAGAAAAACAGCCCCACTACCATCCAGATGACCCGGTCATACTCGGGAATGAAAATCCAGGTCAAAAGGCGCCAGACCTCACCGCTGAGAATGGCCTCGGCATCAAAGGCCAGGATGGTGGAAGCGGCATTCTTGGAAAAGGCGTCCAGGAAAAAGACCGCTGCGGTGATGATGACCACATAGCGCATCAGACCGGGGATGCCGAACCGGGGGTGGTTGAGGCAAAAGCGGTCGATGGCGTCAGAGAGTTTCCGCAAAATTAAAACCTCCAAACTCTGCCGAATAATATCATATAGGGCATTATAACCGGATTGGAGGGAAAAGTCATGTATAAATTTTGAACGATGGCAAAAAGGAGATGGCATTGCAAAAAATGGTATGAGAATGCTCTTGACAAACCGGCAGGACCTGATAGAATAAGACTGATAATTACAAAATCCCTTATCGAGAGTGGCGGAGGGAACGGCCCGATGAAACCACGGCAACCTGCATTGTAAGGTGCCAAATCCGGCGGATACCGACAGATGAGGAGCGAGAAAAGCACGTCCTTTTTGCGCGTTTCGTCGTCGAAACGCGCAATTTTTTTCGACTCTTGAAAGGGAACAGGAAAAGGAGATACTTTCATGGCAAGACACTATTTGTTTACATCCGAATCCGTGACCGAGGGGCATCCCGACAAGATCTGCGACCAGATCTCCGACGCTGTGCTGGATGCCATTCTGGCCCAGGATCCCATGGGCCGCGTGGCCTGTGAGACCACGGCCTGCACCGGTTTGATCCACGTCATGGGCGAGATCACCACCAGCTGCTATGTGGACATCGCCCACATTGCCCGGGAGGTAGTCCGGGATATCGGCTATGACCGCGGCAAGTATGGCTTTGACTGCGATACCTGCGCGGTGATTACTTCCATTGACGAGCAGTCTCCGGATATCGCCATGGGCGTAAACAAGTCCCTGGAGGACAAAAGCGGTGCCGGTGACCAGCTGGGCGAAGGCGCCGGCGATCAGGGCATGATGTTCGGCTACGCCTGCGATGAGACGCCGGAGCTGATGCCCCTGCCTCTGTCCCTGGCCCAGAAGATGTGCCGCCAGATGGCCCTGATCCGCAAGACGGGTCTGGCAGCTTACATGCGGCCCGACGGCAAGAGCCAGGTCACCGTGGAATATGATGAGAACAACCGCCCCGTCCGGGTGGATACCGTGGTCATTTCCACTCAGCACAATCCCGACGTGCCCCTGGAGCAGATCCGCCATGACATGATCGAGCAGGTGGCTAAGGTGGTCATTCCGCCGGAGATGCTGGATGAGAACACCAAGTACTATGTCAACCCCACCGGCCGGTTCGTCAAGGGCGGCCCTGCCGCTGACGCGGGCCTGACCGGTCGGAAGATCATTGTGGATACATACGGCGGCAGTGCGCCCCATGGCGGCGGCTGCTTCTCCGGCAAGGACCCCACCAAGGTGGACCGCAGCGCTGCCTATGCTGCCCGTTGGGTGGCCAAGAACATTGTGGCCGCCGGACTTGCCCGCCGCTGCCAGGTGGAGCTGGCTTACGCCATCGGCGTGGCCCAGCCGGTGAGTATTCTGGTGGAGACCTTCGGCACCGGCACGGTCAGTGATGAGGTGCTGGAGAAGGCTGTGCGCAAGGTCTTTGACCTGCGGCCCGCCGCCATTATCCGGGATCTGGATCTGCGCAAGCCCATCTACCGCCAGCTGGCCGCCTATGGTCACATGGGCCGCGAGGATCTGGGTGTGAACTGGGAGAAGACGGACCGGGTAGAGGCTTTGAAGGCCGCTGTCGCGGAGCTGTAAATAGAATCCCGCCGCCTTTTGGCGGCGGGATTTTTTTGCCCGCTGCGGGGAGTGCGATGGATTCCCGCCTTGACCTGCGGGCGGGAATACGGTACAATGGGGACCGTATATTCAGGGGAAGGAGCGATCAGATGCCCTGCATTTCCGTAATTGTGCCGGTCTATCAGGCAGAAAAGCTGCTGCCGGCGTGTGTGGAGAGTGTGAAGAAGCAGACGTTCTCGGATTGGGAGTTGCTGCTGGTGGATGACGGCTGTACGGATGCGTCTCCGGCCCTGTGTGACCGCTACGCGGCGGAGGATCCGCGGATTCGGGCGCTGCACCAGCCCAAAAACGCCGGTGTCAGTGAGGCACGGAACCGGGGACTGCGGGAAGCAGCGGGCGAATATATTGCATTTCTGGATGCCGATGATGCCTTCGAACCGCAGGCGCTGGAAACAATGTGGCGGCTGCGGGAGCAGACGGGAGCGGACAGCGTGGGCTGTGCCCACCGCAATGTGACGCCTGCCGGAGACGGCGGCGTGGAGCTGCTGCTGTCTGCGGGCGTCTATGACCGGCAGGGGATTCTGGACGGAATTGTATATCCGCTTTTGGGAGAGCGTCTCAAGGCTCCGGTGTTCAACGGATTTATCTGGCGGTATCTGTTTTCCGGTGAGATTCTGCGGGACAAGCAGATCGTCTTTGAGGGCGCATACCTGGAGGACGAGCTGTTTTTGATGGAGTATTTCTGCAATGCCAAGTGTTTGGCGGTGACAGAGGAGCCGCTCTACCGGTATTTTTGGAATCCGGCCTCGGCCACCCATCGCTATATGCGGGACTTTGAGCAGGTGTTCCATCGGTTTATGGAGCGGAAAGAAGCGGTAGCCAAGCGGTATGAGCTGTCGCAGGCCCGGCCGCAGTGGCGCGAAAACACCAACTGGGCGGGGCTGCTGATCGCTGTGGGCAATGAGTATGCCCGCGGGAACCAGAAGACTTTGCGTCAAAGGCAAAAGACCGTGGAGGCATTGTGCCGTCAGCCGGAGATGGCGCAGGCGATTGCATCCTATGTACCGGAAGGGCTGAGCAGAAACAAGCACTTGGTGGCAAAGCTGATCCGGGGAAGACACTTTTTCCTCTTGACCCAGATGTACCGGATCAAGAACCGGTTGTAAGAAAGGAAACGCGATGACAATACTGCGCGAGAGTATGATTTATCAATTGTGGCTGGCATTGCTGGCGGTTTATGATGAAAGCCGGCTGCACGCTCTGCTGGTGCGCTTGGGAGCCTGGTGCAACCGGCAGATTGACGAGAGCCGGATTCTGCAGCCGCTGTGTCGGGAAGGGGTTGTAGCCCGGGCCTGGCCGGAGAGCGGATTATGCCGTCTGCTGACGGGATTGGTGAATTTACCGGGGTGGATTCTGCATAAACTTTACTGTCTGCTGCCGGTCACCTTTGAGGACAGTTTTTTTGCCCGGCTGGCATTTCAAGTGGGGGACGAGGCAGCCATCGCCCAATCCTGGGTAATTTTGCTGCTGTGGTGTATCCCGTTTGCCTATTGGAACAACGCATACAGTCTGATGGGGTTTGTGCTGGTTCTGGCACTATTTTATATCCGTTCTATGCACCGGGACCAGGCGCGTCTGGATTTGCAGAACATCGGATTTTATCCTCTGGTGCTCTTTGGCGCCATGTTTTTGGGGGTGGCGTTTTCTTACGAGCCGTCTTCGTCCATGCGCTTTTTGATTTACCATATTTCGGCAGCGTTGTGCGTGCTTGTAACAGTAGCAGTGGTTCGTTCCGCGGAGGATTTGAAGCGCTTGGCTGCTGGCGGCGGTGTGTGTGTACTGGCGTCATCTCTGTATGGTGTGTATCAGCGCATCCAGGGCGTGGAAGTGAATGAGTCCTATGTGGATGTCACGGTGAATGCGGGGATGCCGGGACGTGTGGAGTCCTACTTTGATAACCCCAATACATTTGCCGAGGTCTTGATTTTGCTGCTGCCGTTGGTTCTGGCATTGATTTTCTGCTCCCGCCATTGGTGGAGTAAGCTTATGGCAAGCGGTGTGTTTGTCATTGGTGCAGCGGCCCTGGGCATGACCTATTCCCGGGCAAGCTGGGTAGGAATGGCCTGTGCCATGGTCGTAATGGTATTTTTGTGGAAGCCGCGGCTGATCCCGGGATTTGTGGTGCTGAGCTGTCTGGCGATACCGTTTCTGCCGGATACCATTTGGAACCGGATTCTGACCATTGCCAATCCGGCGGATTCGTCCACGGCCAGCCGGATTCCGCTCTATGAGGCTGCGGTGGAAGTGATTAAACAGTCGCCGGTCACAGGAGCAGGACTGGGCACTGCTGCTACGCAGGACTATATTCGGGATTTTAATTTGTACCACGGTGATGCCCCGTTTGTCCATGCGCACAATTTCTACCTTCAGGTATGGATTGAAGCGGGACTTCTGGGAATTGTCGGCTTTGTGGGCAGTATGCTGTGGAATATCAAGCGGGCGGCTCATACGGTTCGTCATTGTGAAGATTCGGCGGCGAGAACGTTGACCTGTGCGGCGGCATCTGCTTTGTGCGGAGCCATGGTGTGCGGACTGGCAGACTATCTTTGGAATTATCCTCGGGTAATGTGTATCTTCTGGTTTGTCTTTGCAGTTGCACTATCGGGGACCAAGATCTGCCGCGCAAAGATGGCTTGACATTGGACTGCAGTTTGGTAAAATAAGAAAGGCAGGGGACCGAAAGGTCCCCGCCTCTTGTGGAATAGTAATTGGATATCATATCTCTTTGGGAGCATATCCCGCCCATCCATAAGGGAAACAGCCCAACCCCACAACCCGCTGGGACACTACCAGAAGCAGGAACTAGTTCCGCAAAGCCGTTGGTCAAAAAGCGCCCAAGACCACATGTTTGACCACAATTGGAAAACTTCATAACCGGGTGTAGCGCAGTTGGTAGCGCGCTTGCTTTGGGAGCATATCCCGCCCATCCATAAGGGAAACAGCCCAACCCCACAACCCGCTGGGACACTACCAGAAGCAGGAACCAGTTCCGCAAAGCCGTTGGTCAAAAAGAGACCAAGACCACATGAAAGACCACAGATAAAACAATTCCATAACCGGGTGTAGCGCAGTTGGTAGCGCGCTTGCTTTGGGAGCATATCCCACCCATCCATGAGGGAAAAGACCCAACCTCACAACCCGCTGGGACACTACCAGAAGTGGGAACCAGTTTTGCAAAGCCGGTGGTCAAAAAACGGCCAAGACCACATGAAAGACCACAGATAAAACAATTCCATAACCGGGTGTAGCGCAGTTGGTAGCGCGCTTGCTTTGGGAGCGTACCTCGCCCATCCATGAGGAAAAAAGCTCAACCCCACAACCCGCTGGGACACTACCAGAAGCGGGAACCAGTTTTGCAAAGCCACTGGTCAAAAAACGGCCAAGACCACAAGATCGGAAGAGCACACGTCTGAACTCCAGTCACATTCCTTTATCTCG
>CABUDN010000020.1 GCA_902490355.1 uncultured Oscillibacter sp.
CGACCACCGAGATCTACACTCTTTCCCTACACGACGCTCTTCCGATCTTGAATGCCGCTGACAAAGCAGCGGTCGATCTTGATCTCGTCAATCTCCAGCCGTTTGAGATAACTCAGGCTGGAGTATCCGGTTCCGAAGTCGTCTACGGAAATTCCGATGCCCGCCTGCTTCCACCGGTAGAAAATCTTGTTGAACCGGGAGTAGTCCTGCAGCTGCATGCTCTCGGTAACTTCCAAAGTCAGCGCCTCTCCCGGCAGCCCGCTCTCTTCCAGAACATCCAGCACTTTCTGGGCCGTATTCTTCTGGTCCAGCTGCACATAGGAGATGTTGACGCTGATATGCATTCCGGGAATGTGCTCGCGCCACTGCCGGCATTGGTCCAAAGCCGTCTTCAGCACCCAGAGTCCCACCTGGCAGATCATGCCGGTCTGCTCCAGAATGGGAATGAACTCCGCGGGGCTTACCTCTCCCCGGGTGATGGAGCGGAAGCGCAGCAGTGCCTCCACGCCAAACAGGTCATAGCTCCGGGAGCGCAGCTGGGGCTGATAACATACGGAAAATCCCCGGAACCCGTCCAGAATGCTCTGCCGGATCTCCTCCTGGAGCTCAATGGTGCAGAGCTTTTCCTCGTAGTCTTTCTGGGAAAAGAAAGCCAGGGTGTTCTTCCCCATCCGCTTGGCCTTGTCCAGAGCCTCCTCCGCGTACTGGTAGATGGAACTGGCATCCTCGTTGGGGTGGTAATGATAGGCCACGGCACCGCCGGACACCGTACAGGTATCCTGCAGGGCGTCGCGCACGCACTCATAAAACCGCTCCACTTCCCGCCGGCTGGCCGCAGGCAGATTCACTGCAAAGCAGTCGCCGTTGAGCCGGTAGATCCGCAGGCCGGTATCCAGGCATTTCTCCAGAGTATCCGCCACCAACTGCAGCAGGTAGTTTCCATAGTCCCGTCCATGGCGGATATTGATATTCCGCAGATTGTCCACTCCCAGCAGCAGCAAAAAGCACGGCGATCCCTCCTGGAGAATTCCCGCGATATCCTCCGTCAGCTTGCCGGCATTGAAGGCTCCGGTGAGCATATCCACCTTTCCCGCCAGGGCAGTATCTGAAATACGGCCGATCATACGGACCGGACAGCTCTCCCGGTCGATCTGGCACCGCCCCCGGCAGCTGATCCATACCCGGTTGCCCTCCCGGTCCACCAGGCGGTATTCCATGTTGTGCTCGGTCTTCTTTCCCTGGCGGATCAGCTCGAATTCTTCCTGCAGGGCAGGCAGATCCTTTTCATAGACCACGCTGCACCAGTCCTGCAAAGAGCAGGTCGACTGGCCGGGGTCCATAATGGCATACCGTTTCCAAACCGGACCGGCAAAATAGATTCGGTCCTCCGGAAACTCCCAGGAAAACAGATAGTCGTCTGTGCTCTCACTTAAAAAGCGCAGCACTTCCATCTGGGCTTCAAAGGCATCGGGAGTCTTTCCCTGTTTTTCCGGCTCCAAACAAACAACGCTCCTCTCCGCGGCAACGCCGCAACGGCGGCTGCCCGGTATTACTTACTTTCTTCTTGGGACTCTCTTTGATCCGGGGCCTGCTGCGTCAGCTCATTCCAAATGTGATTGACCTCTTCCATGCAGCTGAAATACAAACTGGTCAGCAAATTGGCCGGAATTCCCAGCTCCTCCGCCAGAGCGTCGATCTTCCCCCAGTCCGCCCGCTCATAGCACAGCGTCAGGTCAAAGAGCATGCCGCACCGGCCCGTACGGTGCACCAGTGCCTCCCGGATCTCGTCCCGGATGGGGATCTGCTCCAGAATTTCCTCCAGCGGCGCGTCAATGAGATAGTGCAGCGTGGAGAACATGCCCATGAGATAGGCCTCCTGCTTGGAGATGGGCATATCCTTGGCGTAGTTCATCAGGCTGCTGCAGAAATTGGCCCGCATGAACGACAGGCGCAAAAATTCCTCCGCGCCCTCGTCGATCTGGTTTTCCGCATTGCTGGCGCTGAGCAGATACACCCACTGCTTGAGCTCCTTGAGGCCCACCGTCATAATAGCCTGACGAACCGAGGTCACCCGCCTGCGCATGGAGAAATAGCGGGAATTGGCAATCTTCAGCAGGCCGTACGTCAGCGTGGCATCCACGGAGATGATCCGCTCGATCTCCTCCACATCCGGCTCATCGGCCAGCACCGCCACCATCAGCCGGAAGAAGTTGCTTTGCAGATACCCGCTGTTGTGGGTTTTCTGCATCAGCTTCTCCGCCACAAAAGAGCCCTCCATGGCATCCGTCTTGAGCTTGACGGCCCGCTTGTACAGCGTCTCATTGTCAATGCCCACGGCAATGCAGCGCTTGTTCATGCTGTGGGCGATTTCGATGATGTTTTTGAGGGTGAGCTCCGGTGTGGAGGCAAAGTTGAGCTTGATGTAGTCGATGCTGTCCAGCAGCGCCAGATACCGGGGAACAAACTGGAACTCATTGACCGCAATCTTGTACCCGTCCTTGGCGTACTGGTGGACCATGTGCATGGCCAGCGGATGGATGATGACGCTGTCGTCAATCTGGATCACCAGCTCATCCTTGCTGAAAAGGCGCGGCGTCTTTTTCATCAGCAGCGTGGTGGTGAACGTCATAAAATTCAGAGTGCCCCGCAGCAGCTTATCCGTGTTGAGGGTCAGGAAATTATAAATAGTGTCTGCCGCGGCAAACTCATTGGCCCGTTCCGCGCCTTCGCCGCCGAACGCCTGATTCTCTCCGTAATACTGAATCTCATATCCGATGATACGATTGTCCGCATCCTTGATGGGCTGACGCACAATATACTTGCTGGTCATGTGTTACTGTCTCCCTTCTGGTTCTCCCTGCTCTTTTTCAAAAGCTCATCCAGCACACCGATCAGGTGTCCGATCTCCGGCTTGCTCAGCTGCTCATCCGCGCCGACCTCTTTGCCTTTGCAGCGCATCTCCTCCGTAATGAGGGAGGAGAAGATCACCACCGGAATGGACTGGAACTTGGGGTTGCTCTTAATGCGCTTGGTCAGGTGATGCCCATCCATTTCCGGCATTTCCAGATCTGTAATGATGAGGGCCACCCGGCTGCTCAGATCATCGCAGTCCTTCAGCTGCACCAGAGCGTCCCAGAGCTCTCTTCCGTTGGGGAACATAGAGAGATTCTCATACCCAGCTCGTACCAGAGCTGATTGTATCATCTTTGAAAGCAAAATGGAATCCTCTGCTACCCAAATTGGGCTGGAACTGCGCTCCCGGGGCCCCAGGGCATCCACCTCATCGATCTGGATGCTGGTCTGGGGTGCAATTTCGGCCAGGATTTTCTCAAAATCCAGAATGCTCACCAGCTTGCCGTCGCACTGGGCAATGCCGGTGGTCACGCCGTCCGTGCCGCCGGAAATGGTGTTGTCGGGCTTGTGGATGTCCTGCCAGGAGATCCGGCTGATTCCCACCACGCTGTGAACTCGGAAGGCCACGTACATCTTGTTGAAATTCGTGATGATAAACAGGTCCTTGGGGCCCTTGGGACATTCCTGATTGATTAGATACTTGGGAAGATCCACCACGGTAATGACGATATCCCGGGGTTTGAAAATTCCTTCCACCGCCGGATGCACATGGGGCATGGGCTTGACTTCCTCGGAGAGCATGATCTCCCGCACCTTTGCCACATTGATTCCGAACAGGTTGTCGTTGATGGTAAACTCCATAATTTCGATTTCGTTTGTGCCGCTTTCCAACAAAATCCCATTCTTTTTCTCGTTGTCCATACCTTATCCCAACTTTCTATTGTGATCCTTCCCGGCAGTGTCCGTCAAAAAATCAGCTCAGGCTTGCCATAGCTGCGCACGCAGGCCTGCCCCGTCTGCGTGTCAAACAGCAGCGTGCGGGCGGTGGTACCGCCTACGTCCTCCCGCAGCAGGTGCACGCCCTCCCGGCGCAAAACCAGATGGGCGCTTTCGATATTGCGCTGCCCGATGTTGCCCAGGTTTCCGCTGCCCGGCACATCAAACATCCGGGCTCCCCCGGCCATCTTGGCCACGATCCGGCTGCGCATGGCGCCCTGTCCTTCCATCTGGCGCAATGTCTCCCGGATGCCGGTGTCGGCATACTTGAGCGGTGAGCGCCGGCTTGCCTCCATATTCAGCGGCAGCATCACATGAACCAGGGCCGCCAGGCGAATCAGGGGATCATACAGGCAGATCCCCAGACAAGACCCCAGAGCATAGGTGATGAGCATGCCCTCTTCCCGCGCGATCTTCATATCCGCGATTCCCACCACCAGCTTCTTATCCATCCAACACACCCAGCTTCTTCAAAAGAAAATTCAGAGAGCGGATATCCGGGGAGAGCAGCAGCCGGCAGGGCACCTTCCGCCCGCTGCACAAAAAATCCGCCCCAATGGTCATGATATAGTCCGACTGTCCGCCGAACTCCGCCATGGGCACCGCCAAAATTGCCCCCTGCATGTCCACGGCAAAGGCGGGCACCGTCAGGTGGGTGGTGATCTCCGCCAGACCGGACAGGGCGTTGATGAATGTGGAGATCATGATGTTTCCCACCTCCACCAGCGCCGAACGGTCCAGCTCCGTAAGATCCTCATAGTGCTCCACGGCCCGGTCCATCATCCGCTCCAGCACCAGATTGACAAACTCCAGCTGCTGGACCGAGAGCATAATGCCGTTGAGCTCCCCGGACATGTGGACCAAAACGCCTGCGGTAATGGCTTCCGGTCCGCCGATCCAGTCAATGGCCTCGTTATAGCCCATGATGCGCACCTCCGGCATGCTGATGCGCACCTCACAGCCCAGCATGCTGGAAAGGGCCGTGGCCGCGTTGCCGGTGCCGATGCTGCCGATTTCGCGGATGGTATCCAGCTCCAGACCGTTCAATTCCTCATATGTCTTCATAGGCGTCCCCCGTTATCCGTTGGTCAGATTGTTGATGGTGGTCTCCACCTCATCCGCTGTGGTCACCATTTTCAGCGCGTAGCTGTAGGAGCGCTGGGCTTCGATGACGCCGGTGAGCTCCGTGGCCAGGTCCGCGTTGGAGCTCTCCAGATAGCCCCGCTGCACCTTGGCGGTGCTCATCCACACGGCCCCGTTCTTGTCATCCATTAAAAAGCGGCTGCTGCCCGCCCGTTCCAGGCCGTCCCGGTACTGGATGGAATAGACCCCGATGGGCAGATCCGCCGCGGGATCTGTCACCACAATGGGATAGCCATCGGTTCCCAGTACCTGACGGCCTTCCCCGTCGGAGAGATAGTACCGGGTCTCCAGAGCAGGGGTCTGCTCCGCATCACCTCCGGCAGTGTCCACGGGTTCGGCGCCGGTATCCTCTTCCGCCTCCACCTGGAAGGGCGAGAGGGTAAAGGAGCCGTCCCGGGTGAAGGAAACCTCGCCGCTGGCAGGATCAAACAGAGCGAAAAAGCCCTCCCCGGCGATGGCAAAATCCAGCTGCCGGCCGGTCTGCTCCATGGCGCCGGCAGACAGATCCGTTCCCGTCAGGGCCAGGGCGCTGCCGCTGCCCCGGGGCAGCTGATTGCCGTCAATGCCGTCCAGCATGCCGTACATCAGTGACTCGAACGCCGGTACCTGGGCCTTATAGCCGTAGGTATTGACGTTGGCCACATTGTTGCCGCGGATATCCAGATTCCGCATCTGCTGCTGCGCGCCCACGGCGGCGGAATAAAATCCTTGAATCATACCACATTGCCATCCTTTCTCACAGCCGGCCCACTTCCGTGGTGGCCTTGGTCAGCAGCGAGTCATACAGCTTGAGCACCTGAGCGCCGCCCTGGAGCGCCCGCTGGGCCGTAAGCATCTGCGTCATCTCCTTGAGCATGTCCACATTGGACTCCTCCGTGCATTTCCACATCACCGTAGGTGCAGCGGCCGCCTGGGCCTGCTGGCCGTTGGCCAGAAAGAGTCCGCTGGTGCCCTTGGCCAGCTGGCCGTTATCCGCAAAGGTAAACACACCCACCTGCCCCATATAGCCGCCGGTGGACGCGTCATAGATCCGGCCGGCGCTGTCGGCGCGGATCTGCTGGTCCTGCGTCAGGGTGACGGGCGCACCGTCGGGCCCCAGCACCAGCCCATGTCCGGCCAGGCACAGCCGTCCCTGCTCATCCAGGGAAAAGGCGCCGTCCCGGGTGTATTCCACGCCGTTCTCCGTCTGGATCGCAAAAAAGCCATCCCCCTGGATGGCAAAATCCAGAGGCATTCCGGTCTCCCGCATGGCGCCCTGGGTCTGGTTTACATACAGCTGATCCGGGGCCAGGATATAACTCTCGGTGCCGATTACGGCGGCGCCGCTCTTATCCTTGTTCCCCACCCGGCTGATGAGGACCTCCTCAAAGGTCCGGTCCGTATAGGTCTCCGCTTTGTAGCCGGGTGTGGAGAGATTGGTCATGTTGTTGCCGATCACGTCCAGCCGCCGGGTCTGGGACAGAATCCCGGATGTCAGATTATAAAATCCCTTTGTCATCACACTGCTCCTTTTCCGCTCCGCCTCACGCGTCCAAATAGGCCTGCATTTCCGTGCGCAGATGCTCCAGCGCACGGCTGTGGATCTGGGAGACCCGGGCGGCGCTGACGCCCAGCACCTGGGCAATTTCCTTCATGTTGAGCTCCTTTTCATAATAGAGCGAGAGCACCAGCCGCTCCTTCTCCCGCAGCCCGGCAATCTTTTGGGCCAGCACGTTGTGGAACTCCCGGTTTTCAAACTCCTCCTGCGGGGGATTGGACTGCTCCCCCTGGGCCAGGGACTTTTCCGCCATACTGCCGCAGGCGTCCAGCACCGCCTCGAAGGACACCAGACTGGTCACCGCCGTCTCAGAGGCCAGGGCATCGTACTGCTCCCGGGTCAGCCCCAGATAATCCGCCACTTCCTGGCTCTCCGGTTCCCGGCCCAGCTTGACAGACAGCTCCTCCACCGCCCGGTTGAGCCGGGTGACCTTCTGGCGCACCTGGCGGGGCAGCCAATCCTGCTTGCGGGCCAGGTCCAGAATCATTCCCCGCAATCGCTTGGAGACATAGGTTTCAAACTTGACATTCTGGGTGGGGTCGAACTTGTCCACCGCCCCCAGCAGCACCAGCAGCCCCTCCTGCACCACATCGTCCAGCTGGGCAAAGCTGCTGTAAATGCCGGTGGCCTGGGAGGCGACTTTGCGCACCAGGTCCGTATACCGCAGCACCAGCATCCACTTGAGGTCGGGATCGCCGGTTTCCTTATACCGCTCCAGCAGCGCCTGGTTGTCCAGTTTTTCCGCTTCCTCCCGGGACAGGGAGGCCCGGATCGCCTTCGGGGGCGACTGCACCGCCACGGTCTGTTCCATTTGCCTCCCCGCTCCTTTCCGTTAGGTCTGTGCCTGCTGAGGCTGCAGGCTGATATTTCCGATGGCCTGAATCTGCACGTTGCTGGTAATCTCACTGAAGGAGAGCACATAGACATCCGGATAGAACTGGGCGATCATCCGGCTCAGGTAAATCCGGATCACCTGACTGGTGAGCACAATGGGCGTCTGCGAGAGCTCCTGGAATTTCTTGCGCAGCTCGCCCAGCTGGGCCATGATCTGCTGCATCACATCCGGCCCCAGAGCCAGGTACACGCCCTGGTCGCTCTTGGTCAGGGCACCCAGAATCTTCTTTTCCACCTCGGCGTCCAGCGTCACGACCCGCATCTGGCCGTTTTCGCAGAACCGGCGGGTGATGGTGCGGCTCAGACGGCTTCGGACCTGCTCGGTGACCACGTCGATATCCCGGTTGGGACCGGCGTCCACAATGGCTTCCAGAATGAGGCCCAGATCCCGAATGGGCACGCCCTCCTTGAGCAGGGCCCGCAGGATCTTCTCCAACCCGCTGTACGAGACGGCACCGGGGATGGCATCGGCCACCAGCTCGGGCTCCGTCTTTTTCAGGGTCTCCACCAGCTGCATGGTCTCGGAACGGCCCAGCAGCTCGTAGGCATGCTTTTTGATGACCTCCGTGAGGTGGGTGAGCATGACGGTCAGCGGCGTAATGACGGTATAGCCGTAGATCTCCGCCATCTCCTTGTTCTCCGGCAGAATCCACCGGGAGGGAATGCCATAGGCCGGTTCGATGGTCTCGATGCCGTCGATCTCTCCGGTGGGATTGGGGGGCTCCAGGGCCAGGTAATAGTCCACCAGAATCTCACCCCGGGCCACTTCCTCGCCCCGGATTCGGATGACATATTGATTGGTTCCCAGTCCGGCGCCGTCATGCAGGCGGATGGAGGGAATGACAAAGCCCATATCCTGGGCGTACTGCCGGCGGAAAATCACAATGCGGTTGATGAGCTTTCCGCCGCTGTTTTCATCCACCAGGGGGATCAGGCTGTATCCGAACTCCATCTCAATGGGCTCCACCGGCAGCAGGGAATAGACATTGGTGATGTCCTTGTAGTAATCCGCCTCGCTGGGTGCGGCCTGTTCCGGCACGGCGGGCGCGCCGGATTCCTCCTGACCGGAGGCAGCTTCCTCCCCCTGCTCCAGCTTGCGGCTGCCCACAGCACCGGCGGCACTCAGGGCGCCGCCCACCAGCAGCAGCGGCAGTGTGGGCGTTCCGGGAAAGAGGCCCAGCAGCAGCAAGATGACGCCGGTGGCCAGAATGGCCCGGGGCTGGGCCTTGAACTGGCTCAGCACGTCGGTATTCAGACTGCCGTCGGAGACAGACCGGGTGACGATCATGCCGGTGGCGGTGGAGATCATCAGCGCCGGCAGCTGGGAGACCAGGCCGTCACCGATGGTGGCGATGGAGTAGACATTGAGAACGGTGGCAAGATCGCTTCCGCCCTGGACCACGCCGATGATCAATCCAGCCACAAAGTTGATGGCGGTGATGATCAAGGACATGATGGCGTCGCCCTTGACGATCTTGGTGGCGCCGTCCATGGCGCCGTAGAAATCCGCTTCCTTTTGGATCTTATAGCGGCGCAGCCGGGCCTCCTTCTCGTCGATGAGACCGGAGCTCAGATCGGCGTCAATGGCCATCTGCTTGCCGGGCATGGCGTCCAGAGTGAAGCGGGCGGCCACCTCGCTGACGCGCTCGGCGCCTTTGGTAATGACGATGAACTGCACCAGCACAATGATGAGAAAGATCAAAATGCCGATGACCAGGTTCCCCTGGGTAATGAGATTGCCGAAGGACTTGATGACCACGCCGGCCTCGCCGCCGTCCCGCAGGATCAGCCGGGTGGACGAGACGTTCAATCCCAGCCGGAACAGCGTGGTAATGAGCAGCAGCGAGGGGAAAATAGAAAACTCCAGCGGCTCGGAAATGCTCATGGTAATCATCAGGATCATGATGGACAACGAGATGTTCAAAATGATCAGCACGTCCAGCACCGGGGCCGGCAGCGGGATCACCAGGAACAGCACGATGACCACCACCATCAGCGATATGGCATTGTTGAAAATACGTTTCATAATCCCTCTGCAATCCGTTTGTTGATGTTACGTGGGGTTGCGCAGGCGGTAGAGGTATACCAGCACCTCCGCCACGGCGTTATACAGCTCCGGCGGAATCTGCCCGCCCACCTCCGTGGACGCGTACAGCGCCCGGGCCAGGGGCACGTTTTCCACCACCGCCACCTTGGATTCCTCCGCCACCTTGACGATGCGCAGGGCCAGGGAATCCTGTCCCTTGGCCAGCACCACCGGGGCAGCGTCCCGGTCCGCCTGATAACGCAGCGCCACGGCGAAGTGGGTAGGGTTTCGGATGACCACATCCGCCTGGGGCACACTCTGCATCATGCGGGACTGGGCCATCTTGCGCTGGAGTTCCTTGATCCGCCCCTTGACCTGGGGATCGCCCTCTGTCTGCTTGTACTCTTCCTTGATCTCCTGCTTGGACATGCGCAGCTGGCGCTCATAATCCCACCACTGGTAGAGAAAATCCACCGCGGCCAAAACCGCGTAGGCCACCGCGATCCGGATGGCCATCTGCACCGCCAGGTCCAGAAGGTAGGCGCCTCCGGCGGAGAGATCGGTAAACATCAGCTTGGGAAACACGTCCACCGCGTCCCGCAGGAAGCTGTAAATGAGGTACAGCAGCACCAGAATCTTCAGCAGGCCCTTGCCTGCCTCCACCAGGCTGCGCAGGGAAAACAGCCGCTGAAAGCCCCGGATGGGATCAATCCGGCTGAATTTGGGCCGCAGGGCCTCTCCGGCCACCAGCATCTTGGTCTGGGCAAAGGTGGCCGCCACACCGGCTACCGCCGTGGCGCCCAGCAGCGGCCCTGCACACCAGACCAGGGCCTCCAAAAAAGCTTTGAGCAGTGCGCCGCCGTCGGAAAACGCCTGATTCTCTCCGGCACCGGCCATGGAAATGCAAAGGCGGAAAAACGCCTGGATGCGCCTCCCCGCCGCCGGTGCGCTCAGCGCCAGCACGGCAATTCCCACCACCAGCACCGCCACGGAGACGGCGTCGTTGCTGAAGAACACATTGCCCTTTTTTCGTTCGTCCCGCCGCTTTTTGGGGGTTGCTTTTTCGGTTTTCTGTCCGTCCGCCACCGTCCGTCACCTCCCGTGCCGATGCGCCGTTTCCTATGCACCCGCCAGGATCTGCAGCGTGCCGCTCAGAGTGTCCAGCATGGTCTGCTCCATGTCCAGCAAGAACTCATTGATGGGTGTGAGGAAGAGCAGCAGCAGTACCAGGCCGATGAGAATCTTGAGTTCCATATTGATGACAAAGGCGTTGATCTGCGGGATCGCCTTCATCAAAATGCCCATCCCCAGTTCTCCCAGCAGCTCCGCCGCCAGAATGGGCAGGGCCAGCTTGATTGCCAGCACCATGCAGGCGGCAAACACCTCCACCATGCCGCTGGACACTGCCTCCCCCAGGGACGCGGTTCCGTAGGGAAGCACCTTTCCCGAGGCCAGGGCAATGCGCAGCAGGGTGTAGTGGCCGTTTTCCGCGAAAAAGGTCAGCACCATCAGCACATGCAGCAGCGAGGCCGTCACCGTCATGTTCACCTGGCTGCTGGAGTCGTACACCTGGGCCATATTCAGTCCCATCTGCGCGTCGATGATCTCGCCGCCCAGCTGCACCACGGAGAAAAACAGCTGCATGACAAACGAGAGAATCAGTCCCACGCACAGCTCCAGCAAAAGCCGTACCACCAGTTCCGCCACGGTACCCGGCGCCGTCACAGCGGCGTCCTCCGCCCCCCACACGAAGACGGAAAACGCCAGGGTCACACCCGCTTTTACAATGCCCGGCACCGTTGTTCTGCCGAAGAGGGGATTGACCAGCAAAAAGCCGCTCATCCGCATCACGATCAGCTCCAGGAGATACAGACTGTTCCAATCCATACCGCAGGCTCCTTACATCAGCGTAAACAGGTACCGGGTAAAATCCTGAAGCGTCTCCAGCATCCATCCGCCGCCTGCCAGCAGCACCAAAATAACCACCAGCAGCTTCAAAATGAAGGACAGAGACTGCTCATGAATCTGGGTGACCGCCTGGAAAATGGCCACCAGAATGCCCACCAGCATGCTCAAAATCAACATGGGGGCACCCAGCTTCAATGCCACTACCACACCGGCATGCAAAATATCCACGCTATCCATGCCCGATCCTCCCCAAAATCATTGGAATCCCTGTACCAGGGTGGAAAACAGCAGATGCCAGCCGTCCAGGGTGATAAAGAGCAGCAGCTTGAACGGCATGGAAATCATGGACGGCGGCAGCATGATCATGCCCATGGACATCAGGGCCGAGGCCACCACCACATCGATGAGCAGGAAGGGGATGTAAAGATAAAATCCGATCTCAAAGGCCCGCTTGAGCTCCGTGGTCACAAAGGAGGGCACCACGATCCGCAGGGGCAGCGCCATGGCGCTGTCCTGGTCCTCCGGAACGCTGCGTCCCGCCAGGTCACAAAAGAGATTCAGGGAGCTTTGCTCCGTATTGCGCAGCATAAACTCCTTGAGGGGCACCTCCGCCCGGTCCAGAAATTCCTCCTGGGTGATCTCCTCCGCCACATACGGCTCATAGGCCGTGGTCTGAATCTGGCTGATCACCGGGGACATGGTAAAGAGCGTCAGAAACAGTGCCATGCCCACCAGCACCATGTTGGGGGGATTTTGCTGCAGTCCCATGGCTGAGCGCAGGAAGGAAAAGGAGATGATGTACCGGGTAAAGGACGTCATCATGACCACCATGGACGGCAGCAGCGTCACCAGCGTGGTCATCAGGAGAATCTGCAGCGTCTGCACATTCTCTCCGTTTACATTGATCCAGCTACTATCCATCGTTCCTCCTCACGGCCTGCGCTGATCCAGTACCCGGCGCAGGGCCTCCCGAAACCGGGGCGGCGTGCCGCCGGTTCCCGGGGTCTGCTCCGGTCCCGGCGCCAGCCACTCCTCCGCCTCTTCCTCCGTCAAAACCCGCAGGCAGGTGATTCCGCCGGGACTGACGCCCAGCAGGCTCACTGTCCGGCCCACCCGGGCCACCACCAGCCGCTGATCCCGTCCCAGGGGCATCTGGTCCAGCACCTCCATCCGGCTGCCGGCCATTTTGCCGCCCACCGCCAGGCGCCCTGCCACGCGGCGGGTAAACCAGTAGGCCAACACCAATACGCCGCAGGTCAGGAGCAGGGCCCAGAGCACCTGGCCGATTGCCTCCAACGTTTCCACGCTTCGCGCCTCAGGGATTGCCCACGATGGAGCTGACCGTCTTGATCAGCCGGTCGCCCTTGAAGGGCTTGACGATGAAATCCTTGATACCGGCCTGCACGGCTTCCACCACCATGGCCTCCTGACCCATGGCGGAGCACATCACCACGTTGGCGTTGCTGTCCTTGGCCCGGATAGCCTTGAGCGCCTCCAGTCCGTCCATATTGGGCATGGTAATGTCCATCAGCACCAGGTCCGGCTTGAGCTCAAAGTACTTCTCCACGGCGTCCTTGCCGTCCACCGCCTCGTAAATGTCCGTGTAGCCGCTTTTGGTCAGCGTGTCCCGGATCACCTTTCTCATGAACGCTGCATCGTCCACAACCAAAATCTTAGCCATGCTCTTCCATCCTTTACATTTTTTTATCCTGACGGGGCTGCCCGGTCAGGTTTGATTCAAAAGCTCTGCGTGCTTGAGCACCTCGGTGATCCGAACGCCGAAATTGTCGTCGATGACCACCACGTCGCCCCGGGCAACACACAGCCCATTGACAAACAAATCCACCTGGTCGCCGGCCAGCTTGTCCAGCACCACCAGGGAGCCCTTGGACAGGGCCAGGATATCCTCCACCTTCCGGCGGGTACGCCCGATTTCCACGGAGATCTCCAGAGGAACGGACATAATCATCTCCAGATTGTCCGCCTGTTCCTTGCCCAGCCGCTCTTCCACGTCCAGCGTGGGCAGCTGCACCGGTTTGGCGGAAATCACCTTGGGGTCCGGCGCATAAACCGGCTGCGGAACCGGCACATAGACCGGCTGCGGCGCCGGGGCACTCTGCGCCGGGGCGCTCTGCTGCTCCGGCCCACGGTTCGCCGCCAGAAGCCGTTCAATTTCTGCCTGGGACAGGGTCGTCCCGCTCTCCTGTGCCGGAGCGGCCGGTGCGGGAGCCGGTGTGCTGGGGGCTGGGGTACTGTTTGCCGCCAGAAGCCGCTCAATCTCCGCCTGGGACAAAACCGTCCCGCTCTCCTGCGTCGGAGCGGCCGGTGCGGGAGCCGGTGTGCTGGGGGCCGCAGCCTGCTGCACCGGCTGGGAATCCGTCTGTTCCGGCGCGGATGTATCCTCCGGGGCACCGAAATTCATCTCAAAGCCCGCCAGCAGTTCCCGGGCCAGATCCACGGACATCACATTGACGAACTCGCTTTTGAGCACATCCTCAATGCCCAGAATGAAGCGGACCACCACCAGGTTTCCGGAATCGGCGGGGAAATGCTCCTTTTTAAACTGCTCGAAGTCGTCCAGCGCAAAGGACTGGGGGGTGGAGATATTCACCGGATAGCCCAGGAAATCCGACAGGGCGGTGGAAGCCGCGCCCATCATCTGGTTCATGACCTCGCACACAGCGCTGATGGTCAGCTCATTGAGCTCAAATTCCTCATCCGGTGTCTCGCTGCCCATGAGGATGTCCACGATGGTCTTGACGTCACTGCGCTTGAGCAGCATGATGTTGCTGCCCTCCAGGCCGGAGACATACTTGATCTCAATGCCGATGGCGGGTTCCAGGTCCCCGATGCTGAAATCCTCCACGGAAACCACCTGCACCTTGGGCGTGGTGATGTCCACCCGGTGATCGAGCATGTTGGAGACAGCAGTCGCCGAGGAACCCAGGCTGATATTCATGAGCTCGCCGATGGCGTCGAGCTCCATGGAATTAAAGACGGTTTGACTCATGCTCCTTATTTCTCCTCTCTTTTCTGGCCGTGACAGGTCTGGGCGATTTTAACAGCCATGTTTCCGCCCTGGGTTCCCAGCTTGCCGCTGAACCACGGCTGTCCGCCGATATACAGGTGGATGGGCTCCTGGGTGGAGTGCCCCAGGTCGATCACATCCCCCACATTCAGATGATAGATATCCTGCAATGTCACATGGGTGCGTCCCAGCTCCGCCACAATCTCCAGATCGGATTCCCGGAGAATGCCCAGGATCTGCTGGGAGCTGCTCTCATCCGCGCCGTGTCCGGCTTGGTTGGCTGCGGCAATTCCGGCGAAGATCGCCGTGAGTACGGTGCCGGGCAGACAGATATTCATGCGCCCAGATGTATTGGGAAACCGCAGGCTGATGCCGATGATGACCACCGTCTCATCCAGTCCGATCAGCTGCACCAGGGTGGGGTTGGATTCCACCCGGCGGTAGGAAAATTTCAAATCGATGTAATTTTCCCAGCTGCTGCCCATGACGCTGACGAAATCCTTGACGATGTTCTCATACAGCTTGAGCTCCACGGTGGTAAAGGTGTATCCCGAAGGCACCCGGTCGCTGTCTTCGCCCTCGCCGCCCATGAGACGGTCCATCATGTTGAGCATCAGCGCCGTGTTGAAGTGGAGCAGCACCGGGGAGTCCTCACTCTGGACGCGCCCGTTCATCTCCACATCCGCCAGGGCCAGCACATCGCCGTCAGACAGGGCGTTGGAAAACTCATAGTAGCGCTGCTCCTCCACGGACTCCACTGCGATCTCACAAGTGGTGTGCAGCAGTCCGTTGATCCGGGAGTTGACAATGCGGGTGTAGTTTTCAAAGACACCGCAGATCATCTTCAGCCGATCTTTGGTAAACTTTCTGGGACTGTAGAAATCGTATTTTCTGTATTTTTTCTCTGTGGGTTGTTCTCCCTGACCCAGCTTCATCTCGCCGCTGCGGGCCGCGCTCAGCAGAGCGTCGATCTGGCTTTGGGACAATACTTCCGCCATTGCCTACTCCTCCTGGCCGGAGCCGGTCTGTGTGCCCGGCTGGTTTTCCAGCCCGGAAGACCAGCTTTCTGCCACACTTGATCCGCCGGATTCCCCGGACCGCATCGTGTAATACTGGGTGATGTCATCCCCGATTCCGCTCTGCAGGTCCAGTCCTGTGATTTCCAGCTCCACCCGCCGGTTCTGGGCACGGCCCTGGGCGGTGGAATTGTCCGCTATGGGACGCCACTGACCATACCCCACACTGACAAGCCGCGCCGGATCGATGATGTTTTTCTCCTGCAGGTACACGGTGACCACCGCCGCGCGGTTGGTGGCCAGGAACCGGTCCACTTCCGGATGGTTTGGCTCCATGGCACTGGCCTGGGCGGTATGCCCCAGCACCCGGATCTCATCCACAGACTGGCTGACCTGGGCGATGGCCTGCGCCACCTCATCGAGAATCTGCTTGCCCTCATCCAGCAGCGTATAGCTGTCGCCGTCAAAGAACACGGCATCGTCAAAGGAGACAAACACATACCCGCTGCCCTTGGTGATGCTGACCTGATCGGTCAGATTCTCCTGCTGGACATACTGCATCATGGTCTCATAGAGCGTCTGGATATCCGCGTCCACCTGCTCCTGGGTCAGCTCGTTGGTAACCTCATGGCCGCCGGGGTTCTGTTCCGTCACCGCGTCGGGGTTGAAGGACTCCACCAGCGCGATCCACTTTTCCTTGTCCATGGTGGACATGGAATACAGCATGACGAAAAAGCACAGCAGCAGCGTCACCATGTCGCCGTAGGTGTCCATCCAGTTGGCACCGCCGCCTCCACTATGTTTTTTCTTCATTTCCGCACCTCCTCCCCCTGCGGGGCCAGTTTTTTACTTGCCGCGTCTTTTCTTGCGGCCCTCCTGGGCGTCCTCGCCGGAGCCGCCCTCCCGGGCTTTCTGGTTCATAAAGGTCATCAGACGCTCCCGCAGGAATTTGGGATTCTCACCGGACTGAATGGCCATAATCCCCTCCACGATAATCTGCCGGCACAGCACTTCCTCCTCATCCCGGGCCGTCAGGTTGGCGGCAATGGGATTGAAGATGACATGGGCCAGGAACGAACCGTAAAAGGTGGTAATCAGGGCCACGGACATATTGGGTCCCAGGGACTCCATATCCGCGCCGTCCAGGGTTTTGAGCATATTGATCAGGCCGATGAGGGTACCGATCATACCGAATGCAGGCGCGGCATTGGAGCCCCGCTCATACATGGCCACCACCTCCTGGTGGCGGGCCGAGGTCTGCTCGATGTCGTTTTCCAGGATGCTGCGCACCCGATCCGGGTCATTGGCATCCACAATCAGCATGATGGCCTGCTTGAAAAACGGATCGGTCTGCTCGTTGGCTTTCTCCTCCAGGGCCAGCAATCCGTTTTTCCGGGCAATTTGGGCCAGTTCCACCAGCTGCTCGACATACACGGCAGGATCAAAGGCCTGTGCATGGAGCATGATCTTGATATGTTTGGGGAAGGACTTGGCCAGCTTGGGATAACAGGCGATCACAACCGCCAGCGTGCCGCCCACCACGATCAGGATGCTGGATAAGTCGACGAAGTTCCAAAGGCTGTCGGGTGAAAAGCCAAAGGTAAACATGGGCGACTGGCCGGGATGAATCCCAATGTTGACGATAATGCCGAACATCGTGAACAGCAGGGCCAGGGCGATTCCGATCAAATACACTACATTCATACAGTCGATTCCTTCTATCTTTCTGCCGTACGGAACGGATGCGCTCAGCGCCGGTCAATTACGCAGATCTCTCTGTGAATGTCCTGCACCTTGGCGTTGTAATCCGCAATCTTTTGAATAATTTCCTCCACGGTATCTTGCACGATGTAGTAATCGTGGTTCATCATCACAATCTTGCACTCCGGAATCAGCTCAATGCACTCGATCTGGTTGTGGTTGACAAGGAACTTCTCATTGTTCATCTTCCTCAGTACAATCATGGAACATTCTCCTCTCTCACACACCCCGCCCGGTTTCCCGGGCGGGGATCCCGAACTTATCAGCGCTTGATGTTGACCAGCTCTTCGAGCATGGAGTCGGTAACGGTGATGATCCGGGTATTGGCCTGATAGCCGCGCTGGTAGACGATCATATTGGAAAACTCTGTGGCAAGATCCGTACCGGACCCCTCCAGGAAGGAGGTCAGGATCCCGGTGCCGCTCTTGGCCGAGAGCATGGTGGCCGGGTCCACGGTATTGCCGTCGGTGCCGTTGATCTTGCCGTTGTTGAGGTATCCGGTCACAGCGCTGTTGGGCGCGCTGAGGGTGATGTCGCCGGCAGCATCCCCGGCGGTATAGTACGGTCCGTCGGTATGGAGCACGCCGTTGGGGTTGTCCACGGTGCCCAGGGCCAGATAGCCCACCACCACCGGGTCGCCGGTATCCTTGTTGGTGCAGGTGATCTTGCCGTTGGCGTCGATGCTCAGGTTTTCATAGTCGATGAAGCCGTCCACATCCGTGGTGGGATCCACGTTCTTGCCGGTGTCGGCATCCACGCCCACATACACGGCATCGCCCAGCGTGTCGGCTGCGGTGGACTTCATGGGCAGCCGGATGGGCACCAGAGCCGTACTGGTATTGCCCACGGTATTGCCGGCAGCGCCGCCGGCGGCGGGATCCGTCAGGGCACTGGTCAAAAAGCCGTAGACCACGTTGCCCTGTCCATCCACCAGATAGCCGTCCCGGAACTCAAAGTTGCCCACCCGGGTCAGCTGCAGGCCCTTGACGCTGTCCATGCTGTCGATGTCCTGGTTTTTGGGTCCCACCAGGAAAAAACCGTCTCCCTTGATGGCGCAGTCGGTGGGCATGCCCGTGGGACTCAGGTCTCCGGTGCTCATATCCAGATCGATGGTTCCCACGCCGCAGCCGTAGCCGATCTGCTGGGGATTGGTGCCGCCGGTGACGGTGGTACCGCCGGATCCGGCGCTGAGGGTGTTGTACATGCTCTCCTTGAAGGTAATCCGCTGGGCCTTGTAGCCGTATGTATTGACATTGGCAATGTTGTTGCCCACGACGTTGAGCGCCTGCATGTGGGTCTTCATGCCGGAAATGGCCGCGCTCATGGCTCCTGTCATAGACATGGTGTATCATGCTCCTTTTTTAATCTTGGAAAAAACGGTGCCGCCGGGAAATCGTCATTCGGACGGTCCCCAGAGCCTCCTTGCGGTCCTGCCCTCTGTACGTTACAGGAACACGGCTCCGTCAATATTGGTAAAAATGCTCTCTTTCATTTCATCTTCCGAAAGAGCGGTAATCACCCGCCCGTTGGGGACGTTGACGATGAAGGCCAGGCTTTGATCCAGCGCCAGAATGTTCCTGGCGCCCTTGGCCTCCGCCCGTTCCACGGAATCGCTCAGCCGCTCCAGCAGCGAAGGCGTCACCTCGATGCCCCGCTCCTCGGCCCGGCTCAATGCGTGTTTGGAAAATGCCACCGTCTTGGCCTGCGCCTGTTCCAGCTCCTGCTGAAACACTGCGCCAAAGCCGCCTGCCCCGCCTGTGCTCTTTCCGGCGACGCTGTGCGCCCGGGACACGGTTTGCGGGGCATGGATCGATTCCACCATGGGAATTCCTCCTTTTCTGCTTATGCAGACGGTTCGGTTGTCTCCGTGCCGCCCGCTCCCCCTTCGCCGGTCTGGCCGTCCCCGCCGGTTTCGCCGTCTCCTCCGGTCTCCGGTGTATCGGGAACCTGGGGCAAGGTGCCCACCGCCATGATGCTGCTCAGGGGATACATCTCGTCATTGACGAAAATCACCGGCGTATCCTGATAAGTCCCGGTTCCGGTGACGGTACCCACAATTTCCTGTACATTTCCCTCGCTGTCATAGGCGCCCACGGTAACGGTCTTTCCCACCAGGGACGCCGCATACGTCAGGGTGCTGGCATCCGTGAGGGTGTCCAGGCTGGTTTTTACGCTGCTCATCATCTGCACCACGGACATCTGCACCAGCTGGTTCATCATGTCCGAAGTATCCGCCGTGCTGTCCATGGTCTGGTTTTGCAGCTGCGCCACCATCAGCTGAAGAAAGTCTGTAAAATCCAGCCCCAGATCCTCATTGGGATCGCTGACGGTATAGCCCAGCTTCTCCAGTTCCTCCTTGGACATGGCGGCGCTGCTTTCAGATGCGGCATAGGTACTGGCTCCATAGCGCGTATCCAGGGACAACGGCATAAACTCACTGCTCATGGGATCACTTCCCTTCCTTATCAGATCTCCTCCGCCTCCGTCAGGCCCAGCCGAAGCTGGTGGAGGAACGATTCCGCCTCCTGCTGCGGGGCGGGACGGTGGTGCTGTTGCTGCTGTTGCTGCTGCCCGCTCTGCTGATCGGGTTGCTGCCACGGGGACGGCTCCTGCTGCGGCTGGGGTACTTCTACCCGGACGGAACCGTGGGTGCTGTCCTGAAGCAGCGCACCCAGGGCGCCGGCGTGATCTCCCAGCAGTTTGGCCGCCTCAGAGTTTTCTGCCCGCAGCACCACATGGAGCGTACCATCCGCCGCGCGGGTGAACTCCGCCTCCACAGTCCCCAGATGCTCCGGCGTAAGCCGGATCTCCAGATGCTGCGCGCCGTCTTCCAGCCCCCGGGACAAATTCTGTTCCAGAGCCTGCTCCAGCTGCGGGGCCGGGGCAGTGGTATCCACCGCTTCGCCGACCTTGACCGGTATGTGTTCCGTTTGGGAAAACACGCGGGTCTCTCCTCCGGCAGCAAACTCCGTCACCTGGAAGGACGGGTCCTCCCCGGTGCTGTGCCGGTCATCCTGCCGCTGCTGGAAAGCCGCGGCGTCTTTCTGCTCCTGTGCCGCGGGAACGACGCGCTCCATCTTCCCTTCCTGGGATACTGCAGCCGCCGGAACACTCTGCTGTGCCGCAGGCGCGTCTGCGGGAGTCTCACCGGAGGCCGGCTCCAAACCACTGCCGGCCGGAACAGCCCCGGCCTGCGCCGGAATATCTTCCCCGATCGCAGGATTTGCAGACACGGTCCCGGCCAATACCGCCGGTACCGCGCCAAGTTCCTGAGGCTCACTCTGCACAGGCGCCGCCGGTACGGACCAATTCATGCCGCCGGCCAGCCATACCGCTCCCAGAGCGGCCAGATCCATGCTGATCACCGGCTGTTTGGACTCTCCGGTTTCCGTCTCCCGGTCCGGCGTACCATCCTGCGGCGCCGCCGGACCTTCCGAATCTGCTTTGGGCTTTTGTGAAGGGTTTGTCCTCTGCTCCAGCAGCGTCTGGAACGACACGCCGGATTCCTTTCCGGACTGCGCCGCCGTCGGTTCCCATGCCGGGGACGGGGCTGTCGGTGTCATAATCTGTGCTGTATACATCTTGTTCTCACCTCCTTTCACGGAAGTGCCGGAGCCTGCCTTCAGCTGGCAGCACTCTGGCGTCTGGCCGAGACCAGCTCATCAATGAACCGTTCCTGGCTCTTCTGCGCCTCCTGATCGTACTCCTGCCGTTTCTTTTCCCGCAGGCGCTCCAGCACCGCCTTGTCGATGTGGGCCTGCATCATCCGCTGGCGCACCTCCTCGGCACTGCGGCGGTACTCGTCCAGCAGCCGGCTCTCCCGGGCGATCTCCTGTTCCAGAGCACGCAGCCCGCCCTCAAAGGTCAGGGCGTCCGCCGCCGTGATTCCCGCAGCCGCTGCCTCCCGGAACTCCCGGTTCAACCCGCGGTAGCGTGCCTCGGCGTCGGCTTTGCGTGCCTCCTGCCGGTGCACCCGATCCAGGGCCTGGGCATATTCGCCCTGGCAGCCGTCCAGGACCTGCCGGCGGTACTGGAGCACGCCGTCCAAATTAAACTGAAACCTTTTCATGCTGTTTTCACTCTTTCTTTATAGGAGCCTGCGCATGGCCTCTACATCCTGGTCGTAGGTGAAGGCCTCGTCCACCCCCTGGGTGAGGAACTGCTCGATGCCGTCAATCTTGCTCAGCGCGTAGTCCAGCTTGGGATTCGTCCCGGCCTGGTAGGCACCGATGGACACCAGATCCGCATTTTTCTCATACGTCCCCATGACGTCCCGAATGCGGGAGGCCAGGGCCCGGTGCTCCGGGGAGACGATATCCGTCATCAGACGGGAAATGCTGGCGCCGATGTCGATGGCGGGGAAATGGTTGCTGTTGGCCAGCCGCCGGGACAAGACGATGTGTCCGTCCACAATGCCCCGGACCGTGTCGGCAATGGGCTCGTTGGTGTCGTCGCCCTCCACCAGCACCGTATAGACGCCGGTGATGGAGCCCTTTTGGAAATTGCCGCTGCGCTCGAGCAGCTTGGGAAGCTCGGCGTAAATGGAGGGCGTATAGCCTCTGGCTACCGGAGGTTCTCCCACGGCCAGGCCGATCTCTCGCTGAGCCATGGCGAACCGGGTCAAAGAGTCCATCATCAGCAGCACATCCATGCCCTGATCCCGGAAATACTCGGCGATTCCCGTGGCCACGGAGGGACAGCGCTTGCGCAGCATGGCGGGCTGGTCGGAGGTTGCCACCACCAGAACAGACCGGCTCATGCCCTCAGGCCCCAGGTCCTTTTCCATGAACTCCACTACTTCGCGGCCGCGCTCGCCCACCAGGGCAATGACGTTGATGTCGGCTTTGACGTGCTTGGCAATCATGCCCATGAGGGTACTCTTGCCCACGCCGGAACCGGCGAAGATGCCGATTCTCTGGCCCTTGCCGATGGTGAGCATGCCGTCAATGGCCTTGACCCCGAACTCCAGCCGTTCCCGGATGGGCGGGCGGGCCATGGGATTGATATACTGTTCCTTCTCCACGCACACACTGGTGCCGCCGGAGAAGGGACCCTTGCCGTCAATGGGCTGCCCCAGGGCATTGATGACCCGTCCCTTGAGAAACGGCCCCATGGACAGGCTCAGCCGCCGCCCGGTGTTGCGCACGAAGTTGCCCGCGGAAATACCGTTCATTCCGGCATAGGGCATGAGCAAGATGCGGTCATTTTTAAAGCCCACCACCTCGGCCATGATCTGGCCGCCGGACTCGCCGTTGTAGATGCGGCAGATATCGCCCACCGCCGCCCGGCCGCCGGATGCCTCAATGGTCATGCCCACAATGTTTTCGATCTTTCCGGTATAGCTGACGGTCTGGGCCTGCTGAACCTGCTGAATGATCTTCTCAAACAAAACCGGACGCCTCCTCTCAGCCTCCGTGGAGAATATCCCGAAGATTGTGGATCTGGGTGGACACGCTGGCGTCGATGATCTCGTCGGGCATCTCGATGATGCAGGTGCCGGACTCGTCGTCGGCCAGCGGAATCAGTTTGATGTGGTCGGACAGCCCTGCCAGGGCGGTGGTCAGCTCCGGTGTGATCTGGGAGAGTTCCCGGGCATCACAGCCGCCCACATAGATCCGGACCCACTCCCGCCGCTTGAGCCGCTCGGTGGCCATCTGAATCATACGGGCGATGACCTCCCGGCTGCTTTTGAGGCTGATATGGATGATCTTCTCGGCCACGGCAATGCTCAGGTCGCACAGCTCATCCTGGGCCTTTTCCAGCAGGTCCTCCCGTGCCCGGGTGGCCTGCTCCAGAAAGCGCTTGACCTCCTGGGCCTGCTCACTGCGCTGGCGTTCCATGGCCGCCGCGCCCTCCACCTGGGCCTTTTTCATGCCGTCTTCATAGCCCTGACGGTAGCCCTCCTGCCGGGCCGCTTCCCGCACGTCCTG
>CABUDN010000021.1 GCA_902490355.1 uncultured Oscillibacter sp.
TTCCTGGAGATCCCGGTGGACCTTTCCAAGGTCATGTTCATCACCACCGCCAATACCACTGAGACCATTCCCCGGCCTCTGCTGGACCGGATGGAGGTCATTCAGCTCTCCAGTTATACCGACGAGGAAAAGCTGCAGATTGCCCGGCGGCATCTGCTGCCCAAGGAAATGGCGGAGCACGGCATTCGCAAGGGCGCCCTGCGCATCAGCGACGATGTGCTGCGCGCCGTGATCCGGGACTATACCCGGGAGTCCGGTGTGCGCCTTCTGGAGCGGCGGCTGGCGGCCATCTGCCGAAAGACCGATATGCGCCTGCTCAAAGGCGATGTAAAGCGTGTTACCGTTACAGAAGAGGACCTGCCCAAATTCCTGGACTGCCAGCCCTATCCCCCCGCGCTCCATACGGACCGGGAGGAGATCGGTGTGGTCAACGGCTTGGCGTGGACTGAGGCCGGCGGCGAAATCCTGGAAGTGGAGGTCAATGTCATGGAAGGCTCCGGCAAACTGGAGCTGACCGGCAATCTCGGCGACGTCATGAAGGAATCCGCCCAGGCGGCGCTCAGCTGCCTTCGCAGCCGGGCAGACGCCCTGGGCATTGAGGCGGACTTCTACAAGACCCGGGACATTCACGTCCACTTCCCGGAGGGCGCGGTACCCAAGGACGGCCCCTCCGCCGGTATTGCCATGGCCACCGCCATGCTCTCCGCCCTGACGGACCGGAAGATCAAGGCTGGATACGCCATGACAGGCGAAATTACTTTACGCGGACGGGTGCTGCCCATCGGCGGATTGAAGGAAAAGACCATGGCCGCTCTGCGCAATGGGCTTCATACCGTGCTGATTCCGGCGGACAATGTCCGGGATCTGGAGGAGATTGACCAGACGGTGCGGGCGGCGCTGCGGTTCGTGCCGGTATCCACGGTGGACCAGGTGTTTGCCGAGGTGCTGGTGCCGGTGATGACAAAAGACGAGCCGGTCCGGGAGACGGCAAAGGAGGAGCCCGCCATGGCCGCTTTTGCTCAGGTGACCCGGGAGCCGGTGGATGCCGGACTGCGGCAGTAAGGAGGAGCGGATGGATCTCAATTTCGCAAAGGCGGAGTTTTCCCGCTCTGCCGGCAGCCGGGAGCAGTTCCTGCGGGACGGACTGCCCCAGTTTGCCTTTGCCGGGCGGTCCAACGTGGGCAAGTCCTCGGTGATCAACCGCCTGCTGGGCCGGAAGAATCTGGCCTATGTAGGCGCGTCTCCCGGCAAGACCACCCAGATCAACTACTTTCTCGTGGACCGGAAGGCCTACCTGGTGGATCTGCCGGGCTACGGCTATGCCAAGGTCAGCCGGGCTGAGAAGGAGCGCTGGGGCAAACTCATGGAAAGCTATTTCCAGGAGGGCGGCAGCTACATTACCGCCGGCGTGCTGATCGTGGATATCCGCCACAAGCCCACGGCAGACGATGTGACCATGCACCGCTGGTTCCGGGAGACAGGCTGTCCGGAGATCATCGTGGCCAATAAGCTGGACAAGCTGAAAAAGAGCCAGATCGAGCCGGCCCTGGAGTTGATTGAGCAGACCCTGGAGCTGACGGAGGAGGATATCCTGATTCCCTTTTCCGCGGAAAAGGGCGTAGGGAAGGACGAACTGCTGGGTGTTCTGGTGAATGCCTGCGGCGGCTGAACCGAGCGGGAGCGGCTGTATGCCGTTCCCGCTTTTTTCGTGAAAAACTTTCCGAACCCCCTATGCAAACCAGAAAAAATACGGTAGAATAAACACGTTGAAAATCAGAAGAAAAGATGGAGGTCATTCGCAATGGCGAAACCGGTATATCATCGCGTGCTGCTGAAGATCAGCGGCGAGGCCCTGGCGGGAGAGAAGCACACGGGCTTGGACTTTGAGGTCATCGGTCAGGTGTGCGACGTGCTCAAGGAATGCCTGGAGATGGGCGTTCAGGTGGGCCTGGTGGTCGGCGGCGGCAACTTCTGGCGCGGCGCCAAAAACAGCGGCGGCAAGATGGAGCGGACCCGGGCAGACCACATGGGTATGCTGGCCACGGTGATGAACTGTCTGGCTGTGGCCGACGTGTGCGAGCAGAAGGGAATTCCCGTCCGGGTGCAGACGGCGGTGGAGATGCGGGCCATGGCGGAGCCGTATATCCGCTCCCGTGCCATTCGGCATCTGGAGAAGGGTCGGGTGGTGATCTTCGGCGCCGGCACCGGCAACCCCTATTTCTCCACGGATACGGCAGCCGTGCTGCGGGCCGCGGAAATCAACGCAGACGTGATTTTGCTGGCCAAGAATGTCGATGGCGTGTATACCGCCGATCCGGTGAAGGACCCCACTGCCGTCAAGTACGATACCATCACCTATGATGAGGTTCTGGCCAAGCACCTGATGGTGATGGATTCCACGGCCACTTCGCTGTCCATGGACAATAAGATCCCGGTACTGCTCTTTGCCCTGAAGGACCCCCAGAATATCATCCGGGCCCTGTGCGGCGAGAAGGTCGGTACCATCGTGGGCGAATAACCGGCGCACATGCGCCTGTGACGACGAACGAGACAACGTGAAAGGAAGGACGAAACTATGCTGAAGGACGAGTACAAGGTATACGAGGGGAAAATGGGGAAGAGCATCGACTCCGTAGCCGCGGATTTTGCCTCCGTGCGGGCAGGCCGCGCCAACGCCTCGGTTCTGGACCGGATCATGGTGGACTATTACGGCAGCCCCACCCCCATCCAGCAGATTGCCGCCATCTCCTCACCCGATCCCCGTTCCCTGGTGATTGCGCCCTGGGATGCCACGGCAGTCAAGGCCATTGAAAAGGCCATTCAGAACTCCGATCTGGGCATCAATCCCCAGAACGACGGCAAGAGCATCCGCCTCAACTTCCCCCAGCTTACGGAGGAGCGCCGTAAGGAGCTGGTCAAGCAGATCCGCAAGTACGCGGAGAACGGCAAAGTGGCCGTGCGGAATATCCGCCGGGACGCCATGGAGCACTTCAAGAAGCTGGAGAAGGCCTCCGAGATTACGGAAGACGAGATGAAGCAGGCGGAAAAGGACCTGCAGAAGCTCACCGACGACAGCTGCAAGAAGCTCGACGAGCTCCTGGCCAAAAAAGAGAAGGAATTGATGGCAGTCTGATGGCGAATATGCAGGACAAGAAGGATACGGCGGGGCAGGCGGTTCGTCTGCCTCGCCATATTGCGATTATTATGGACGGCAACGGCCGCTGGGCCACGAAACGGGGCCTGCCCCGGACGGCAGGCCACAAGGCCGGGGCGGAGACCTTCCGCCGCATTGCCACCTATTGCAAGGACATCGGCGTGAAGTACCTGACGGTCTACGCCTTCTCCACGGAGAACTGGAAGCGCTCCACGGAAGAGGTGGGCGCCATCATGGGCCTTTTGAAGCGGTACCTGCTGGAGGCCGTGGACAGCATGGAGCGGGACCATATCCGGCTGCGCTTTTTCGGGGATATGACGCCCATCGCGCCGGAGCTGCGGGCCCTGGCCCATGCCACCGATGAGATTTCCGACCATTTGCCGGAGGGGTACTTCCAGGCCAACGTCTGCCTCAACTACGGCGGCCGGGATGAGATTCTGCGGGGCGTGCGGCAGTTTGCTGCCGACTGTGCTGCCGGCAAGCGCCGTTCCGAGGAACTGGATGAAGCGATGTTTTCCGGATATCTGGATTCCCGGGGCATTCCGGACCCGGAGCTGATCATCCGCCCCAGCGGTGAGCTGCGGCTGTCCAACTTTTTGCTCTGGCAGTGCGCCTATTCCGAGTTTTACTTCACGGATGTGCTCTGGCCGGACTTCGACGAGGCCGAGCTGGATCGGGCCATTGCCGCTTATCAGGCACGGGACCGCCGATTCGGCGGTGTAAAGAAGTAATGCTTCACAGAAAGGACCGCTTCTTATGAAATCGAGACTGCTGGTTGCCGCGGTGGGCGTCCCGCTGCTGTTTTACATCGTGTTGGCGGCGCCGCCCATTGTGATGATGGCGGCGCTGTGCGCCCTGTCCGGCATTGCGGCCATGGAGCTGATGGTGTGCGTGGGCATCCCCAAGCGGAGCTATCTGTTCGGCTGGACTATCATCTGTGCGGTGTTCTCCGTCAGCTGGTACTATGACCGGCCGGAGCATATGGAGGTGCTGTGGTTCCTCTATGTGCTGGTGACGTTCTTCTATGCGATTTTGAAAGCTGGTGAGGTCAAGTTCCTGCATATTCTGGCGGGGCTGTTCGCCGTGATTGCGATTCCCTATTCCTTCTCCGCCTTTATCCGGATGGAGGACGCGGGAATTCCCCGGGTATGCTTGCTGCTGCCCTTTATCTTCAGCTTCCTCAGTGATACCGGCGGATATTTCGGCGGCCGCTTTTTCGGAAAGCACAAGCTGGCGCCCAAGGTCAGTCCCAAAAAGACGGTGGAGGGCTCCATCGGAGGGCTGGTGGGCAACGTACTGGGGGCCGTGATCTTTGCCGCGGTGATGAACCGGTGGTTCTATGCGGGAATCGTCAACAGCTATCTGGGCATGATTTTGCTGGGCCTGGTGTGCAGTGTGGTGGCACAGATCGGCGACCTGAGTTTTTCCCTCATCAAACGGGAATTCGGCATCAAGGATTATGGGCATCTCTTTTTGGAGCACGGCGGTGTGCTGGACCGGTTTGACAGCGTGCTGTTTGTCACACCGCTCGTTGAGATTGTTCTGCAATTTGTGAGATAGGATGAGCTTATGGCGAATATGATTTCCATACTGGGCTCCACGGGCTCCATCGGACGGCAGACGCTGGACGTGGTGGAGCAGCTGGGGCTGAAGGTGGCGGCCATTACCGCCCATTCCAGCGTTGACCGGGTAGAAGAGCAGGCGCGGCGGTTTTCGCCGCGTCTGGCGGTTATGACCGACGAGGCCGCCGCCCGGGATCTGGCGGTGCGTCTGGCGGATACGCCGGTGCGGGTGCTGGGCGGCGGTTCTGCCTTGGAGGAAGCGGCTACCGTGCCGGAGGCGGATACCGTGGTCACCGCCGTGGTGGGCATGGTGGGCCTGCGGCCGACGCTTGCGGCCATCCGAGCGGGCAAGCGCATCGCCCTGGCCAATAAGGAGACGTTGGTCTGTGCCGGAGAGCTGGTTATGGATGAGGCGGAGCGCTGCGGCGCTGAGATTGTGCCGGTGGACTCCGAGCACTCGGCCATCTTCCAGTGTCTGCAGGGCTGTGCAGACCGCCGGGAGATCCGGCGGCTGATTCTGACCTGCTCCGGCGGTCCCTTTTACGGCATGAGCCGGGAAGAAGTGGGCAAGATGACAAAAGCAGATGCCCTCAAGCATCCCAACTGGACCATGGGTCCCAAGATCACCGTGGATTGCGCCACGCTGATGAACAAGGGCCTGGAGGTCATCGAGGCCATGCGGCTCTACCGGCTGCCGCTGGAGCAGGTGGATGTGGTGATCCACCGCCAGAGCATCGTTCACTCCCTGGTGGAGTACCGGGACGGGGCGGTGCTGGCCCAGCTGGGCACGCCGGATATGCGGTTACCCATCCGGTATGCCATGACCTATCCCAATCGGGCCGAGAGCCCGGCGGAGCCGCTGGACCTGCTGCACTGTCCGCCGCTGACCTTTGCCGAACCGGACCGGGAGACCTTTACCTGTCTGGCCCTAGCGGAGGCGGCGGCCCGGGAGGGCGGCACGGCCTGCGCGATCCTCAACGGTGCCAACGAGGAGGCTGTGGGACTGTTTTTGGAGGACCGCATCGGCTTCCATGACATTGCCCGGCTGGTGCGCCGGGCCCGGGAAGAGGTAGCGGTCACCGCCGCCCCCACCCTGGAGGACATTCTGGAGGCGGACCAGGCGGCCCGGCGGAGCGTGCTCCGGTAAGCGTTTTTTAGGAGTTTTACAGCATGAAACTAGTCTTTATCCTGGCAGCGATCGCAATTTTTGGACTGCTGGTCACGGTGCATGAGCTGGGCCATTTCCTGGCAGCAAAGCTGTGCGGCGTGCGGGTCAATGAGTTTTCCATCGGCATGGGCCCGCTGATCTGGCAGAAGGAGAAGGGGGATACTCAGTATTCCCTCCGGGTGCTGCCCATCGGCGGCTACTGTGCCATGGAGGGGGAGGACGAGGACACTGGCGCGGAGGATTCCTTTGTCCAGCAGGGCTTCTGGAAGAAATTCATTATCCTGGTGGCGGGATCCTTTATGAACTTCCTCACCGGCGTGGTGATTTTGCTGTGCCTGTACGCCGGGACCACGGAGATCTACACCGATGTGATCATCGGCACCGCGCCGGAGTTCACCCAGACCGGGGAGAATGGCTTCCAGGCCGGGGACCAGGTCTATAAGGTCAACGGCTATCGGACCTATCTCCAGGGAGAGGCCAAGATGTTTCTGGACTACGCCGGAGAGACTGCCGACATCGAGGTCGTGCGGGACGGCACCCATATCCTGCTGGAGGATCTGCCCCGGAGCACCTTCACCAGTACCGACGGCTCCACCTATACAGGCTTCGGCATCTATGTGGGTGTCGGTGTTCAGGAGGCGACCCTGGCCAAGAAGTTGCAGTACACGTGGTATACGGCGCTGGATTTCGTGCAGCTGGTGCGCTTCAGTTTGGTGCAGCTCTTCACCGGAGGAGCCGGATTGGACGATATCAGCGGGCCGGTAGGCATTGTCTCCACTATGACGGAAGTGGGCAGCGAAGCGGAGACGGCTTCCGACGCCTGGAGCCAGATCTTCTATTTCGCGGCGCTGTTGGCGGTGAACCTGGCAGTGATGAACCTGCTGCCGTTCCCGGCTCTGGACGGCGGCCGGGTGTTTTTCCTGCTGGTGGATGCGGTGGCCATGCTGCTGGTGGGAAAGAAGGTGCCGGAGCGGTATCAAATGGCGGTGAATATGGCCGGATTTGTGGCGCTGATGGGCTTCATGCTGCTTATCACGTTCCAGGATGTGTTCCGGCTGATACGATAGGAGGACGATGACCATGACCAAACGGTTGATGGTAGGGACCGTGGCGGTGGGCGGCGGCGCGCCGGTGTCCATCCAGTCCATGTGCAACACGAAGACAGACGATGTGGCTGCCACCGTGGCCCAGATCCACGCTTTGGAGGCCGCCGGATGCGAGATCATCCGGGTGGCGATTCCGGACCAGGCGGCGGCGGAGGCGGTGGACCGGATCAAGGAGCAGATCTCCATTCCGCTCATCGCTGACATCCATTTCAATTACAAGTATGCCCTGGAGGTAGCCCAGCGGGGCATCGACGCCATCCGCATCAACCCCGGCAACATCGGGGGAGAGGAGAAGGTCAAGGCGGTGGCGGACATCTGCCGCCAGAAGGGCATCCCCATCCGGATCGGCGTCAACGGCGGCTCTCTGGAAAAGGAGCTGCGGGCCAAGTACGGCGGCGTCACGGCGGAGGCATTGGTGGAGAGTGCCATGGGCCATGTGGCTCTGCTCAACCGGTTTGACTTTGACGATATCTGCATCTCCGTCAAATGCTCCGACGTGCCGTTGACCATGGCGGCCTACCGCCTGCTCCACGAGCGGACGGACTATCCTCTGCATCTGGGCGTCACGGAGGCGGGCACGCCCTCCATGGGCATGGTGAAATCCGCCATGGGTATCGGAGGACTGCTGTGCCTGGGCATCGGCGACACGATCCGGGTGACGCTCACCGCCGATCCTGTGGAGGAGATCTATGCCGCCAAGAAGATTTTGAAGGCGGCGGGACTGCGCAAGGAGGGCGTGAACCTCATTGCCTGTCCCACCTGCGGACGCACCCGCATCGACCTCATCCCCATTGCGGAAGAAGTGGAGCGGCGGCTGATGAACTGCGAGAAAAACATCACCGTGGCGGTGATGGGCTGCGCCGTCAACGGCCCTGGTGAGGCCGCCGCAGCGGACATCGGCATTGCCGGCGGCAAGGGTGAGGGACTGTTGTTCCGCAAAGGAGAAATCCTTTATAAAGTGCCCCAGGAGCGGTTGGTAGACGCCCTGATGGAGGAAATCGCCAAACTATAAGACCCATTTGCCCGGGAAGTTCCGCCGCCAGGTCTCACAGGACCTGGCGGCGTGCTGCCCGGCTGCAGAGTTTAGAGAAGTTGAAGTGAGAGGAACCCATGTCGAGAGATATCCCGTTTTTTGAAATGTTCACGGAGCTGCGGCTGTCGGCTCCGCTGCGGCTGAAGCTGGCGGGGGCGGAGCTGACCGGCGCATGCATCGATCAGACCGCTATGACCATCACCGTGCATCTGCGGGTACGGATGCCCCTGTCCCCGGAGGACGAGGAGCAGATCCGCCAAAGCTTATGCGCGGTGTACGGCTTTGCCAAGGCGGAGATGGACGTCACCTGCGTGGAGCAGCCCGCTGCCGCCAAGGTCTCCGCCCCGGCGTCTGCGGCCGCTGGGGCAGGCGGGAAGGGAGGCGGCAAGCCCTCCGGAAAGGTCCTGATGGGCAATCCCATCAAGACCAAGCCCGTTCCCATGAAGATGCTGGATCTGAAGATGGGCAACGCCACGGTGGCCGGAAAGGTGTTTGCCTTTGAGTGCCGGGAGACCCGGCGGCCGGGCATGTGGCGTTTGACCTTCGATATGACGGACTATACCAACTCCGTCACGGTACATAAGAATCTCACGGCCAAGGAGGCCCAGGCCCTGGAGAGCGCCATCAAGCCGGGCATGTGGCTGCTGGTGCAGGGAAAGATGGAGCCCACCTGGGACGGCAAGGATATTCAGCTCAATCCCTACCACATACAGGTGACGGAGCACGCCCAGCGGCAGGACACCGCACCGGAAAAGCGGGTGGAGCTGCACCTGCACACCAAGATGAGCAATATGGACGCCCTGACGGACACCAAGGAGGCCATCCAGACGGCCATCCGCTGGGGGCATCCGGCCATTGCCATCACGGACCACGGCGTGGCCCAATCCTTCCCGGACGCCTGGCACGCCGCCGGGGACAAGATCAAAATCCTCTATGGCGTGGAGGGGTACTTCGTCAACAACGTGGACGACCGGGTGGTGGTCCACGGCAAGGATGACTGCTCCCTGGACGGGGAGTTCGTCTGCTTCGATATTGAGACCACGGGCCTCAAGGTGGACCGGGAGGCCATCACGGAGATCGGTGCCGTAGTGCTGCGAAACGGCGAGATCTGCGAGCGGTTTCAGACCTTCGTCAATCCCAACCGCCGCCTGACGCCGGAGATCATTGGCCTGACGGGTATTACCGACGAGATGCTCAAGGATGCGCCTCAGCTCAAAGAGGCCCTGACGGCATTTTTGGAGTTTGTAGACGGACGCCCCCTGGCGGCCCACAACGCGGAGTTTGATATCGGCTTTATCCGGGAGGGCTGCCGGAAGGTGGGGCTGGCGTTCCATCCCACTTACGTAGACTCCCTGATCCTGGCCCAGAATCTGCTGCCGGGACTGGGGAAGTACAAGCTGGACATTGTGGCTGAGCATCTGGACCTGCCGGCCTTCAACCACCACCGGGCCAGCGACGATGCCGCCACGGTGGGTTATATGCTCATTCCTTTCTGGAAGATGCTCCATGAGCGGGGGATTCATACCCTTCAGGCGGTCAACCCCGAGATGGAAAAGCTCCGTCCCCAGGGCAGCAAGTCCAACCGCTTCCCCAAGCACATCATCCTGCTGGCCCGGAATAAGGTAGGCCTGAAGAATCTCTATCAGATGATTTCGGCATCCAACCTCAAGTACTTCAAGCGGGTGCCCATCATTCCCAAGAGCCTGCTGCGGGAACACCGGGAGGGCATCATTGTGGGCGCGGCCTGCGAGGCGGGCGAGCTGTTCCGGGCGATTGCGGACCACAAGGACTGGGAGGAGCTCAAGCGCATCGCGGACTTTTACGACTATTTGGAGATCCAGCCCCTGTGCAACAACGCCTTCATGCTCCGTAACGGTGACGTACGCTCGGAGGAGGATCTGCGGGAACTCAACCGCACCGTGGTGCGGCTGGGGGAGGAGCTGGGCAAACCGGTGTGCGCCACCGGCGACGTCCACTTCCTGGAGCCGGAGGACGAAGTGTACCGGCACATCCTGCTGGCGTCCAAGAAATTCCCCGACGCCAATGAACCGCTGCCCATCTATTTCAAGACTACCGATGAAATGCTCCGGGAATTTGCGTATCTGGGCAAGGAGAAGGCCTATGAGGTGGTGGTGACCAACACCCGTCTGGTGGCCGATCAGATCGAGAATTTCGAATTGCTGCCGGCGGAGCTGTTCCCGCCGCGCCTGGCAAACTCTGAGGAGGAGCTCAACCGCTTGGTGTGGGAGAAGGTCCACCGGCTCTACGGCGAGGACCCGCCCAAGCTGATTGTGGACCGCCTGAATGTGGAGCTGGGCGGCATCCTGGGCAAGTACGACGTGGTGTACATGTCCGCCCAAAAGCTGGTGCAGCGGAGCTTGGAAAACGGCTACCTGGTGGGCTCCCGTGGTTCCGTGGGCTCGTCCCTGGTGGCGTATATGTCCGGCATCACGGAGGTCAACTCCCTGCCGCCCCATTACCGCTGCCCCAAGTGCAAGAACAGTGAGTTCATTCTGGACGGCTCCTACGGCTGCGGCGCGGACATGCCGGACAAGGTCTGTCCCGTCTGCGGTACGAAGTACATCAAGGATGGCTTCGACATCCCCTTTGAGACCTTCCTGGGCTTCGGCGGCGGCAAGGTGCCGGATATCGACCTGAACTTCTCCGGCGAGTATCAGGCCCGGGCCCACCGCCACGCCATTGAGATGTTCGGTGAGACGCAGGTGTTCCGGGCGGGCACCATCGGTACCCTGGCGGAAAAGACGGCCTATGGCTTCGTCAAGAAGTACCTGGAGGAAAACGGCATCGTGGCAGGCCGGGCGGAGGAAAACCGCCTGACCCAGGGCTGCGTGGGCGTGCGCCGGACCACGGGTCAGCACCCCGGCGGTCTGGTGGTCGTGCCCGATGACAAGGACATGGAGGATTTCTGCCCGGTGCAGCATCCGGCGGATGCCGACGATTCCGACACCATTACGACTCATTTTGAATACCACTCCATGGAAGCCAACATCCTCAAGCTGGACATGCTGGGACACGATGACCCCACCATGGTCCGCATGATGCAGGACCTCACCGGGGTGGATCCCCATTCCATCCCCCTGGACGATCCGGACACCATGTCGATCTTCACCTCCAGCAAAGTGCTGGGATATGAGAATGACGACCTGCTGGGTCCCACGGGGGCCGTGGCCATTCCGGAGTTCAACACCCGTTTCACCCGGCAGATGCTGGTGGACACCCAGCCCAAGGACTTCAACACCCTGGTGCGCTTGTCCGGTTTCTCCCACGGAACGGATGTGTGGCTGGGCAACGCCCGGGATCTGATCGTCAGCGGTACCGCCTCGGTTTTGGAGACCGTGGGCTGCCGTGACGATATTATGCTCTACCTCATCTCCAAAGGACTGGACCCCAAGATGAGCTTTAAGATCATGGAGAAGGTCCGTAAGGGCAAGGTGAAAAAGGGCGGCTTCGACGAGGGCTGGGTGGAGGCCATGGAGGCCCATGATGTGCCTGCGTGGTATATCGAGTCCCTGGCCAAGATCGGCTACCTGTTCCCCAAGGCTCACGCCGTGGCCTATGTTATGATGGCCTTCCGCATTGCCTGGTATAAGGTTCATGAGCCTCTGGCGTTCTATGCCACGTTCTTCTCCGTCCGGGCCAAGGCCTTTGACGCGGAGTTCTGCTGCGCGGGAAAGGATGCCGTCAAGCGCAAGATCCGGGAGATCGAGAACAACAAGGACGCCACCGCCGTAGAGCAGTCCATGATGACCACGCTGGAGGTGTGCTATGAGTTCTACCTCCGGGGGTTCCATTTCGACACCATCAACATCTATGAGTCCGACGCCACCAAGTTCAAGGTGACGGAAGGGGGACTGCTGCCGCCGTTCACCTCCGTCCATGGCCTGGGCGAGGCGGCGGCTCTGGACACGGTGGAAAAGCGCAAGGGCAAGACCTTTGTCTCCATTGAGGAGTTTGCCCTTTGCTGCAACAAGCTCTCCAAGACCCATATTGAGCAGCTCAAGGCCCTGGGCGCCTTCGCCGGCATGGCGGAGAGCAGCCAGCTGACCTTGTTCTGATGAAAAAAGGACGCGAAAGCATTGCTTTCGCGTCCTTTTTACTGCCCGGCAGGGGAGGGGCTCAGCCCTCCAGCTTGGCGTTACACTTGGTCAAAAACCGGTCATTGTCAATGATGGCCCGGGAGTGGGTGCCCTGGCCGATGGGGCCCTTTTCGTCCCAGGCCTTGACCTTGAAGTCCACGATCTTGCCGTTTTCGGACACGGCATAGATCTCGGCTTCCGCCCAGACCTTCATGCCCACCGGGGTGGGCGCCTCGTGGGAGATGTCCAGGTGAATGCCCACGCTGCCCTGGCTGTCGGTGAGGTAGTTCTGCAGGGCGGTCATGGCGGCGTTTTCCATCATGGCGGCCATGAAGGGGGTGCCGAACACCGGCAGGGCGCCGGAGCCCACCTGCGCGGCGGTCAGTTCCTGGGTGACGGTCTGCTCCAGGCGGCATTTGGTTCCAATGAGAATCATGGGAAAGTCCTCCTTGTCATCAAGTCTGATTGAGAACAGCGCCGGAATGGTTCCGGCGCTGTCAAAGCTGCGGAGCAGGATCAGATGCCCAGCTGGGTCCAGAGGTCGTTATAGAGGTTGAGGATGTCGGTGGGCAGGTTCTCATAGAGGGTGCAGCGGTCCAGGACGTCCTGGGGCGCGGCCATGATCTCATAGAGATCCATGTCCAGAGGTTCGCCGTAGGTCTCCTCATAGTAGGCCGGATACTGCTCCAGTGCCTCCTTGTTGGGAGAGGCGTACCAGATATAGTCCATGTTGGCCAGGTTGGATTCCGTGGAAGCGATGAAGTTGATCCATGCCTCCGCCTCCTCCTTGTGCTGGGCGTCCTTGAGCACGCACATGGCGTCCACGAACCAGTTGCTGCCCTCCTCGGGCACCACGAAGGCCAGATCCGGATTGTTCTCCAGCATGGTCAGGTAGTCGCCGGCATAGTACATGGCGATGGCAGCGTTGCCGCCTTCCATCTTGTTGAAGATCTCGTCCATGACGAAGGCCTGATAGACGCCCTTGTTCTTGGCGTCGGCCAGGAGCTCGTAGGCCTCCTGGATCTGAGCGGTGTCGGTGGTGTTGAGATCGTAGCCCAGGTCCAGCAGGGCAGCGGCCAGGGCATCCCGGGAGTTGCGGATCATCAGCACATTGCCGGCGTACTTCTCATCGAACATGGCGTCCCAGCTGGTGATGGGCTCATCCACCATGGTGGTGTTGTAAATGATGCCCACGGTACCCCAGGTGTAGGGAACAGTGTACTTGTTCTCGGGGTCAAAGCTCAGGCCCTTGTAGGCATCGTCAATGAGGGCGTAGTTGGGGATGTTGTCGTAGTTGAGCTCGGCCAGCATTCCCTCGTCGATGAGGCGGGCGATCATATAGTCGGAGGGGACGATGACGTCAAAGTCACCGGCGCCGGTTTTGAGCAGGGAGTAGAGGGCCTCGTTGCTCTCGGCGGTCTGGTAGTTGACCTTGATGCCGGTTTCGTCCTCGAACTGATAAATCAGGCTGTCGTCAATGTATTCGCCCCAGCTGCACACGTTGACCACGCGCTCTTCTTCGGAGCTGCCGCCGCAGGCGGAGAGCGTCAGGATAGTTGTCAGGATCATGGCAAGGGCAAGCATCTTTTTCAATGGATCCGGCCTCCAGTTTGATATGAAAATGTGTTATCTCCAAGCCGCAGGGCCGTGGGATCAGGCATGGAGCCGTCGGGCGTTCCGGCGTTCCTGCCGGGCCTCCCGGATATTGACGATGGCCAGCAGCACCAGCACCGTTACGAACAGCAGCGTAGACACGGCATTGATCTCGGGGCTCACCCGCTTTTTGGTCATGCCGTAGATGGTCATGGCCAGGGTGGAGGCGGAGGAGCCGGCGGTGAAGTAGCTGATGACGAAGTCGTCAATGCTCATGGTAAAGGCGGTGAGCGCGCCGGAAATGATGCCGGGCTTGATCTCCGGAATGATGACCTTCCAGAAGGCCTGCATCCAGGTACAGCCCAGGTCCTGGGCGGCGTCCACCAGGTTTTTGTCCATCTGCCGGAGCTTGGGGCCCACGGAGAGGATCACGTAGGGGATGTTGAAGCACACATGGGCGATAAGCAGCGTGCCGAAGCCCATGGTCAGCCGGGTGGGCAGCTGGACAAAGCCCTGCAGGCTGTTGAACCAGACGGCAAAGTCGCCCCAGAAGTTGAAAAACGCCACAAAGAACAAACACAGGGACACGCCGGTGACGATGTCGGCATTCATCATGGGGATGTTGTTGACAGTCATCAGCGGGTCCCGGATGCGCCGGCGCATGGAATAAAAACCGATGGCGGCAAAGGTGCCGGCTACGGTGGCGATGATGGTAGAGAGCAGGGAGATCAAAAGCGTGGTATAGACGCTTTGCATGATCAGCCGGTCCCGGAAGAGCTTTTCATACCACTCCAGGGAGAAACCCTGCCAGACGGTATTGCTGTTGCCGGCGTTGAAGGAAAAGATGATGAGCAGCACGATGGGAGCGTACAAAAAGACGAACACCAGAGCCATGAACACACGGCTGAGAAGGGAATTGGACCGTTTCACAGCATCACCGCCTGTTCTTCGCCTTCACCGAAGCGATTCATCACGACCATGCACACCACGACGATCAGCATCATCACCAGGGAGATGGCCGCGCCCAGCTGGGGATTGTAGGCGCCGCCCAGGAACTGCTGCTCGATAAGATCGCCCAGCATCATCTCCGTGCCGCCGCCGAGCATCTTGCTGATGGCGAAGGTGGACACGGAGGGGACAAACACCATGGTGATGCCGGAGAGCACACCGGGCAAAGACAGCGGCAGAATCACCCGCCGGAACACGTGGAAGGTGTTGGCACCCAGATCCCGGGCCGCCTCAATGAGGGAGCGGTCCAGCTTGACGATGACGGAATAGATGGGCAGGATCATGAAGGGCAGGTAGTTGTAGACCATGCCCAGCACCACAGCGCCCTGGGTGTTGATGAGCTGAAAATGGGTAATGGGCTCATAAGCCGCCGGGTTGGCGGAAAGAGACATGGCGATCTGGTTATAAAGATCGATGAGCCCGATGCTCTGGAACAGCCGGTTCAAAAGACCATTGTTTTCCAGAATGGACATCCAGGAGTAGGTCCGCAGCAAAAAGTTCATCCACATAGGCAGCATGATGAGGATCATGCCCACCCGTTGAAAGCGGGGGCCTTCCCGGCTCATGAGATAGGAGATGGGATAGCCGATGAGCAGGCACACGACGGTGGCGATGATGGCCAGCTTGAATGAGCGGCCGAAGACCACGGCGTACGTGCCCATGCGGGAGAAATTATCCAGAGTAAAGCTGCCGTCTGCGGTGGAGAAGGCGTAAATCACCACCAGGATGATGGGCGCCACCACAAACAGAGCCATCCACACCACATAGGGGACGGCGAACCAGGAGAGCTTATTCTTCATCCCCGCTCTCCTCCTCGTCCAGCTCGATGCTGGCGTCGTCCAGCTCATCATATTCCTCGGAGAAGGAGGAGTAGTCGCCGAACATGCCGGAATAGGGACTCTTTTTCATGACATGGATGCCATCGGGATCGATCTTGATGCCGATCCGGGCGCCGACGGGGGAGTGGTCCGTGGTCTGGATGAGCCACTTGAAGCCCTTGAAGTCCACGATGATGTCGTACTGCATGCCCTTGAAGGTGACATTGGTGACCGTGCCCACCAGCTGGCCCTGCTCCACGGGGACGATGTCGATGTCCTCGGGGCGGATGACCACATCCACGGGTTCGTTTTCGTCAAAGCCGCTGTCCAGGCAGGGGAATTCCCGACCGTACATCTTCACGCACTTGTCGTGGACCATGATGCCGTCGATGATGTTGGACTCGCCGATGAAGTCCGCCACAAAGGCGTTTTTCGGTTCGTTGTAAATGTCTTCCGGCGTGCCGATCTGCTGGATGGAGCCCTTGTCCATGACCACGATGGTGTCGGACATGGTCAGAGCCTCCTCCTGATCGTGGGTGACATAGATAAAGGTGATGCCCACCTGCTGCTGGATACGCTTAAGCTCGATCTGCATGTCCTTGCGCAGCTTCAGGTCCAGTGCGCCCAGGGGCTCGTCCAAAAGCAGCACCTTGGGCCGGTTGACCAGGGCGCGGGCGATGGCCACCCGCTGCTGCTGGCCGCCGGAGAGGGCGTCGGGCTTGCGGTTTTCAAAGCCTTTGAGGCTGATGATCTCCAGCATTTCCATGACCCGGTCATGGATTTCCTTTTCCGGAATTTTGACCTTCTTTTTTCCAGTGGGATCGGCAGGGTCTGCCCGGCGCTGCATCCGCAATCCGAAGGCAATGTTTTCAAAGACGTTCAGGTGCGGAAACAGGGCATACTTCTGAAAGACCGTGTTGATCTGCCGCTGATGGGGCGGAACGTCATTAATCCTCACACCGTCGAACAGAACGTCTCCCGACGTAGGTGTCGTGAAGCCGCCAATGATCCGCAGAGTGGTGGTCTTGCCACACCCGCTGGGTCCGAGCAATGTGAGGAATTCTTTGTCATTGATATAAAGGTTGACGTTGTTCAATACAGGTTCGTCGTCAAACGCCATGCACAGATCACGCAGGCGAATCAACTCTTTGGACATGTATCCTCCCCCGTTTCTGAATAAGTTATCATAAATACGCCTCTTTTCTCTGTTGAGGGGGAACCTTTCACGTCGAAATTCAGCACTATGAACTATATCGAACCTGTCCGCAAAAGTCAAGGGCAACGGGGCATTTCACCGGAATTTTACCGTGCGGAAAAGTACTTGTCCCGGAAGGGAACGGCCTCCACGCAGAACGTACGGTTTTGCAGGTAGTCCAGAAGCCCGGCGGGGGAGGAAAAGGCAAAGCGCAGCTTGTAGGAATACAGGGCCTGGCGGGTCTCGCCGTAGCGGCGGTTCACGTCGCCCCGGCCGTACTTGCCGTCTCCCAGCAGGGGGCAGCCCAGATGGGCCATGGAGACACGAATTTGATGGGTCCGGCCGGTGAGCAGGCGGCATTCCACCAGGGACAGCTCGCCCCGGGACTCCAGTGTGCGGTACAGGGTGACGGCGGTCTTGCCGCCAGGAATGGGATGATCGAAGAAGGTGACTTCCTTTTTTGCCTCGTCCTTGCGCAAAAAGCCCTCCACCCGGCCTTCGGCGGGGCGGGGACGGCCCACCGTTACGCACAGGTAGGATTTCTCCAGTTCGTGATTTTTAATCTTCTCATTGATGATCCGCAGGGTCTCGGCGTTTTTGGCGGCGATGACAATGCCGCCGGTGTTGCGGTCGATGCGGTTGCAAAGCGCCGGAGCGAAGGCGTTTTCCCACTTGGGATTCCATTCCTTTTTCTGATAGAGATAGGCCTGGATGTGGTTGATGAGGGTGTTGACCTTCTCCGTCTCGTCGGCGTGGACCACCATACCGGGGCGCTTGTCTACCAGCAGAAGATTCTCGTCCTCATAGACCAGATTCAGCTGGGGACGGAACACGGACAAAAAGAGATTTTCCTCCGTGGGCTTGTCAAAGAACTCATCATTGATATATAATTGTAAAATATCTCCCACGCACAGGCGGGCATCCCGCTTGGAGCCCTTGCCGTTGACCTTGATCCGTTTGAGACGGATGTATTTTTGCAGCAGGGCAGGGGGGAGCAGGGGCAGATTCCGGGCCACAAAACGGTCCAGGCGCTGTCCGGCATCATTTTTTCCAATGGTAAATTCCCGCATGGCGAGCCTCCTCGACAAAGATGGATCGCTTTTATCATAGCGAATTGCCCTGCGGTTGTAAAGACTTTCAAAAGGAGGCACTCATGTACGAGGAACTGCTTGCATCCATTCAGGAACGGGAACCGTGGCTCAGGGACTTCGGACGGCAGACCTATCGGGATGCGTTCCGGTCCTATACGGAGCGGTTTGGACCGCTGTTCATGGAGGCGGTGCGCAATCAGGATCCGGCGGATCTGGCCAAGGCGCTGCTGGACGGACTGGATGCCGGCTGGCGCGCGCAGCGTTTCTGGCGCCGGGGCGTCGTCCGGGCGGAGGAGAAGCAGATGGTGGTGGTGTATCTTTCCCCCATGCTGCTGGGGCTGGAGGAGGCGGGGTGTCAAAGCCTTGCCCAGGCCCTGATGGAGCAGTGGGCGGCCCGCTGGCCCGGCGACGGGTATCGCATGGCGCCCTATGATCAGATCCAGGCGGGCTTCCGCAACGCCATCATGGGCATCGAGCTGCGGAGATGAGCGGAAAAAAATGCCCGGATTTTGAAAAAAATGTTTGACAACTGGGGATAGACCCCTTATAATACTAATCGTGTCATTACGAGGTGGCTTATGCTTTTTGACGTAAAACCCATTTTGCATACGCCCGGCAAGCAGCTGGACTTCCAGTTTGCGCTGGATCTGTCCGACCTGGAGTTCGGCGGCCGCTGTCCCATCAGCCGGCCGGTGGAAGTCACCGGCAGCGTGCGCAACAGCGCCGATGTGCTGAGTCTGGAGATGACGGCCCGTACCACGCTGGACGCCGTGTGCGACCGCTGCGGGAAGGAATTCCTTCAGGACAAGGAAATCGCGTACAGCTGCATGCTGGCCGAAGAGCTCCAGAACGAGGACAACGATGAAATCGTCCTGCTGACGGACGGAGAGGTGGACCTGGGCGATCTGGCCCGGACCGCTTTCATCCTCGGAATGGACACAAAAACTCTGTGCTCCGAAGACTGCAAGGGGCTTTGCCCCCGGTGCGGTGCTGATTTGAACCTGGGTCCGTGTTCCTGCAAAAAGGAAGTGGATCCGCGTTTGGCGGTGCTGGCCAAGCTCTTGGAGGACAAACCGAATAAACAATAAGGACGGGCCACACTCCCGGGCCTTTGTAAGATCAAGGAGGTGTCACAATGGCAGTACCTAAGGGAAAAGTGTCCAAAGCAAGACGCGACAAGCGGCGCAGCTCCACCTGGAAGCTGGCGGCTCCCGGTCTCGTCGCATGCCCGAAATGCGGTGCGATGCACCTGCCTCACAGAATGTGCCAGGAGTGCGGTACTTACAACGGCCGCGAGGTGAAGGTTGTCAAGTCCGTCGTCGCAAAATAAGGATTCTGCATGCCTGCCAGGAGGGAAGAGTGTCTCTTCCCTCCTTGCTTTTTGTCTTGCCATCCGTGGGATGGGTGGGTATAATAATGAGAAACAAGAAAGGAAGTGGAGCCGATGAAACCTGTCGTCGCCATTGTTGGGCGGCCCAACGTGGGAAAATCCATGTTGTTCAATAAGCTCACCGGCAAGCGGCTTTCCATTGTGGAGGATACGCCGGGCGTCACCCGGGACCGGATCTACGGGGAGACGGACTGGAACGGGCGGACCTTTACCATTGTCGATACCGGCGGCATTGAGCCCCGGGCGGACAGTGAGATTCTGGAGTTTATGCGCCGTCAGGCGGAGATCGCCATTGACAACGCCACGGTGATTATTTTCCTCACGGATATCCGGACGGGCCTGACCGCCTCGGATCAGGAGGTTGCCAACATGCTGCTGCGCAGCGGCAAGCCCATTGTGCTGGCAGTGAACAAGATGGACTCCACCGGCGCACCGGACCCGGATTTCTATGAGTTTTACAATCTGGGCCTGGGTGATCCCATTGCCGTCTCCGCCGTCCACGGCCACGGTACCGGTGATCTGCTGGACGCCTGCGTGCAGTATTTCCCGCCGGAAGAGGAAGAGGAGGAAGAGGATGACGCCATCAAGGTGGCTGTCATCGGCAAGCCCAACGCCGGCAAATCCTCCCTGATCAACAAGATCCTGGGGGAGGAGCGGGTGATCGTCTCCAATGTGGCGGGCACCACCCGGGACGCCATCGACTCCCGCTTTGAAAATGATAAGGGCTCCTTCATCTTCATCGACACCGCCGGAATGCGCAAAAAGTCCAAGGTGGAGGAGGACATTGAGCGTTACAGCGTTCTGCGGGCCACCATGGCCATTGAGCGGGCGGATGTGTGCCTCATCATGATCGATGCCACCGAGGGCGTCACGGAGCAGGATACCAAGGTGGCGGGTCTGGCCCACGAGGCGGGCAAGGCCAGCATCATCGTGGTGAACAAGTGGGACCTGGTGGAAAAGGACGACAAGACCATGGACAAGATGCGCCAGAAAGTCCGCCAGGACCTGGCCTTCATGACCTATGCGCCCATCCTCTTCATCTCGGCCAAGACCGGCCAGAGAGTGGACCGGCTTTTCGAGCTGATCGACTATGTTTCCAACCAAGCTTCTACCCGGATTACCACGGGTATGCTCAACAACGTCCTCTCCGACGCCCAGACCCGGGTGCAGCCGCCCTCCGACAAGGGCCGCCGCCTGAAGATCTACTATATGACCCAGGTGGGCATCCGGCCGCCGCATTTTGTGGTGTTCTGCAACGACGCGCGGCTGTTCCATTTCTCCTATCAGAGATATCTGGAAAACTGCATCCGCAATACCTTCGGTTTGGAGGGGACGCCCATTATCCTCTCCATCCGGCAAAAGGGTGAAAAGGAGGAGTAAGCATGGGCGCAGTGGTAGGGTTTCTCCTCTCCCGGATGGAGCTGTGGCTGGTAGCCGTAATCGCATACTTCTGCGGCTGCTTCAACGGCGCGGTCATCATCTCGAAGTATATCCTGCGGGATGATGTCCGCACCCACGGCAGCGGAAACGCGGGACTGACCAATTTTTACCGCACCTTCGGCGGCCCCCTGACCCTGGTGGTCATTTTGTGCGATGTGCTCAAGGCAGTGGTGGCCATTCTGATCGCTGCGAAAATCGGCAGCGGATTCATTGAGGACATCACTCCGGGCGTGTCGCCGGATACGCAGGCAGCCGTCTTTTACGTGGTCCTGTTCAAGTACTGGGCGGCGCTGTTCTGCCTGCTGGGTCATATGTTCCCCTGTATGTTCCATTTCAAGGGCGGCAAGGGCATTCTCTCCGGCGGCGCCATCGCCTTGATGATGGATTGGCGCATTGCTCTGGTGGTCTGGGGCGGATTTTTGGTTCTGGCAATCCTGACCCGGTATGTGTCTCTGGGTTCTCTCTGGGCGGGCGCCAGCTTTCCCTTTATCTCCTGGTACTGCTATCCCAACCCGATCATTGTGGTGCTGGCCTTTGTCATCGGCGGTCTGGTGGTCTGGCAGCACCGGGGCAATGCCAAGCGGCTTCTCACCGGTACGGAACGGAAGTTCAGCTTCCACAGAAAAACGGAGGGCTCAACATGAAAACGGTGGTCTTGGGCAGCGGCGGCTGGGGCACAGCCCTGAGCCAGGTTCTCTGCGACAACGGTCACGATGTGACACTCTGGTCCCATAATCCCGACAAGGCGGCGGCCATGGCCGAGAGCCGGGAAAATCCTCTGCTTCCGGGTGTGCGCCTGCCGGATGCTCTGCGCATCACCGGCGACCTTGCCTGTCTGGAAGGGGCGGAGATGGTGGTGTGCGCCTCGCCGTCCTTCGCTGTGCGGCAGACCGGGCGCAAGGCTGCGCCTTACCTGCGGCCCGAGACGGTGCTGGTCTCCGTGTCCAAGGGCATCGAGCGGGACACCAACCTGCGCATGAGCCAGATTTTGCAGGAAGAGACTAAGAATATCTGTAAAGTGGTAGCCCTTTCCGGCCCTTCTCACGCAGAAGAAGTGGGTGTTCGGATGCCCACGGGTTGCGTGTCCGCCTGCATGGACCGGGCTGCGGCGCGGTTTGTCCAGGACGCCTTTATGAATGACTACTTCCGCGTCTATACCAGCTACGATATCGTGGGCGTGGAGCTCTCCGGTGCGCTGAAAAACGTGGTGGCATTGAGCTGCGGCATCTGCAGCGGCCTGGGGTATCAGGACAATACCAAGGCTCTGCTCATGACCCGGGCCATGGCAGAGATGACCCGTCTGGGCGAGCAGCTGGGCGGCACCCGGCGGACCTTTGGGGGCCTGGCGGGCATGGGAGATCTCATCGTCACCTGTACCTCCATGCACTCCCGGAACAACCGCGCCGGTATTCTGATCGGCCAGGGAAAGACGGTCCAGGAGGCCATGGACCAGGTGGGGGCCGTAGTGGAAGGGTATTACGCCGCTGAGAGTGTCCATCAGCTCTCCCAAAACGAGGGTGTGGAGATGCCCATTTGTGAGTGCGTTTATAAAATCCTCTATCACGGTATGAAGGCCCGGGACGCCGTGGGCGAACTCATGGGCCGCGCCAAAAAGGACGAGCTGCTGGAACGGACCTGGATGTAAGGAAGTTTCAATAAAAAAGCAAACCGGAAGGACGAAGGTCCTTCCGGTTTTTTTGATATCTGCAGCAGGGGAGGATAGAAGAAAATCCCGGACCGAAGTCCGGGATTCTGTTTGTCCAAGTCAGACCGCTCTGGTGACTTTACCGGAACGCATACACCGGGTACAAACATACACATGGCGGGGGGAACCGTCGACGATCGCCTTCACACGCTTCACATTGGGCTTCCAGGGACGATTGGAACGCCGGTGAGAGTGGGACACCTGAATGCCGAAGCTCACGCCCTTGTCGCAAAACCCCTTATCTACTTTATCAAAGGCGGCATTTCAGCCATTGCCGTAGGTGCGGGTTC
>CABUDN010000022.1 GCA_902490355.1 uncultured Oscillibacter sp.
AAGACGGCATACGATATAAAGGAATGTGACTGGAGTTCAGACGTGTGCTCTTCCGATCTGCAAGTTTGCAAATGCAGAAGCCCTGCAACGTCAAAAAACAACATTTGCCTCACAGCTCTATACCTGCAGCTCGCTCCCCTTAGCAGCCCTCTCCTCTATTGCCATATGCTATCCCCACATGATGAAAACCCGGCCGCAGGTGCAGAAAAAACCGCAGATACAAGGATTTTTTCCCCGCCAAACGTTGCAAAAGAAAAGAACCTATGTCTTTTGCGTGTGAAGCCGTCTGGATATCAAATACCTGCTATCAGGCACTTTTCAGCACTATTGGCTCCGCTTTTTTAGGCAGACAAGCGGTTATTGTCCACCCGCTGACATCCGGATATTGGTCAGCATATTGGTCAAAGCCCCTGCCGCATGAAGTGGCGGGAAATATATCAACAAGTTAAATGATAACAAAGTTTGGGAAGGGCATTGGATTTAAAGATCGTTTCTTCCCTCTGGCGCAAGTTTACTCCTTGCGATAAAATGAAAATAACCGTTCAAAAAGCAAAGACTTCAAGAATCTTTTGCTATTCGCAAAACCAACTTTGCTGGAATTTTATTAGTTGGATTGGCGAGGCGGGCTTGCGGCAAAGATGGAGAGGAGAGGGGTATATGCCCGAAACCACAAGTAAAATGTTCCATAGGCTGCTCGGCCGAGAGAGCGGCAAGGCCTTTTTGCGCCAAGGGCGGACAGGCCCCACCTGCGCACAAGTCCTTCAGGAGCTGTTGAAGCAGGCAGGCGTGTCAGCCCCAGAGTGGATCGCCGCCGCCGACATCAGCAAATCCTACGGGTATCAGGTCCTGCGGGGTGAGCGGATCCCGGGCCGGGACATTCTGCTGCGTACGGCATTAGTACTGAGACTCTCTTTGAAAGAGGCCCAACGCTTGCTGGCGGTGGGAGGATGCGGAGCGCTCTACCCGAAAATACGCCGGGACGCCGCTGTGATCTTCGCACTCAATCAAAAAATGTCTCTTCTGGAAACAGAAGATCTGCTTGCCTCTTTGCCCGAGCGAAGCCTTTATGCCGGGGAGAGTTGATATGGAGGTACGGGAACAGTTTTTGCGGGAGTATCAGGCACAGGTGCTGGACAAGCTGGTGCTGCCTCCCGGTCTGAGGGAGCAATACTTCCTGCAGGCTTGCCTGAAAGACGGGGAACGGCGGGTGTACCTGGTCCGGGACCAGGCTGGCTTGCCAGCAGTTCTGAAACTCCAGCCTGCGGGACGGGAGGATGCCCTGAAGCAGGAGTATGAACTGCTGCGCAGATTGCGGCATCCGCAGCTTCCCCAGCCCATGGCCTATTTGGAATGGGAAGGAATGGAATACCTGGTTCGGGAGTATGTGGACGGTGTCAGCCTCCATGAGCTGGTAACGGCCCAAGGCCCCCTTGCCCCGGACAAAGTACGGGCGGCAGCGTTATCTCTATGCCAGGTGCTAGGCTATCTGCACAGTCAGAATCCGCCGGTCATTTGCCGGGATGTCAAGCCCCAGAACGTGATTATGGATCCGTCCGGCCGGTGCCACCTCATTGACCTGGGCGCCGCACGGCGCCACCGGCCGGAGCAGCAGGGGGACACCGTGTTCCTTGGAACCCAGATCACTGCTCCGCCAGAACAATTCGGCTATCAGCAGACGGATCAGCGTTCTGACCTTTACAGCTTGGGTATCCTGATGCGCTTTTTGCTCACAGGCAGTTTTGACCTCTCCAATCAGGATATAGGCCCCGGATCCCTGCGCCGCGTGATCCGGAGGTGCACTGCCTTTGACCCGGAAAACCGCTATTCCTCCGTCCGCGCGGTGTACCGGGCGCTGAAATACCCCTGGCTGCGCTGGGGCGCCGCAGCTGCCGCCGGCGCGGCATGTGCAGCGATCATCCCTGGTCTTTTGTGGGGTTCCTCTTCTGAGGTGCAGCCGCAGTCTTCCCTGTTGGAGGATGCCCTTCGTCAGGAGCTACAGTTGGAAAACGGGGAGTCCATCCCCACAGAGCGTCTGGGTGAGGTGGAGCAGCTGCTGGTGTGCGGCCAGACCCTGATGGGTACCCTTCAGGAGCACGAGGACCAAGTTGGCTTCGTCCACGACCGCTATGCGGTGGCGACCCCCCATGGGGACATCAGCGACGATGACCTGGAGCTTTTGGCGCAGTGCACCAACCTGCGGGTGCTGATCCTGGACTATCAGCAGATCTCAGACGTGTCTCCCCTGGCGGAACTGCCCTTGGAGTATCTCAGCCTCACAGGAAACCAGGTTTCCGATCTGAGCCCGCTGGCAGGCCAGACGGAGCTGCGTGTGCTGGACCTGGGGGAAAATCCCGCGCGATCTGTGGAGGTACTGACCCAGCTGACCGCATTGCAGGAGGTGACATTGGAAGCGACCGGCATCACCTCGGTGGAGGTCTTTGCGGGGAGCGGCATTCAGTCCCTCAACGTGCGCGGCACTTGGATCACGGACTTTTCCCCGCTGGAGTCCTGTCCCGACCTCACCCGCCTGATTGTAGGGGAGCTGCCCAGCGGGGCGGCGGAGACCTTGGCGGGACTGACCGGTCTGGTGGAACTGCGGCTGTACTCTACGCAGGATGTAGACCTCTCTCACTTTACGGGCCTTCAAGCCCTGCGAGATCTGGATCTGTACGGTAGTGCCGTCTCTCACCCGGAGGCTCTTACCCTCCTGTCCAGTCTGCGCTATTTGAATCTCGGTGATACGGGGGTGAGTGACCTGTCTTTCCTGCCTGAAATGCCCGCCATGACGGATGTGGACTTGCGGAACGATCCTCTTACCAACCTCACCCCGCTGCTGGACTGTCCCTGGCTTTCGCTTCTGACCCTGAGCAAACAGCATCAGCCCTTGGTGCAGGAGCAGCTGACACAAGCACCGTTCCAGATCCAATATCAGTGAAAATATGGGGTGCGCAGTCTGCGCACCCCATATTCAGGCATATATGCTAAACTATTCCCCAAAGAGGAGTACAAGACCCTCTTTGGGGAATTTCTCTTTTTTCAACCTACCCCATGAGAAAGGATAACGGCATCATGAGACGATTTGCTGCCCTTCTTCTGGCAATTTGCCTTCTGGTTTCTCTGTCCGCTTGCGGAACAGAGGAACAGACTATTACCCCGACTACCACCGCAGAAGCGAAGGAGCTATCTACGGAAATCCCTATGGACGAGTGGGAGCGGGCTGCCTGGTATGGTTTTTTGCCGGAGGACGCAGGGGATCCGGACAGCGCCGTTACCTAGTCCCAGTTTTGTGCCATGCTCGGGAAGGCAATTTCCCTGTACGACGAGAGCAGGCTACCGGCGTGGGAGGAGGAGACTGCTGATACGCCGGAGGAAGAAATGCGGCGGGACGGCGGCATGGTGGCACTGCTGTTTGGGGCAAAGGCCATGGGGATGACCTCCTTTAACGCATTGGCCGGAGACTATTTTGGGGAATACGCCGGCCGGGTGTGGGAAGTGGTCACCATGGATTACCCCCTTTTTGCCTGGGACACTCCTATCGACCTGGGGGATGGCTGCGCGGACAACAACCACGTAGGCCCGGCCTATGACTTCTCCCAGCGGCGGGTCTCCCTGGTGTCCGGCCTTCCTCTGCTGGAGTTTGACGAGACCGGGAATCTGCGGCTGGAGCAGCCCTTTACCGTAGAGGAGGCGGCGCTGGCGGTCCTGCGGCTGTACGAGTCGGAGGAGAACTGCGCCGCACCGGCCATAGAGGCCCGGGACGAGGCATTCCTTTCCACTCCGGAGGTGCAGGCAATTTTAACTCAGGCAAACGAGCGCCGGGAATCCATCCGGAGCAGTGAAACGACGATCGTGAAAAGCGATACCTTCGTCAAGGGCGAGACCTACACCGGCACAGCCTACTATATCTCCAACAGGGGCAGCGACGATCAGGACGGTCTCAGCCCGGAAACTGCCTTTGCTACCCCGACGGCGCTGGATCACGTGACGCTTCAGTACGGCGACGCGGTGTTCTTTGAGCGGGGCAGCGTGTGGCGTGGGGCCAGTCTGCCCAGCTCGGCCGCATGGACAGAGGGGATCACCTTCTCTGCCTACGGGGAGGGAGAAAAGCCCCTGTTTTTGGGCTCCCTGGAAAATGGTGCCGGCAAAGAGAAGTGGACCCTCGCCTATGAAGGGGTGGACGGGAGAAAGATCTGGGTCTATTACACCGAGATGACCGAGGTGGCCGGCATCGTGTTGAACGAGAAGATCGTGGCAAACCGTGATAAGGCCTATTGGAATGGCAGGGACTATCAGGTGGTGGACGAGAACTACTGGCCCCTGGAGGAGGGAACCGTCTACGTGGTGGAAGAGCACCTGTCCGACGGGTACTGCTTTCCGGACCTGCGCTACCCAGAGGGGCGGCAGGGTCTCTACAACAACCGCATTTTCCACACCTGGAATGAGGCGGAAAACCGCTACGACTATGTGACAGGGAAGCTGTACTTCCGCTGCGACGCGGGAAATCCGGGGGAACTCTACGACAGCATCGAGTTCATTCAGCCCTTCCCCTTGGTGGACGGCTTTGCTGACAACCAGGTGTACGACAATCTGTGTATCCTTTTCTCTTCCATGACCTTCGTCAGCGGCAGCGCCAACGGCGTACCTACCGGCAACCACAGCCTTCTTCAGAATATGGAGGTGGGCTTCATGGGAGGCAATGTCACCGGGTACCGGCCTGCCTCCGGATCTGATGACCATATCTCCTACAACTGCGGCTCCATGGGCTGCAACGGCGGCGGCATGGCTTTCAACGGCAGCGGCATCACCGTCCGCAATAACTATGTCCACCACACCTTCCAGGAGGGCATCGCTCTGGAGGTGTTTGAGAACTGCCCCAGCATGAAAGATTGTACCATCTCCGGCAATCTCATAGAATACTGTACCCAGGCCATTCTCCTGTGTAACTGGGACGAGGAGGCAGTGGACGGGCACATCTTCCGAAATATGGCGGCGGAGGACAATCTGGTGCTGTACTCCGGTCAGGACAACTGGTTTAACAGCGTTTGGGAGGAGGCGTTCTGCGACGCAGTTGTTCTCCAGGGCGGGCCCTGCGCCCATGACGGCACCGTGCAGGTGCGGAACAACACCTTTGCCTTTGCCTCAGGAGCGCTGGTCCTGGTAGACCGGTACTCAGAAGAATACAGCCGTATTTTTACTGACAACACCTATGTGCAATACTCCGATATTCCCCTCATTCACACTGACAGCGCGAATCTGGATATAGATATTTACGATCCGCAGGCCGCTCTGGAGGTGCTGGGGGATGAGTCCGGTACAGTCATTTCATTGGATAAGGACATCCGGGACAATCGACTGGGATGACCGGTCATCAAATACGCAAGAAGAAAGGAAATTCAATGATGAGAAAACTGTTTGCATTTCTTATGGCAGCCATGCTGCTGGCGCTTTGCGCCTGTTCCGGCACAGACACCTCTGGGCCCGCCGATAACTCCGGTGCGCTGCAGGGGGATGACTCCAGCGGTGATGCTGCCGAGGTACAGTACAATTATCAACTGAAAGCGGGCGAGACGACCGAAGTCTATGATGTGACATTTGATGAGATGGTCACCGTAACGGTGGATTCCGCCAGTACACGGGATGGTTCCATTGATTTGCGCAGCAGCATCTATTTTGACGATTGCACCTTCAACGGCGGCCTTACGATCCTGGGCGACTATCACGCTATGGTCAGCTTCGGGGGTGGCTGTTCCTTTGGGGATGGGTCCATCGTAACCTGTAAGGAGGTTACGTCCGGAGCTGCAAAGGAGACTACCATGGAAGATAACTTCGTCAAAGTGTTTGTCGCCTGCGAAGATGTCACAGTGGAGACGGAATGCGCCGTCGGTGTGGTGACGGGCGGCCCTGATGTAACCTTTAACGGCACTGTTTACAGCAAACAGGAGCTTGCGCCGGATACCGCCTTCTTGGGCGTTTACAGCATCTATGAGAATGACAGCATGACCTATATGAAGCTGGCCATCGGTGAAGATGACAGCATAGAGGTTTTAGATTGATTCCATAATCATGCAACAGGCCCTCTGCCGCTTAAGTCGGCAGATGGCTCTTATTGATTCCCTCCATTTGTTCTAGGAGAAAACGGCTCATTGGGTAAAAAGGCCCCTCCATGTCCTGAACGAACTTCTCCAGGCCAATGGCCCCGGTCACGTTTATTGCCGCCATCCAGGCGGGCCAACACATCCCTTCCAAAAGCAATCGACCCGGACCGGAGGCTGCCCCTCCGGTCCGGGTCGACGAACATGCCAAGAGAACTGTGGTCCTATGGATGGCAGCACGCTGCACCCCGCCGCTATCAGGAACCGTTACAGCACGCCGTATTTGGCATACACTTCCGCCAAGAGTTTTCCTTCCAGCAGCTCCCGCTTCGTATGGCTTTCCTTTTCCCGCTTTTCAAAGGAAAGCTCCACCACGCGATCAAAAATCTCCGCGGGAATAATGACGACACCATCGAAATCTGCAAACACCACATCTCCGGGCCGGACGCGTATGCCGCCTACCACTACCGCGCAATCCATCGCGATGACTTTGCCGCGGCCATTGGAGTCCAACGGCATGTAGCCCGCACAAAACACAGGGAAGTCTAGCGCCCGGATTTCATCGGTGTCCCGGGTAAATCCATCAATGATCGCCCCCGTTCCGCCGCGCATTTTGGTAGCAGTAGACAGCAAACCGCCCCACACGCCGTTGTTGGGGCTGTTGTTCGTACATACCACCGGCACCTCGCCCGGCTTGATGGAATCAATGGATTTGATCTCCATTTCATATGGATTCTCTTCCACTTCATACACATCCACTGCCAAAATGGTCTTGGCCCGCCCCGCAATTTTGCAGTTGTCGGGCTCAAGGGGACGAATCCTGCAGTGCATGGCCTGATTGCGATATCCCAGAGAGTCCATCACATCACAAACCAGTCCCGTATATAGTTCCCGCTTCATTTTTTCAAACAGTTCCGCCTCTGTCATCATGCAGACTCCTTCCTTTATGTAAGTAGCACCCATTTCAGGCCCCGGTGTATGCTTCCAGCTTTTCAATGGCTCCCATCAGCATCTCCGCAGTTACCGTATAGGGAACACAGGAGATATCCTCTACCATGAGGGCCTGCTTGATAATTGTAGGCAGATCCTCTTGGCGGACCTCGATGTCCGCCAGCTTGGTGGGCAGGTGGATCGCCTGATACAGCGGATAAAGCGCATCCACCATTTCATCCTTGCCATCAGCAAACAGCTGAACCAGGACTCCGTAGGAGACCAGTTCCCCGTGCAGATGGTTTTTTTCAATATGCGGGATATAGGTCAAACCATAACAAACGCAATGGGCAATGCCTGTGTTGAGGGTAACACCCACCAAACCGGAGACCATTCCCGTAGTGATGATATTGGTAAGCACAATTTTTTCAAACGCTTCCGAGGCAATGCCGTTCTTACAGTCTGCAATCGCCTGAGCGCCATAGGTCAGCAGGGGCTTATAGCACATGCTGCCAGCCTCCACTCCCAGAGCCTGCTTGAACGAAAGGGGTTTGCCGCGGGAGGCCAGTTCTGTTTCAAAGTGCTTTGCCATGGTGTCTCCAATGCCGGCCCACAAATACAGATCAGGCGCGTTGGCAATGATTTCCGTGTTGATAAAGATGTGCTCTACCGGACGCCCCAGCTGCAGGGTATCCCGCACCTCTCCTGTGGGATAGTACATGATGGATTCCGCCGAAGACGCGGCGCAGGTCGCCGCAATCGTGGGGAGAGCAAAAACGGGTTTCGCCGAGAGAAATTTCGCTGCATATTTGCACGTATCCAGTGCCTTTCCACCACCCACCGCAAAGATCATGTCCGCATTCTGATAGCTCTCAGACTCTGCGATCATCTGCGCATTTTCAAAAGAAGCCTCCCCTCCATACCAGAGCATATCCAGAAGTTGAATCTCCGAACCGCTGAGTGCGCGCTCCAAATAGGGCTTCGCAGCGGCCAGCGCCTTATGTCCGCCGATGGCCACCGCCTTTTTCCCGAATCTGCCGCAGACTTCCGGGATCCGGTCGTACGCATCGGGTCCCACGGTATAACAGGGAAGATATTGAAATACATAACCGGCCATATACAAACGCTCCTTTTCTTTTGATGATTCAAATATGATTTAGGGGCTTGTGCAAACGCATTATTCGGATATGCCGTTTTTCCAAATTACAAATTCTTTGAACCCGTTTTTCTCCGCCTTTGTCAGGCGTCTGCCGCTGGCTACGTCCCGAATCAGCGCCACAAACTCCTCCAGCATGGACGCCATTGGTACCCCGTCCACCAGCCGCCCGGCATCAAAATCGTTCCAGTTCTTCTTTCGGCGATACATCTCGGAATTGGTGGCAACCTTTACCGTCGGGATAAATCCACCGTAAGGTGTGCCACGGCCCGTGGTGAAAATAACCATCTGGCAGCACAATCCTAGCGCCGTGGTTCCCGCCGTATCGCTTCCCGGTGCACAAAGCAGCTGAAATCCCGGCCGGAGCAGGGGATGCGCATATTCCAGCACATCCACCACCGGTGCGGTCCCGCCTTTTTGGGTGCAGCCCAGCGCCTTATCCTCCAGAGTGGAGATTCCGCCGTCCAGATTTCCCAGGGAAGGATTGCCGGAAATGGAGGCATGGTTGTCAAAGCAGTACTGTTTATAGTCGTTGATGAGAGCCACCACTTTTTCGTACACCGTACGATTTACTGCACGGTTCATCAAAATAGTCTCAGCGCCGAACATCTCCGCTACTTCCGTCATGACGGTACTGCCGCCGCGGGAGACAAGGAAGTCGGAAAATGCACCCAAAAGTGGATTACCCGTCAGGCCGGAAAAGCCGTCGGAGCCTCCGCATTCCATACCTACCCGCAGCATAGAAAGCGGAACCTCGGTCCGTTTGTCCGCGCGGACAGCGGCGTAAAGTTCCTCCAGAAGGTCCGCCCCCTCGGAAATTTCGTCTTCCACCTGCTGCGTTTCCAGAAACCGGACACGCCGCGAATCATAAGGACCCAACACCTTCTTAAACTCTTCAATCCGGTTGTCCTCACACCCCAATCCCAGCACCAGCACAGCGCCAGCGTTGGGATGCTTTACCGCCATTGCCAGTGCATTCTGGGTATTTTCACTGTCATAGCCCTCCTGACCGCAGCCATAGGGATGGGTGAGGACTTTGACATCATCCAGCCCCGGCGGAAGCTGGGTCGGGGAGGGATCCCCGGTCATCCGGGCGAGAAATGTCTCCATGATCCGGTTTCCAATGGCGTCCACACAGCCCACCGTGGGAACGATCCAAAGCTCATTGCGGATCCCCACATCCCCGTTGCTTCTCACGTATCCCCAAAAGGTCTCCCGACACGGCTGCGGCGCGAGGGTACATGGGACGGGCGCATAATCGTATGAGAGGATTTCCCCCAGATTGGTTGCAATATTGTGGGTATGAACATGTGCCCCCTGCGGAATAAACGCTGTCGCATGGCCGATCGGATAACCATACTTAATCACCTGCTCACCGGGCAGGATATCCCGCAGGGCGATTTTATGTCCTGCGGGGATGGGATCCGCCAAGCGGATGGATGCGCCGGCAACGGATATCTCCGCGCCGCACGCCAGTGGATGAAGCGCTACACAAACATTGTCTGCAGCCGCCAGGCAAATAACCTCGGTGTAAAATTCAGATTTCATAGCGCTCAACCATACAGAAGATTGGGGATGAACAGGGCCAGATCCGGGATAAATGTCACCAACAGGATCACGACTATTGCCGAAATAATAAATGGCCATACATGCTTGAGCAGGGATTCAAACTTTACCCCGGCAATACTGGAGGCAATGTAGAGACATTCGCCTACGGGCGGAGTGGCCATGCCCAGGCACAGCGTCATGGTAACGACGATCCCGAAATGTACCAAGTCAATTCCCAGGGAGGACGCTACTGGGAGCAGCACGGGGCAGACCAGCAAAATACTGGCCAATGTCTCCATAAAGCAGCCCATAAACAGCAGGAGCAGGATGACCAAAATATAAAACACCGTGGAAGAGGAAGATACGGCGGCGAACCAGCTTCCCACCAGCTTTGCCACCCCCTGACTGGTCATCAGCCAGGAGAATGCGGACGAGGAGGCAAAAATCAGCATCACCATAGCGGTGTTTACCGCGGCACCGGCCAAGCATTTTTTCAGACTTTGGATATCCAGTTCATGATAGATGAAAATTCCGGCCCCCAGTCCATATACGGCTGCAACAGCGCCGGCCTCGGTAGGGGTAAAGATCCCGGAGTAGATGCCGCCCAAAATGATGATGGGGACCAGCAGCGCCCAGATGGCATCCTTGAAGGATTTCCAGACCTCTGTCGGGCAGAATTTTTCCGTGGACCCATATTTATGTTTTTTGGACATGAAGTAAATCAGCACAGAGAATCCCAGGCAGTAGAGGATGCCGGGAATAATGCCTGCAGCAAACAGCGCACCGATGGACTCGCTGGCAAAAACACCGTAAACAACCATGGGAATCGAGGGCGGAATGATGGGTCCCACCGTGCCGGCCACAGCCTGTACCGCAGCGGCAAATTCAGCCGGGTATTCCTTTTGCTTCATCTCGGGGATCAGGATACCGCCCATAGCCGCAGTGGTAGCCGGGGCAGAACCGGACAGCGCCGCAAAAAACGCAGAGGACAGCACCTGCACATGCGCCAGTCCACCGGACAGCCAGCACACCAGTGAGTGGGCAAAGCGCACCAGGCGTTTGGACATGCCGCCGGTTTCCATCAGTGATCCCGCCAGCATAAAAAAGGGAATGGCCAAAATAGTAAAGGAGTTTACGGAAGCAAACATGCGCTGTACCATTTGCGCCAGCGAAACATCACAATAGAGGAACCCCGCCAGGGTTGCAAGAAAAATGGCGATGGCAATGGGAAATCCCAGCAGCAAAAACAGCACCAGACCGCCAAATAAAATGATGGTCACGATCATTCCATGTCACCTTTCCTTTCGTCAACTTCTGATGCTGCAAAGGGTTTTTTGCGAAGCATGGAAATCAACTGTTCGATGAGACGGACGATGGTCAGCGCGGATCCAAACGGGATGGACAGCCAGGGGATCCACATGGGCAGTCTGGCCGCCGTGGAAACCTGATGCTTGGCAATCTGGTCCATCATTCGCTCCGCGCCTACCGCAAACAGCAACGCAAAGCACCCAATCAACACCACATGCACAATCAGTGCCAGGATCTTGGCTGCTTTGGGCGGCAGGCGGTCGATAAAGAACGTTACCCCAATGTTGGCGCCCATGCGGAAGGAATACGCAGCTCCGCCGAAGGTCATCCAAATAATTCCGAATTTGCACACTTCCTCTGCCCACTGCAGCGACTGCCCCACCACATAGCGGGCCACCACCTGCGCAAACGCAATTACTACCACCAAGGATACCGTGGCGATTCCAATCCACATTTCGAGATTTTCCCAAACAGCTTGGATTTTAGAGCGGGCAGCGCCGCTGTGTTCACCCTTGTTCTCTGACATTGCAGTATCACATCCTTTTTTCAGAAGTGAACAAAATCCTCCGCCGGGGACATGAACGAATGCGCCATGTCCCCGGCATTCAGATCATGCCCGGCCAATGGCCTGCAGATAGGCGTTGACGACGTCTTCTCCCACGATGTCAACGAAATTTTTGTAGACGTCCTTGGTCGCTTCCACAAACAGTTCATGCTCTTGAGAAGTCAGCTCGGTAATGATCACACCCTCTGCCTCCATCTGTTCCATCCAGGAAGCCTCGTTGGCATTGTTGATCTCCCGGCTCTCCACAGCACATTCGTAAGCAGCTGTCTTGAGAATCTCGTACTGCTCGTCCGTCAATTTGTTCAGGCTCTCTGCACTGAGGAAAATAATGTTGGAGTCGTAAGTATGCCGGTCCAGGGTGATGTACTTTTGGACCTCGTAAAGCCGGGCGGAGAAAATGTTGCCGATGGGATTTTCCTGACCATCCACTGTTTTCTGCTGCAGCGCCGAGTAGAGCTCGCCGTAAGGAATAGGTGTGGCCGTCGCACCCAGCGCATTCATCATATCCATGTAAATCTGCGCACTTTGTGTACGCATCTTCAAACCCTTCATGTCGTCCGGCGTGTGGATCTCCCGGACATTGTTGGTCATGTTGCGGAATCCGTTTTCCGCGTAGGCCAGGCCAATCAAGCCATACTCTGCCGCGATATCAAACAGCTGCTGTCCGAAGTCTCCGTCATAGAAGGCGTAGGCATCCTCCGGTGTTTCAAAGGCAAAGGGGAAGTCGCACACGCAATACTGGGGAATGGTTCCGCTGACAGCGGCACTGCCTGTAACTACAAGGTCAATGGTGCCCATCATCGCAGATTCAACAGTGTCTTCCTCCGAGCCCAGGGCGCCGTTGCTCTGCAGATCAATAATCACCTCGCCTCCGGTGCGTTCCTTGACGACTTCCACAAAGTTTTCAAGGGCTACCGTAACAGCCTGATCCGGCGCGGCTGCATTGGCGCACAGCAAGGTAACTGCTTCGCCTGAGGAACCGCCGTCATCTGCCGTTTCCGCTGCTTCGCCGCCGCACGCAGTAACGGTGAACAGCATCATGAGCGTCATTGCAAGAGCCCCGATTTTCTTTCGAGTGTTCATGATCTTTCCTCCTATTTGCAATCAATCTTTTATAGAAAGGCGCGCCGCCTTCTATACCGTCAAAGACCTCTCCCGGTCTGTGATGCAGTCTCTTCCATTTTCTTTAAATCCCCAAAGGGAATCAGCGTGCGCTGATCGCCCCGGAAAAGCGGGACTTCGCATTTTCCAATGCATGTCACATTGGGACTCCGGGCTGCAAGCTCCAACAGATTTCGGGTCATATAGAGCTTGTCCATCCGAAGCGTGTTTTGGATCCGCACGACTCTGGGACCATCCGGCGGGATATTGCCCATCGCCCGCAGGGCAAATTCCACAGCCTGTCGGTCATCCCGGGTAATCAGCGGCATCCTGCCCTGCTCAATACAACGGCACGTAACAATGTTTTCATTGGTGGCATCAATGTCAATTTTGTCGAACAACCGGCGGGGCATAAAGTCTACCAGTCCCATTCCGCACGCATTCCCGTGAGAAGCAGGCGTGAGATCGGTTGCGATGATGTAGCGGATTCTAGGGCGTACCGGCTCCTGAGAGCCACTTCGGATCCTGCCCACAATTTTCGTCTCCATGCCAGAGCCACTGATTTCCTTTCCTACCTCATCCACAATCAAAATATCAAACTCGTCCACAGGAAATTGGGGGCTGATTTCCTTATAACGCCGCAGCATCTGCTTTTCGGCCTCTTCAAATTGCACAGGCCGCAGCGCCTGGATATCCATCGTCTGGTGATATGCATTTTCAAGAAGCGCGATTCCCATGATGAGGTTTCCGTGCCGGATCACCTGGCGAGCAGTGGCTACAATCGTCTTTTGCAGAACTTGGATCTCGCACTTATGGATTTCCAGCGCCTGCTTGTGTTTTCCCAAGCCGATGGTACACATTTTCATCAGTCCGCTTTCCGTCTCTGCGGTAAAATCGGGATGTGATTTGATGCGGTTGATCACAATGGTGCCATCGGCCTGATAGGCGTTCTTGTCCATATAGACATGGTTTGGAAGCCCGTCGCTCGGAAGCTCCACTACCTCCATAGCGGAACGAATGGGAGCTCCGGTATACTCCTCCGTGACACCCAGCCCTTCCAGAATCTGCTTTTGTGCCTGGGCATCTCCGTTTCCATGACTGCCCATTGCCGGGATAAGAAAGGGGACACCGCCCTTGTCTCGGACCCAATCAACTACCGTTTTTACCACCAGCGGAATATTGGCGATGCCACGGCTCCCCACGGCAATGGCAATGGCTGCGCCGGGCCGGATCTCTACACCGGACCGCTCCATCTCCTCAAACAGCCTGCTTCGTACATTCGGGATATGATCACAGCAAAACGTCTGCTCAACGGATACGAGCTGCGGGAACACGGGATCTCCTCCTTTCGTACAATACCGTGGTTCCTGTGCAAATCAGTTTTATGTGTTTTTTCTCAGGCCCAAAAATGCAGGGTCCTCCGCACCGCGCTGGCATTCCTTCGGGGTCACGCAGATTCCCTCCGCGCGGCCGACCAAAACCGGCGGATTCAGGACTCTCGCCGCAGATGCAGGCAGGCCTTCCTCGCTAACAGACTCAATGACCTTATATGCTTCCATGACCACCCGGTGAGATGTATTTCCCACAGCCTCCAGCCATCCCACATATTCGATGTAATCGCCTCCGTGTACAGGCGCCAGGAAATCCACATGTTCATATGTGCGGAACAGTGCCTCATCGCCATCCAGCCGGATGGCGAGTTCTGTCGCCACATCTCCGAAGTAATCCAGCATCCGTGCTCCATTTACCAGGTTTCCGGCATAGTGTACGTCTTTTCCGCTCATGCGGACGCGCAACACGACTTTTTCTCCCAGCATCTTTGTTCCTCCTCTCATTCCGTGAAGTGGTATCCCAATTCCAATGCCTTCAGATTTGATGCCACAATCTGCGGTTTCATGTGCTCCTGAAGCACCTGCTGCACAGCCTCCAACGTAGCGGTACCGCTGTGCCGGATCAGTGCGCCCAGTCCCACCATATTGGCAGCTTTCAGATTTCCCGCCTCCAATGCCAGGGCAGAAAGCGGCAGCTTCACGATACGAATATCGGTCCGCTGCGAGATCAAAGATACCGTATTGGCGTTCATCAGCAGCGTTCCTCCCGCCTTTACGCATGGCTCATAAAGGCGAAATGAATCATCGTCCATAATGAATACGGCATCTGCGGCGGAAATGGACGGAGCTGCCAGCGTGTCGCCAATAATGAGCTGACAGTGGACATAGCTTCCTCTCTTTTCCTGGCCATAGGAGGGTGCCAAAGTCACCTTTGCCCCCCGCTTGATTGCCGCATAACCCAAATATTGTCCCATCATGACGATCCCCTGACCGCCGATTCCAGATAAAATCAGCTTTTGTTCCATCACGAGACCTCCGGTTCTTTAAAAACACCCAAGGGATACGTTTTCATCATGTGCTCCTGGATCCATTCCATGGCCTGAACAGGCGGGACGCGCCATCCGGTCGGACAAGGTGAAAGCACCTCCACAAAAGACAGGCCGTGTCCGTCCATTTGATACTGCAGCGCCCGGCGGATGGCCGCCTTTGTCTGACGAATATTCGCCACGGAATTCAGGGCCACTCGTTCGCTGTAATAGCATCCCGGCAGCGTTGCCAAGATCTCCGCCATCTGGACGGGGTAGCCGTCAGACACCGCGCTTTTTCCGTGGGGCGATGTGGAGGTGATTTGTTCCAGCAGTGTGGTAGGGGCCATTTGGCCACCGGTCATCCCAAAAATGGCATTGTTGACAAAAATCACACTGATCTTTTCTCCGCGGACAGTGGCATGCATAATCTCTGACAGGCCTTCCGAAACCAAGTCTCCATCTCCCTGATAAACCAGCACTGTATTTTGCGGGCGGCTGCGCTTGATCCCCGTCGCTACTGCGGGTGCGCGGCCATGCAGAGCACACAGGGAATCCGTCTTAAAGTACTCCCACGCATTTGTGGAACAACCGATGGGAAACACCATGATCATGGAATCGGCCAAATGCAGCTCATCGATCAGTTCCGCCACGATTTTTGTGAGGAGGCCGTGCCCACATCCGCCGCAAGTGGTCATGTACGCCTGTGTGATGACCTCCGGAGTATGATATGTTTTCATGTACAATCCCCTTTCTCCGGATAGAACCGCCGGCAAAGCGCATCATACAGTTCATCCGCCGTGGGCATGTTTCCGCCCAGCCTTCCATAAAATGACACTCGGCTCCGGTCCTTCACGTGAAGCTGCACATCTTCCAGCATCTGGCCTGCGCTGAGTTCCACCACGAAAAAGCGTTTGTCTTCTACCGATTCAAAGGCTTTTGCCGGGAAGGGCCACAGCGTGATCGGGCGAATCATACCGACACGCTTTCCGCTTGCCCGGGCCTGTTTGACCATATCCGCAGCCACGCGCGAAACACTCCCGTAGGCGACAACAATTACGTCGGCATCTTCCGTCTGTTCCTGTGCCCAGCGCTGCTCATGTTCCTGCATTTGAGAAAACTTTTCCTGCAATTCCATGCAATGCTTTTCCCACTGTGTCGGCCCATATCCGCAGGTGACGACCGTATGGGCAGGTCGGTCCTTTGCGCCGGTAAGTGCCCACTCCGGAACGGCAGGCTCAGGGCTCGGTTCCGGCAATACAGCGTTTTCATACAGTTTTGACAAAGCCCCATCACTCACCAGCACCACGGGATTGCGATAGCGGTAAGCCAGTCGAAACGCTTCCAGTGTATAATCTGCCAGTTCCTGCACAGAGTATGGTGCCAGCACAATCGTCCGGTAATCTCCATGCCCCCCGCCTTTGGTCAGCTGGAAATAGTCTCCCTGTGCAGCTAGGATCTCTCCATCGCCGGGCCCCGGGCGCATACAATCCACGATAACTGCCGGCAGCTGTGCGCTGGCCATAAAGGAAATTGTTTCCACTCCCAGACAAAAGCCGGGGCCGGAGGTGGCCGTCATGGCAATCCTGCCTGCAGCAGCAACACCGGCTACCATATTGAACGCCGCAATTTCTGTTTCAGCTTGTAAGTAAGTGATTCCATTCTGCCCGGCACGTGCCGCAAAGTACTCTGCGATCTCAGATGACGGGGTGATCGGATAGCCAAAGTAGTACCTGCACCCAGCCCGGATCGCGCTTTCTGCAATAGCCGCGTTCCCCTGGATCAAGACCTCTTCATTCACACAGCTCACTCCTTTACTCTTTTGTCCCTCTCAGCTCACATCCTGAATGGAAATTGCCATCTCCGGACACACCGTGGCACAAACTCCGCAGCCAATGCACTCGTCCGGCTGGCTGACCACAACAAAGCGGTAGCCCTTGCGATTGACGGCTTCGCCCTTTTTCAACACATTTCCACGCGGGCAAAAGTGCAGGCAATACTCGCACTCTTTGCATCTGCTTCCGTCAATGATGACGCGCACCATTTATTTTTCCTCCTCTCCATTTTATTTAATTGTTAAAATGATTTGATCTATTTTTTATATATTATCAATATATTTCTCAAAATTCAATAATTTTTAAATCATTATTTTAATATTTGTGTAGTTTTAATTTTTTATTTAATTATTGATTTTTAGTTTTGAGTTACTTCCGTTTTTTTCAAATTTTGACCATGTTTTTTTCCAATTTGCCGAAAAAAATTGTCATTTTGCCCAAAGCCATTTTGTTTTAAAATTTGATATTTGCACATTCCAACACCTCCGAGGCCAACCAGGCCTCTCTTGACTAACCATTCAATGTTTCCTATAATTACCTTAATAGTTTATATTTGGAGCTGCGGAGGAGCAAAAATGTTGGATCATTTGTCAAAGAGCTCTATCAATCAGTCTGTTTACTGCGCAATGGAGATCATCAATTACCTTGCAGGAAAGGGCTGGTGCCGTGTAAAAGACATTTCTCAGGCATTGAATATGGATTCAGCCAAGGTGCACAGAATTCTGAAGACTATGCAAATATTTAACTATATCGAATACAACGCAGCGGCACGCCGGTATCGTCTGGGGATGTCCTTTTTTTCCATTTCCTACCACATGACAAAAGGTGAGTCCACTTTGAGCATGATTCGCCAACCCCTGGAGGCCTTGGCCAGAAAGACTTCAGAAAACGTAAACTTTTACATTTTAAGCGATCTGGATCATTCCAAGATTGTCAATCTCTACCGCATCGAGAACAATCTCTCCATTTCCAGCATGGAAGAAGGCATCGGGGAATCCGAATTCATCTACAATACGGCCGGAGGAAAATGTCTGATGGCCTATCTTCCTTTGAGTGAACAGAGGGAGATTGCCAATCGCCTGACGTATGTGCGGTGTACCGATACCACCATTACATCTGCGGAAGAACTTCTGGAGGAGCTTAAAACCGTACGGGCAAACGGATTTGCTGTGGACCGCGGAGAATTTCATCCGGATGTATACTGCATTGCTTTACCCGTTTATTCGTCTGCAGGGGACATCTATGCCTCCATCAGCATTTCATCTTCCAAATTACTGGAGGAAAATCTCACATATTATCGTGATGTGATCGCGGATACCATACGGCGCCTTTCCGCACTCTCCTAACCCGTCACGCACAAAAGGACCAGGACCGGTTGGAACATTCCAATCGGTCCCGGTCCTTCTTCAGATATGGAAGTACCCCGCCGGCCCCCAAATCCTTGCCTCTTTTCCAGGTTGTGATCCAAATACTCAGCATTCTTCTCCAAACAGATCACAGCAGGGAATGCCGCATTTCGAAAGCCCTGCGAAACAGGACAATGTTTCGCAGGGCTTCTTTACAGTTGTTGTTCAGTTGTTGGAGGATTAATGAGCAGAACGCTGTTTCGCGCGCAGATTTTCTCAACGACATTCCGAACACACTGAATGTCCACCGCATTTTGGTTCACGTACATCTCCAGAGCAGTAGGCCCATGGTCCACATAGTCCAGCTTCAGCTCGTACTGGTGCGCAGCCACCCTTTCCAACGCGCATTTCGCATCCAACAAGTGTCCAGTTTCCGGGAACAGATAAAAAGAGAAGTCACACGTTGCGCCCGTTGGAGATGTGTAGTATGTGGGGAGAATTTTTTGATCGTAACCTGTGGACAGATACGCCAGTTTTAACTCGTTTACCCGGCACACAGAAATCGTCGGTTGTTCTTTTTGCAGCGTTTCTATATAACGTTCTATCAGCAGTGGAGGAATCTGATGTCCTCGGTGGAATTCCTTATGCGCCTGAACCACAGTCAGCACTTGGCGAGATCGACACAGGGCTTCGATAATTTGCTTGCCCAAATCAATGGCAACCGGGTTGCTTTCGCCGCAGTTGGGCCCAAACTCATAATATAGGAAATTTGAGGGAAGCAGTTCATAGGGAGGAACAGGCCAGGAAGCGAACTGCATACTCCCATCAGGCGGATCGTCCTTCGGAAGCGATGTGAATTTAAATTTTTTCGCTCCGAAAAGGAAATCTGCAAGCCACATTGTCAATCCTCCGCATCTGTAATATCAATAACCCATTGTGCGAATTTGTCACCGCCAAAGGCACCACCAATCCCACCTGCGATACTGAGTACAGGAATTGCAACCGGTGCCGCGGGCAGTCAGTTTCAGGAATACCAACAGAAACCCGAGGAACCTTATTTTCATACGTATGCTTCGTTTGAAATCTTTTTTCAGCACAGCACAGACAGCTGAACGGTGCAAGGGTTCACGCTTTTTATGGCGCCTCCCCACGAAATCAGAAGGCCAAAAATCTACCGCCTTCAATATCAAACCTAACGCCATATTGGTCAGTGTATTACTGGGGCCGGACCCATACACTGGCCAATATACAAATTTCAAAAAGCAAAAAGAGAACCTGATTTCAAGGGAAATCAGGTTCTTTTTGGTGGAGACTACTGGACTCGAACCAGTGACCTCCTGCGTGTGAAGCAGGCGCTCTAACCAGCTGAGCTAAGCCTCCATACGGATATTGATTTGTTTCACCCATAAGACGCCGTGCCTCACGACGCCTTATGGGATGGTGACCCGTACGGGATTCGAACCCATGTTACAGCCGTGAAAGGGCCGTGTCTTAACCACTTGACCAACGGGCCGTTTATTGGATCCATGAAGCGCCGACAGGCGCTTCATGGAAATGGTAGCGGCACCTGGATTTGAACCGGGGACACTGCGGGTATGAACCGCATGCTCTAGCCAACTGAGCTATGCCGCCATATCAACCACCCGGAACGGGCACAAATTACTATACCAGACTACCCACAGGTTTGTCAACCCCGTTATTTGATTTTTCTCAACTTTTTTCTTTTCCCCAACCTACTGCATACTGCCAAACACCATCTCCTGTCCATCTTCTTTTTCCGGATGCAATATGCTATACTGAAAAAAACGAAAGGGGAGTGGCGCCCGTGCTGGATTGGTCTCATCTTGGAAAGTACCGGGAGAATAACCGCCTGGAGGCAAAGCGTGCCCAGGGCGGGCTTCCCCACAGTATTTGGGAAACCTATTCCGCCTTCGCCAATACCTTTGGCGGCATTTTATTGCTGGGCGTAACCGAAGGACCGGACAAGACCTTTTCTACCGTTCCTCTCCCGGATCCGGACCAGCTGGCGGCTGATTTTTGGAATACGCTCTCTGCCCCCGGCACGGTCAATGTCAATATCCTCAGTCATCATGATGTACAGGTTGTCGAAAGCGGCGGAAACCGCATTGTAGTCATCCAGATCCCCCGGGCAGACCGTCACGACCGTCCCGTCTATATGGGACGGGATCCCTTCAGCGGAACCTACCGCCGCAGCGGGGAAGGGGATTACCGATGCACCCCGGAAGAAGTGCGGGGCATGATCCGGGACCAGACGGATATTTCCCTGGATACCCGGGTGCTCTCCGGCGCCACCCTGGACGCCTTTTGTCCCGCAAGCGTGGAGCGATACCGCAGGGAAGTGGAGGCCTTGCGCCCCGGCGGCGGCTTGGCCGAACTGGAGACGGAGTCCTTTCTTCACCGGGTCGGGGCAATGGCCCGAGACCGCCGCGGAACTCTGCGTCCCACGGCAGGCGGTCTTTTGATGCTGGGATGGGAAACGGAGATTCGCCGGGAATTTCCCGGCTATTCGCTGGACTATCAGGAACCAGGAGAGACGGGAATCCGAATTCTCTCCTCCAGCGGCAGCTGGAGCGGCAACCTGTTTGATTTCTACCTCCAGGTCTATGCACGGGTCTCCCGGGACTTTCCTGCCGGCAGTCCGGTGCGTCAGGCCCTGCGGGAAGCTCTGGTCAACGCCCTGACACACGCGGACTATTATGACCGCCGTGGCTTGGTAATCCAGCGTCTGCCCAATCAAATCCGCATTGCCAATCCCGGTGCGTTCCGGGTGGATGTCCGGGAGGCTTTGGCGGGCGGCGTATCCGATCCCCGCAACGCCGTATTGATCCGCCTGTTCCGCCTGATCGGCGCCGGAGGCGGCCAGGGCGGCCTGTCCGGGATTCGGGCGGTATGGCAGTCCCAGGGCTGGCAGGCTCCCCAAATTGTGGAGAGCTTTGGTCCGGACCGCACGATCCTCACCCTGCCTCTGCGGCCGATGCCCTCCACCGCCGGTTTGCGGCAGGATCTTATCGTATTCCTCACAGATGCAGCCGCAGCCTCTGCTGGGGAAATTGCCGGGGGACTGGCCGTGGACACCCAGACTCTGCTGCCCCTTCTGGAGGCTATGGAACACGAGGGGATTCTTTCCGGAGAGGGCGAGGGCCCCGGCCGACGCTACCGTCTGAGCTGGTAAGCGCCTGTCAGGGGAGATTTTCATTGCGCCGGTATGCCGGATATGCTATCATGAAACCAGGAATTCACCGCGCTTTGGCGCGAAGCGGAGGAGAGGACTTATGAATAAAATCATTACCATCAGCCGGGAATATGGCGCCGGTGGCCACTCCATCGGCAAGCGGGTGGCCGAGGAATTGGGCATTCCGTTTTATGACCGGGACATTCTCAAGGAAACCGTGAAAGCCAGCGGCTTTGACTCCGATCTGGTGGAAACCGAGCAGGAAGACGTCTCCCGCACGGAGTCCTTTTTCAAAAGCCTGTGCAATGTCTCCAGCCTCTACTATAATGATACTCAAACGGCCATTCACGATGTCCAGCAGGCCGTCATTCTCCATTTTGCGCAGGAAGGTCCCTGTGTCATTCTGGGCCGCTGCGCCGACGAGATCCTGCGCAAAGCCGGTGTCGAAAGCCTGAACGTCTTCATTTACGCCGACGACATTCATCGCGCTGTTCGGGCCAGCGAGATCACCGGCTGCACCAACGCCACGGAACTGCAGCGGATGCTGGCCCGCCGGGACAGCCGCCGTCACAACTACTATACCCACTACACCGGGAAAAAGTGGGGTGACAGCCACAATTATCACCTCTCCCTGGACAGCGGAGCCCTGGGCTATGACCTGTGCGTCAAGCTGATTGTGGAAGCAGCCAAATCCATGGAGTAAGGGCTTCCGCCCCGAACTGATCCAATCCTTTCTGCACAATTCCCTTCCGATGCCAAATCCATTCGCACCGGAAGGGAATTGTTGCGTTTATTCAAAAGGCATGCGTTTTCTCGTGTTCACAACGGTCCCCATTGCCCCTTGCGTTTTGCACAAATTATCTAAATGTTTTTCTGTTTTATGTATTTTTATTAGAAAAAACAACCAACAAACTGTAGTAATTGTCAATTGTTGTCGTTTATATGCCGGTGCTATAATCAAATCATAAACTATTCGTGTTGTTAGTATTGCAGTTCATGCAGGTATATGCATTTTTAATTGGGCAGTTGACACACGTGTATACTTTTTCTCTTACAATTTCTTTCGTATAGGAGCTTTTAGATTTGCCCGTTTTTTCTTGCAAAGCGGAGCAAAACACCTCTGTTTTTTCCAGGATTTTGATACAATATTCGGCTTTCAACAAATCTGAACT
>CABUDN010000023.1 GCA_902490355.1 uncultured Oscillibacter sp.
TGTTACCTGTTTACCGAAGGCAACGCCAACATGCGTGAGCTGCTGGGCGGCAAGGGTGCCAACCTGGCCGAGATGACCAACATCGGCCTGCCCGTCCCGCAGGGCTTCACCATCACCACTGAAGCCTGCACGCAGTACTACGAGGACGGCCAGCAGATCAACCCCGAGATCATGGCCGAAATCATGGAATACATTGAGAAGATGGAGCAGATCACCGGCAAGAAGTTCGGCGATCGGGAAAACCCCCTGCTGGTTTCCGTCCGTTCCGGTGCCCGGGCCTCCATGCCCGGCATGATGGACACCATCCTGAACCTGGGCCTCAATGAGGACGTGGTGGAAGTGCTCTCCCGCAAGTCCGGCAATCCCCGCTGGGCCTGGGACTGCTATCGCCGCTTTATCCAGATGTACTCCGACGTGGTCATGGAAGTGGGCAAGAAGTACTTCGAGCAGCTCATTGACCAGATGAAGGAGCGCAAGGGCGTCACCCAGGACGTGGAGCTCACCGCTGAGGACCTCAAGGAGCTGGCCACCGCGTTCAAGGCTGAGTACAAGTCCAAGATCGGCCAGGACTTCCCCTCCGATCCCAAGGAGCAGCTCATGGGCGCCGTGAAGGCCGTGTTCCGTTCCTGGGACAACCCCCGCGCCAATGTCTATCGCCGTGACAATGACATCCCCTACTCCTGGGGCACTGCCGTCAACGTCCAGTCCATGGCCTTCGGCAACATGGGCGACGACTGCGGCACCGGCGTGGCTTTCACCCGCAACCCCGCTACCGGCGAAAAGAAGCTCTTCGGTGAGTTTTTGACCAACGCCCAGGGCGAGGACGTGGTGGCCGGCGTCCGGACTCCCATGCCCATCAGCCAGATGGCCGAGAAGTTCCCCGAGGCCTTCGCGCAGTTTGAAAACGTCTGCAAGCTGCTGGAAAATCACTATCACGACATGCAGGACATGGAGTTCACCGTGGAAAACGGCAAGCTCTACATGCTCCAGACCCGTAACGGCAAGCGTACCCCCGCTGCCGCTCTGAAGATCGCCTGCGACCTGGTGGACGAGGGCATGATCGACGAAAAGCAGGCCGTGGCCATGATCGAGCCCCGCTCTCTGGACACCCTGCTGCATCCCCAGTTCGATGCCGAGGTCCTGAAGAAGACCCCCGTCATCGGCTCCGCTCTGGCCGCTTCTCCCGGCGCTGCCTGCGGCAAGATCGTCTTCACCGCTGAGGACGCCAAGGAGTGGGCCGCCCGCGGTGAGAAGGTCGTCCTGGTTCGTCTGGAGACCTCTCCCGAGGACATCGAGGGCATGAAGGCCGCTCAGGGCATCCTGACCGTCCGCGGCGGCATGACCTCCCACGCGGCCGTGGTGGCCCGCGGCATGGGCGAGTGCTGCGTCTCCGGCTGCTCCGAAATCAAGATGGACGAGGAGAACAAGTGCTTCGAGCTGGGCGGCAAGACCTTCCACGAGGGCGACTGGCTGAGCCTGGACGGCTCCACCGGCAAGATCTATGACGGCGCCATTCCCACGGTGGACGCTTCCATCGGCGGCGAGTTCGGCCGGGTCATGGGCTGGGCCGACAAGTATCGCCGTCTCCAGGTCCGCACCAACGCGGATACTCCCCACGATGCCGCCCAGGCCCGCAAGTTCGGCGCTCAGGGCATCGGCCTGTGCCGTACCGAGCACATGTTCTTCAATGAGGACCGCATCCCCGCCATCCGGGAGATGATCTGCTCCGATACCGTCGAGCAGCGCGAGAAGGCCCTGGCCAAGCTGGAGCCCATGCAGCAGTCCGACTTCGAGGGCATCTACGAGGCCATGGAGGGCTGCCCCGTTACCATCCGCTTCCTGGATCCCCCCCTGCACGAGTTCGTGCCCACCGAGGAGGCCGACATCGAGCTGCTGGCCAAGGATATGGGCAAGTCTGTTGCCGACATCAAGGCCATCATCGCCTCCCTGCATGAGTTCAACCCCATGATGGGTCACCGCGGCTGCCGTCTGGCGGTCACCTATCCGGAGATCGCCGCCATGCAGACCCGGGCCGTCATCAAGGCTGCCCTGAACGTGCAGGCCAAGCATCCCGACTGGAACATGGTGCCTGAGATCATGATCCCCCTGGTGGGCGAGGTCAAGGAGCTCAAGTACGTCAAGAGCGTTGTGGTGGAGACCGCTGACCAGATCATCAAGGCCGCCGGATCCAACATGAAGTACCTGGTGGGTACCATGATCGAGATCCCCCGCGCCGCCCTCACCGCCGACGAGATCGCCAAGGAGGCCGACTTCTTCTCCTTCGGCACCAACGACCTCACCCAGATGACCTTCGGCTTCTCCCGCGACGACGCCGGCAAGTTCCTGGGCGCTTACTACGACAAGAAGATCTACGAGAACGATCCCTTCGCCAAGCTGGACCAGATCGGCGTGGGCCGTCTGGTGGACATGGCCTGCAAGCTGGGCCGCTCCACCAACCCCAACCTGCACCTGGGCATCTGCGGCGAGCACGGCGGCGATCCCTCCTCCGTGGAGTTCTGCCACCGCACCGGTCTGGATTATGTCTCCTGCTCTCCCTTCCGGGTGCCCATCGCCCGTCTGGCCGCTGCGCAGGCTGCCATCAAGGACCTGAAGTAATTTCAAAATTTTCCCGGCGCGCTGCCGCACACCGCGGACAAGCATTCCCGCTCCCGCTTTCCAATGTTGGAAAGCGGGAGCGGTTTTTCGTTTCAGGCGCATGCAGCCGCTCTTGCGCCTGCCGGAAAAATCCGGTATGCTAAAGGCAAGCAGCCTCCCTGCTCCGCCGGCAGGCAGGCCCCCGGAACGGAGGAGGGTTTTTTGATGATTTTGATTGACCACGCCAAGTGCATCGGCTGCGGCGCCTGTGTCCGCGATTGTCTCAACCACACCATCGCCGTCAGGGATGGGCACGCCGAAATTTTGGGGCCGTGCTTCAACTGCGGCCACTGCATTGCCATCTGTCCCACCGAGGCGGTTTCCATGGACACCTGGGACATGCACGATGTCATCCCCCTGGATCCGGCCACCTGCACCGTTCCTCCCGACGTCATGCTCAACACCATCCGCTGCCGCCGGAGCATCCGCCAGTTTACAGATGAGCGAATCCCCCGCGAGACCCTGGAACAAATTCTGGAGGCAGGGCGTTTTTCGCCTACCGCCAGCAACGCCCAGTCTGTCTCCTACATCGTCTTTCAAACGGAGCGGGACGACCTGCGCCGCATCTCCATGGAGGAGTTTCGCAAATTCCGGGAACCGCAGGCCTTTGCCCGTCTCTTCCCCCCGCCCAAATCCCCCGACCGCGTGGAGTTCGACAATGAGGACTTCCTGTTCAAGGGCGGAGACACCGTGATCCTCACCCTTTCTCCCGCTCCGGTGGATGCCGCCATCGCCTCGGCCAATATGGAGCTGGTGGCAAACTCCCTGGGAATCGGCATGGTGTATGTGGGCTACTTCGTGGCGTTGGTCGCCCAGAGCCCCCGGCTGCGCCAATGGATCGGCCTGCAGGAATCGGACCGGGTCGTCACCTGTCTGAGCATGGGCTATCCCGCCGTCCGGTATCTGCGCAGCGTTCCCCGCAAACCCTTGCAGGCAGTCTGGCGCTGAACTCCCGTCCGTTCCTCTTCGTCCCCGCTGCGGCGTGCCGCAGCGGGGCTTTTTGACGGGATGAGAAAAAAACAGGTGTTTTTTTCGTGGAATTTTTGTCACTTTGAACCTCGCCTTGTGCGGAAAAATGTTGTAAAATGCAACTGTTGACTTTTGCAACGAACAAAGGAGAAGGGTTATGCAGGACCAGGTTGAACTTATCCGCCGCATTGAACGGCAATATCTGCGGGACCATCTGAGCGCCCTGCATCTGCAGATGGTGGACGGCATGGTGATTCATCTGCTGTTTCGCCGGGGTCCTCTGCGGCAGGAGGACATCGCGCAGTGGATCGTGGCGGACAAGGGCGCGGTTGCCCGTTCTCTGGCGCGGCTGGAGGCAATGGGGTTGGTGGTGCGGACCGTCAGCGACCAATGCCGCCGGGAAAAGCAGGCCGCGCTGACTCCTGCCGGAGAGCAGACCGCTTCCCAGATCCGCCAGGTGCTGCAAAACTGGGGCCGGATCCGGTATCAGGGCTTCTCCCCGGAAGAGCGTGCCCAGTATGAGTCCTTTCTCATCCGCATTTGTGAAAACGTTCAGCAGTATAAGCAAGGAGGAATGACAATTGGTTAAGAATCTGACAGAAGGCGCCCCCCTGCCGCTGCTGTTTTTCTTCTCCATGCCCATGGTGGTGGGAAACCTGTTTCAGCAGCTGTACAACATGGTGGATACCGCCGTGGTGGGAAAATTTGTGGGTGAGGACGCCGTGGCAGCGGTGGGCTCCTCCTTCCCCATCGTGTTTTTGTCCGTGGCCATTGCGGCGGGACTGTCCATGGGCTGCAACGTGGTGGTCTCCCAGCTTTTCGGCGCCGGGCGCATCCATGAGATGAAATCCACCGTATCCACCGCCATCATCTCCCTGAGCGTTCTGGGCCTGATTATCATGGGCCTGGGCACGCTGTTCGCCGGTCCCCTGCTGGAGCTGCTGGGCACAGACCCGGACATTATGGCCGACTCCCAGACCTATCTCCAGATTTACTTCGGCGGCGCGGTGTTCCTCTTCCTCTACAATACCCTCAACGGCATCTACAACGCCCAGGGCGACAGCCGCACACCCCTGATTTTTCTCATCATCTCCAGCCTGACCAACATCGTGCTGGATTTGCTGTTTGTCATCCGCTTCAACATGGGCGTGGCCGGTGTGGCCTGGGCAACCCTCATTGCGCAGGGAATCTGCGCCGTGGCTTCCCTGGCGGTCATGTGGATCCGGATGAAGCGCCTGCCCTGCGAGCCGGAACGGGCCAAAGAAAAGGTAGCCCTGTTCCATATGGTGGCAGTCAAGCGCATTGCCCAGATCGGACTGCCCTCCATGCTGCAGCAGTCCCTGGTGTCTCTTTCCATGATGATGATGCAGGGTCTGGTCAATTCCTACGGCAAAATTCTGGTGGCCGGCTACACCGCCGCCACCAAGATCGACACCCTGGCCATGCTGCCCAACATGAACTTCTCCAACGCCATGTCCAGCTACACCGCCCAGAACATCGGCGCCGGCAAGTATGACCGGGTCAAGCAGGGCCTGCGGGCCTCCCTGCTCATGGTGGTCGTCTTCTCCCTTTTCATCACCGTGATCATTTTCCTCTTCGGCGACCAGCTGCTCTCGTTGTTCCTGGATCCCGGCGACACCTCCGGGGCCCTGGGCTACGGTCTTTCCTATATGCACACGGTATCGCTCTTTTATATCCTGATGGGCCTGCTGTTCGTTTCCAACGGAATGCTCCGGGGATCCGGCGACATGGCCGCCTTTACACTCAGCTCCATGGCCAACCTCTTCTCCCGGGTGGGAATCGCCTATGCGCTGGCCTATCTCACCCCCCTGGGCGTGGGCGCCATCTGGTGGTCCATCCCCGCGGGCTGGGCCGTGGGCGCTCTGGTCTCCCTGCTTCGGGTCCGCAGCGGAAAGTGGGCGCGGAAAGCCATTGGGGATTAACCCTCTCCCCCGATGATCTCCGCACCCATTCCCATAAAAAAACGGCAGGCACGAAAGTGCCTGCCGTTTTTGTTTATTCTGCAGATTGCTCTCCGTCTTCCGGGAGCTGCTTTTCTTTTTCCCGGACAGGCGGGCGATACCCGCTGAAGTGCTCCATCTTCTTTTCCAGATTGGCGCAGTACTCTTCCGCCCTCTGGAAGGTAAACCCGCCGGGAAACAGGCTGTTGACCGCCAGAGCCGCCACCACGCCCACACCGGTATCAAAAATGCGGTTGAGCGCATAGCTGATATAAGTGTCCACCGGTGTGTTGAACAGCAAAATACACAGCACCACACCGCCGGGCTGCACGCCGCCCACCCAGAACAGCTGGCAGAGCAGAATCAGCAGGATGGTGCCTATAAACACCAGCACAACCTGAAGCAGCGACCGCCCGCCTTCCGGGTAAAAAATCAGGTAGATCCGGAACAGGGCCATGCCCAGCAATCCGCCGATTACCGTGCCGAAAAGACGGTTGCCGCCATGGAGCTTGGACATCTCCAGATCGCTGCCCATGCCGAAGATCGCGCCGATGCAGGCGAAGGCCGGAGAGCGGTCAAAAAAGTAATATACAAATGCGCACAAGGCGGCCGCAATGGCCGTTTTGATATTGCGCATGCCAATTTTCGGGAACTGCCGGGCTTGACCGTTGTGACGCATAGCGGGGAACCCCTTTATCCCATAATTTAAGCGGCGCATCCTGTGCGCACGCTTGCCGTTATTATACCACGCAGTTAAGATTTCGAAAAGATTTTTCTGAAACTTTTTTGATTTTATCGAATCCACATCCACACAAACACCGCGGCCTGTTCCGCAGCGGCCACCAGCACCGTCCACTGGCCCAAAACGGGCAGCAGCACGCCGCCCAGTGCCGCACCGCAGAGGAAGCAGGCAATGACGGCAAAGTAGCATCCGGCCGTGCGCAGGCTGCCCGACGCCTGTTCTGAGACGCAGCGATACAGCGCCTCCGTGCCGCTGCGCAGATTGCCGGTGCACATGGTGGATGCAAAGGCGTGTCCATGGACCTTGCGGAATGCCTCCACCTGCAGCGCACAGACAAAGGACACCGCCACATTCACCACGCTGTCCCAGGTGCCCAGCGGCGCACAGGCCGCTGCGGCCAGCAGCACAATTTCCAGCCCCAGCACCGTATGCCGCCAGTGAAAGGCGCCAGCACTGCGGTGCAGCCGCTTCACCGTTTCCGCCACCATCACGCCGGCGGCAAAGGCCAGAATGGGGATCAGATACCGCCCCGCCTCCTGCCACTTTCCTTCCGCGGCCCGAATGGCCAGCAGAACCATGTTGCCGGTCTGGGCATTGGCAAACACGCCGCCCCGGCACAAATACGTATAGGCGTCCAGCAGTCCCCCGCTCAGCGCCAGCAGCGCCGCCGCGGCAAAGGACTCCGAGCGCTGAAATTCCCGTTTTTCGTTCATAACCGGTCTCCTCGCAGAAGGCCGGCGCCCCTTGGGAAAGGAGCGCCGGCCAAACATCTTAGTATTCCGCCTCGCCGGTGTAAACCAGCTTGGCATCACCCGTCAGGGTCACCTTCTCGTCGGTGTAGTTGACCACCAGGTCGCCGCCCCGGACGCGAACCGTGATGTCGCTGCCCTTGGAGCACAGGCCGTTGGCCACTGCCGCCACCACCGCCGCGCAGGCGCCGGTGCCGCAGGCCAGGGTCTCGCCGCTGCCGCGCTCCCACACTCGCATCTTGATGGTGTTGGGATTGACCACCCGGATAAACTCCGTGTTGATCCGCTCCGGGAAGTAGGGCGCGTGCTCAAACCGGGGACCGATGAAGTCCACGTCCACCGCGTCCACCCGGGGGCAGAACACCACGCAGTGGGGGTTGCCCACATCCACGCAGGTGATGTTGTAGGGCCGTCCGCCGATCCGCACCGGGTAATTCACCACGGTCTTTTCCGGAATGGTGAAGCGCAATGCCGCCGTATCCAGCGTGGCATAGCCCATATCCACACAGGCGGACGTCACCTTGCCGTTGGTGGTGTAGACCTGGACATGCTTGACGCCCTTGCCCGTCTCGATGGTCATTTCCTCCTTGCGGACAATGCCGTTGTCATAGAGGTACTTGGCCATGCACCGCAGGGCGTTGCCCGCCATCATGCCCTCGCTGCCGTCGCTGTTGAACATCCGCATCCGGGCATCCGCCTTCTGGGAGTACTCCATCAGGACGATGCCGTCGGCACCGATGCCGTAGTGCCGGTCGCAGAAGGTCACGCACAAAGACTCGGGGCAGGTGATCTCCCCGTGGAAGTTCTCCAGGAAGATATAGTCGTTGCCGCAGGTCTGCATCTTGGAAAAGCGCAGCTTCTGCCGCTCGCTGCGCAGGTGGCAGATATCGATCAGCTCCGTATTCTGCTGGGTATACCGGGAGGCCAGAATATCCGTCAGGGCCGCCGCCGTATCCAGAGACGTCAGGCAGGGAATGCCCAGCTGGACGCAGCGGTGGTTGAGGTGAATGAAGTCCCGGATGTAGCTGGGTTCCGTGGAGCCGGTGAGGATGACATAGTCAATCTTGCCCTCCTCCAGCATCTGGAAGACCCGGTTGTCCTTGCCCAGCTTGCCCACCACTTCCACATCGGTGCCCAGCTGAGAGATTTCATGGGCGGTGCCTTCCGTGGCATAGAGCTTGAAGCCCATCTCGTCCAGGGCGCGGGCAATGCCCACGATCTCCGGCTGATCCCGGTGGTTGACGGAAATCAGCACGCCGCCGCGCTCCGCCTTTTCCACCTTGTAGCCGGCGGACACCAGGCCCTTGAACATGGCCTCCTGGAGGTTCTTACCCAGACCCAGCACCTCGCCGGTGGACTTCATCTCCGGAGAGAGGGCCGCGTTGGCGTCGGTGATCTTCTCGAAGGAGAAGACGGGCACCTTCACCGCCACATAGGGCGGCTGACGGTAGAGGCCCGTGCCGTAGCCCAGGGACTTAAGGCTTTGGCCCACCATGACCCGGGTGGCCAGGTCCACCATGGGCACGCCGGTGACCTTGGAGATATAGGGCACCGTCCGGCTGGCCCGGGGGTTGACTTCGATGACGTACAGCTCACCCTGGTAGATGAGGTACTGAATATTGATGAGGCCCTTGGTGCCCAGGCTCAATGCCAGCTTCTCCGAGCAGTCCACAATGACCTTGAGCATCTTGTCGCCGATGGAGAAGGGCGGGTAGACGGCAATGGAGTCGCCGGAGTGGACACCGGTGCGCTCGATATGCTGCATGACGCCGGGGATCAGCACGTCGGTGCCGTCGGAGATGACGTCCACCTCCAGCTCCTTGCCCATGAGGTACTGGTCCACCAGGACGGGGTTTTCGATCTTGCCGGAGAGGATGACCTCCATGTAGGTGCGCACATCCTCGTCATTGTGGGCGATGACCATGTTCTGGCCGCCGATGACGTAGCTGGGACGCAGCAGCACGGGATAGCCCAGCTCGTGGGCGGCGTTCAATGCCTCGTCCATGCCCAGCACACCCCGGCCCTGGGGACGCTTGATGTGGAAGCGCTCCAGCAGCTCATCGAAGCGCTCCCGGTCCTCGGCCATGTCGATGGACTCGGCGCTGGTGCCCAGGATGGGGATGCCGTGGCTGTCGAGGTACTGGGTGAGCTTGATGGCCGTCTGGCCGCCGAAGGCCACCACCACGCCCACGGGCTTTTCCACCTCGATGATGTGCATGACGTCCTCGGGGAACAGGGGCTCGAAATACAGCCGGTCGGCGGTATCGTAGTCGGTGGAGACGGTCTCGGGGTTGTTGTTGACGATGACGACCTCGTAGCCCAGCTCCTTGAGCGTCCAGACGCAGTGGACGGAGGAGTAGTCGAACTCGATGCCCTGGCCGATCCGGATGGGACCGGAGCCCAGCACCATGATGACGGGCTTGCCGGACCGGGGGAAGGTCCGGGATTCGCAGAAGCGGTCAAAGGTAGAGTAGAAATACGGCGTCTCGGCGTCGAACTCCGCACCGCAGGTATCCACCATCTTGTAAACGGCGTGCTTGGCCTCCGTGGGCAGCTCCGCCGCGCCGGACAATCGCAGCAGGGTCTGGTCGGGATAGCCCAGCTTCTTGCCCTGTTCATAGCGCTCCGCCGTCAGGCCCTCCTTGGCCAAGTCCAGCTCAAACTGGGCCATGCCCTTGAGCTTGGCGAGGAACCAGCGGTCAATCCGGGTGATGGCGAAGATCTCATCCACACTGACGCCGGACTTGAGGGCCTCGAACACGGTGAAGAGCCGGTGATCGTCCACCCGGCGCAGCCGCTCCCAGATGGGGGCGTCGTCGTCCGGGTCGGGCTTGCGGTTGAGGGAGTCCATCCCAATCTCCGCGCCCCGGACGGCCTTCATCAGCGCCATCTCAAAGCTGGGGCCGATGGACATGACCTCGCCGGTGGCCTTCATCTGGGTGCCCAGGGTCCGGGAGGCGTCGGCAAACTTGTCGAAGGGCCACTTGGGCATCTTGACCACGATGTAGTCCAGGGTAGGCTCGAAGCAGGCGCAGGTCTTGCCGGTGATATCGTTCTTGATCTCGTCCAGGGTGTAGCCCAGGGCGATCTTGGTGGTAATCTTGGCGATGGGGTAGCCGGTGGCCTTGGAGGCCAGAGCCGAGGACCGGGACACCCGGGGGTTGACCTCGATGACGGCATACTCAAAGGTGTCCGGGTTCAATGCCAGCTGGCAGTTGCAGCCGCCCACAATGCCCAGATGGGTGATGATATCCAGAGATGCGGAGCGGAGCATCTGGAACTCCTTGTCCGCCAGGGTCTGGGTGGGCGCGACCACGATGGAGTCGCCGGTGTGGACACCCACGGGGTCCAGGTTCTCCATGGAGCACACCGCGATGACGTTGCCCACGGAGTCGCGCATGGTCTCAAACTCGATTTCCTTCCAGCCGAAGATGGCCTTCTCCACCAGCACCTGGGTGATGGGAGAGGCATCCAGACCGGTCTGGGCAATGGTGCGCAGCTCGGCTTCGTTCTTGGCCGCGCCGCCGCCGGCGCCGCCCAGAGTGAAGGCCGGACGCACGATGACGGGATAGCCGATCCGGTCCGCCACGGCCAGGGCCTGCTCCACGGTCTCGGCGATGTCGGAGGCGATCACCGGCTGGCCGATCTCCGCCATGGCCTCCTTGAACAGCTCCCGGTCCTCTGCCCGGGAGATGGCCTTGGCGTCCGTACCCAGCAAACGGACATTGTGGGCCTGCAAAAAGCCCTCCTTGTCCAGCTGCATGGCCAACGTCAGGCCGGTCTGGCCGCCCAGACCCGCCAGAATGGAGTCGGGCCGCTCCTTCAAAATGATCCGCTTGATGGTCTCCACCGTCAGCGGCTCGAGATAGATCTCGTCGGCCATGGCCTGGTCGGTCATGATGGTGGCGGGGTTGGAGTTGCACAGCACCACATTCACCCCGGCCTCCTTGAGGATCCGGCAGGCCTGGGCGCCGGCATAGTCGAACTCAGCGGCCTGTCCAATGACAATGGGGCCGGAGCCAATCACAAGTACCTTTTTAATACTGGTATCCAAAGGCATTACCGCTCACCGCCTTTCATCAGATTCACAAACCGGTCGAAGAGGAAGGACGTATCCTTGGGGCCCGTGCAGGCCTCGGGATGGAACTGCACCGTAAAGGCCCGCAGGTCGGGATAATCGATGCCCTCGCAGGTGCCGTCGTTGGCGTTGGCGAAGGACACCCGGCCCACCTTTACCGAGTCGGAATCCACCGCGTAGCCGTGGTTCTGGCTGGTGATGTAGGTCCGCACGCCGTTCAGGTCCCGGACCGGCTGATTGACGCCCCGGTGGCCGTACTTGAGCTTATAGGTGGAGCCGCCGGCAGCCAGAGCCGTCAGCTGATGGCCCAGGCAGATGCCGAACAGGGGCACCTTGCCCAGCAGCTTTTGGATCTGCTCAATCTGATAGACGTTTTCCGCCGGGTCTCCGGGACCGTTGGAGAGCATCACGCCGTCGGGATTGGCGGCGAGCACCTCTTCGGCGGAGACCGTGGCGGGCAGCACCGTCACCGTGCAGCCGCGCTTTTGCAGCTCCCGGATGATATTGCGCTTGGCACCGTAGTCAATGAGGCTCACCCGCAGGGCTTCCCCCCCTTCCGCGGGGCAGACCTGGGCCTGGCCGCAGGTCACAGCCTCCACCACGCCGGTGACGGCGTAGCGCTTGACCTCCGTGAGATCCGCCGGAACCTCATCGCAGATGCAGGCGTTCATGACGCCGTGCTCCCGGATGATCCGGGTCAGCTCCCGGGTGTCCACACCGCACAGGCCCGGCACGCCCTGCTCTTTGAGGAACGTATCCAAATCGCAGTCCGTGCGGAAGTTGGACGGAGACGCGCACCACTCCCGGACCACATAGCCCTTGACGCAGCAGGCGCCTTCAAAATCCTCCCGAATGATGCCGTAGTTGCCGATCAGCGGATACGTCTGCATGACGATCTGTCCCGCGTAGCTGGGGTCCGTCAGCGTCTCAATATATCCGCACATGCCGGTGGTAAACACCAGTTCGCCCACGGTGTCGGCTTCCGCTCCGAACCGGACGCCTTCAAACACCTGGCCGTCCTGCAGCACCAGATAGCCTTTCTTCATAGCTTCCTCCCATTTTTGCCCACAATCCGGCAATTTTAGCCTATTTGCAAATATTATGACGGTTTTCCCCAGAACAGTCAATCCTTTCTTGGTGCGGCTCCAGAGACTTTTCCCCCTGGAAGGTATTACTTTATTGTGCATTTCGGCAAGCTTGTTTCTTCCTGTCGAAAAGCCGTTGCACCCGGGGCGGCAGCGCGGTATAATGGGAATGATTTTTTCAATGGGAGGAGGGGTGCGGATGGCCAAACATCTGGATAAATTTACCTCTCCCTTTCAGGAAAGCCGCATCCCCTTCCTGCTGGCGGAACTTCTCACCAACGGACAGGGGGAAATGGTGGATCTGGTGTGCCGGTTCGCCAATCCGGCAGCGGGTGAATTGCTGGGCGCAGATCCCGCCGCGCTGAAAAATGCACGGCTGCTGCGCCGGTTTCCCACACTGTCGCTGGAGCCGCTGCGGCCTTTGCAGCAGGTGGCGTTTTCCGGCTCCTGCGCCTCCTTTTCCTATACCACTCTGCTGGGCAAGCCGCTGCGCGTCACCTGCTATCAGCCCATGTACGGCATGGCCGCCTGCTTTCTCGATGCCATCCGGGAAAGCGGAGAAGCCGCCTTGCCGCCTGCTGATCAGATTCCTGCGGCTGCCGCCATGCTGGAACTCAGCCGCAGCGGTGTCCGGTGTCTCAGCTGCAACGAGCAGCTGTGTGCCCTGACCGGATGGAGTCACCGGGAACTGCTGGACCGGTTCGGCCAGGACCTGACCGGCCTGGTGGATCCCCGGGACTGGACGGAGCTGCTGCAATCCCTGCTGGACGCCGCCCGGGATGGGCAGCCGCTCTCCCATGAGTTTCGCCTGATCTCTCAGGCGAAGGCCCCCCTGTGGGTGGACCTGCGGGTTCAGCCTCTGCATACCCGGGAGGGTGTCACCGTCTTTTATGCCGTGGTGCTGGACATCGACCGGCAGCGCCGGGCAGAAGGGCAGCTGGAGCAGGCCCTCTCCCAGCTCCGCTCCGCCCAGGCGCAGCTTTCCAGCCTCTTCGAGCACCTGCCGGTAGGCTGCTGTCTGCTGCGCCGCGCAGGCAACGGCGCCCTGGCCACGCTGCGGGTCAGTCAGGAGCTGGCCCGGATGCTGGACACCGATCCGGAAACTCTGCTGCACCAGATGCGCACCTCTCCCCTGGCGCTGCTGCCCCCGCAGGAGCGGGAAGAACTCTCCGCCGCAGCAGCCCGGGCAGCCGCACTGGGGCAGCCCCTGCGCCACGTGTGCCGGATTGTCCGTTCCGACGGCAGCCCCCTTTGGATTTCCCTTCTGGCAGCAGAGACCGCAGAGCATGGCGGGACCCGCATGGTTTACGCCGTGTGTCTGGATATCAGCGCCCACAAGAATCTGGAGTCAGAAGCGGAATTCCGCCGCCAGGTCTGCGATCTGATGATGGATGGCGGCCCGGCTCTGGTGCTGGACTACGATCCCGACTCCGATATCGCCCGGATTGATTACCGCAGCGCAACCGGCCACCGGACCCTGCGCTCCGTGGGCGGATATCTCACGCAATCCGCCTGCATGCACAGCAGCCGGATCCATCCCGAGGACCAGCGGCGCCTGGCGGCCGCCGTGCGCCGCGCGGTAGAGCGCCCGGCGGCTGAAGCCGTGGAATACCGCGGCGATTATGACGGCAACGGCTGGCGCTGGTATTCCGTGACCTGGCTGCGTCAAATTGACAGTGCCGGCAACGTCACCCGGCTGCTGGGCCGGGCCCAGGATATCACCGTCCGGAAAGCGGCCGCTGCCCGATTCCAGCAGTTCAAGGCCGACCAGAAAAATCTGGCGCCGGACATGCTGGCCCTGGCCCGGCTGGATTTGACGGACGACCGGATTCTCGACGCCAAGGGTGCCGGACGGCGGCTCAAGCGGGTGCTCTTCGGCAACTCCGCCGACGCCTGTCTGCGCCACCTGCGGGACAATCTGCCCGTTCCTGGGGAGCGGGCCGCCTTTGACGCCCTCTTTCGCAGGGACGCGCTCTTGACCGCCTTTGGACAGGGCACCGCCCATCTGCGGCTGGAGCACGGGTTTTTGCTCCAGCCCGATCAGCCGGTTCGGGCAGAAACCCAGGTTCGCCTGCTGGAGGACCCGGACACCGGAAATCTCACCGCGTTCTGCGCCGTCCGCCGCCTGCCGGAGGACCCCGTCCCTTCCGCCCTGATCCGGCTGCTGGCCCGGGACTGCACCCTGGTTTTGACTGTCACCGTCCCGTCCGGACTCTGCCGCAGCTGGAGCGAGGCGGCGGCGCTGCCCCCCAGCGCCTCCTACCGCGCACTCGCTCACGCCTATTTCCGAACCATGGCCCCCTCTCCCCTGCGGGCGTCCCTGCGGCAGGCCCTGAAGCTGGAATCGATCCTGGCGCACCTGGACGCCCAGCCCGTCTTTTCCCTGGATGCGCCCGCCGCCATGCCGGCGCCTCTGTCCGGCCAACGCCTGGAGTGGCAATGGCTGGACCGGGAAGCCGGTGTGCTGGTACTGCTGGTCCGGCCCGGTCCGTCCGCGTAAAGCCACTGCTTGCGCTCCCGGCTGCCGGGCCGCTTCCTTCTGAAAATAGAAACCACCGCCCCCTCCTGCGGGAGGGAGCGGTGGTTGTTTTTTAGCCGCATGGGCTGCCGGTTACTCGTCCAGCTTGAGTACCGCCAAAAATGCCTCCGTCGGAATCTGCACCGATCCCAGGGAGCGCATCTTTTTCTTGTTGCCCCACCGGATGGCACATCCGGTGGGGACCCCGCTTCATGGATCTGCTCGGCGGAACTGAATTCCGCCTGCGCCAAGGTTTTCGCCCCGGCGAAAACACTTGTACGGCGCAAAGCGCCGCCCCGCTTTGCGGGGCCCCGGGCAAAAAAAGCTGCGCGCCGGTTACTCGTCCAGCTTGAGTACCGCCAAAAATGCCTCTGTCGGGATCTGCACCGATCCCAGGGAGCGCATCTTTTTCTTGCCCTCTTTCTGCTTTTCCAGCAGCTTCTTCTTTCGGGTGATGTCGCCGCCGTAGCACTTGGCCAGCACGTCCTTGCGCATGGCCTTGACCGTCTCCCGGGCAATGACCCGGCCGCCGATGGCCGCCTGCACGGGAATCTCAAAGAGCTGACGGGGGATGTTCTCCTTGAGCTTTTCGCACAGCCGCCGGGCCCGGCCATAGGCCTTGTCCTTGTGGGCGATGAAGCTCAGGGCATCCACGCCGTCGCCGTTGAGTTTCATATCCACCTTCACCAGCTCGCTGGGCCGGTATCCGGAAAGCTCATAGTCCAGCGACGCATAGCCCTTGGTGTTGGCCTTGAGGGTATCAAAGAAATCATAGATGATCTCGTTGAGAGGCATCTGATAGTGCAGCTCCACCAGATGGGTGTCCAGATACTGCATATCCTTGAACTCGCCCCGCCGGTCCTGGCACATGGGCATGATGTTGCCCACATACTCATTGGGGCTGATGATGGAGACCTTCACATACGGCTCCTCCGCCCGCTCGATGACCGCGGGATCGGGGTAGTTGTGCGGGTTGTCCACCGCCACCATGGTGCCGTCCGTCTTATAGACATGGTAAATGACGGAGGGCAGCGTGGTCACCAGGTCCAGATCGAATTCCCGCTCCAGCCGCTCCTGGATGACTTCCATATGGAGCATGCCCAAAAAGCCGCACCGGAAGCCAAAGCCCAGCGCCACGGAGCTCTCCGGCTCAAAGGACAGCGACGCGTCGTTGAGCTGCAGCTTTTCCAGGGCATCCCGCAAATCGGGATACTTGGAACCGTCCTCGGTATAGATGCCGCAGTAAACCATGGGCTGCACCGGCCGGTAACCCGGCAGCGGCTCCGCCGTGGGCTTGGCCGCGTCGGTAACAGTGTCGCCCACCCGGGTGTCCTGCACATTTTTGATGCTGGCGGTGAAGTATCCCACCTCGCCGGCCTCCAGCGCGTCGCAGGGCTCCATGCCCAAAGGCAGCAGATGGCCGCACTCGATGACCTGATAGGTGGCGCCGGATGCCATGAGCTTGACCGTCTGCCCCGTGCGGATGCAGCCCTCCATAATGCGCATATAGACGATGACGCCCCGGTAGCTGTCATACTGGCTGTCGAAAATCAGGGCCTTGAGAGGGGCGTTCACATCCCCCTTGGGCGCCGGGACATGCTGCACCACATCCTCCAGCACCTCTTCAATATTGATGCCCATTTTGGCGGAGATCTCCGGCGCGTCCATGGCCGGCAGGCCGATGATATCCTCCACCTCCTGCTTGGCCTTCAGGGGATCGGCTGCCGGCAGGTCGATCTTGTTGAACACCGGCAGAATCTCCAGATCATGCTCCATGGCAAGATAGGTGTTGGCCAGAGTCTGGGCCTCCACACCCTGGGTGGAGTCCACCACCAGCACCGCGCCCTCGCAGGCGGCCAGAGACCGGGAGACCTCGTAGTTGAAGTCCACATGACCCGGGGTGTCAATGAGGTTGAGCTCATAGGCCTGCCCGTCCCGGGCCTTGTAGTTGAGCTTCACCGCCCGGGCTTTGATGGTGATGCCCCGCTCCCGCTCCAGGTCCATGTTGTCCAGCAGCTGGTTTTCCATCTGCCGCTGGCTCACCGCTTCGCATTTTTCCAGCAGGCGGTCCGCCAGAGTGGACTTGCCGTGGTCAATGTGCGCAATGATGGAAAAATTGCGGATATTGGATTGCTTTGTCATATAGGCGAAACCTCCATAAGCACAGCTCCCCGCCGCCTTTGCGCGGCACGGGGGCCGAAAAGTCAAAGAAAAACCGCAGCGCTCCCGCAGGCGGCGCAGCAGGGCGGCAATTGCAGCCGCCGCTCAGCCGTCCCGGCGGAGCACCCTCATGCCGAGGGCTTCCACACCACCGGCGCGCCGTGGTCAATGTTCCACGCCCACCAGTAGGCGTCGGTCCACAGCTGGTCATAGTCATAGTTTACCACAAATGTCCGCCAGTTGGCGAGGGTCTCCTCCAGATTTTCCTCCGTCAGGCGGCACTCCCCCGCCGCGATTTTCTCCAGCACCATCTGATCCGCCTCACCGGAACAGTGGATATAGTCGCAGTAATAGTCCAGATTCGTGACAATCTCCGGATCCATCAAAAACCCGTAAAGATGCAGGTTTTCGTAGGGCAGCAGCGTCCGCGCCGCCAGCTCCAGAGCGGCGAACACCGCGTCCGTCTGCCCCAGGCGGTTGGTCTTATCCCAGTAGAGCAGGCTGTACGGCGGGAAAAACACATCAAATTCCGTCTCCGGATGGGCCTCCAGCCAGCCGCAGATGACCTCCAGATTCGCCGCTGCGCAGTCCAAATACGCATCCCGGGGCAATGTCTCGTCCGCGATCTCCGGCCGGTCGTAATTATCCAGGGCGGTCATGTGGTTCCACCAGATATCCTCGTCCCAGGTAAAAAGCTCATCAATGGGCGTGCCGCCGCCCTGCCCCAGGGTCAGCAGAGTATAGACGCTATAATAGAGCGTATCCCGGTTGAGGAAATACCGCACATCGTCCAGCGGGTTGGCATTGTAAAGATACTCCGGCAGCGCGCCGGTCAGACCGCTCTCATCCCGCACCAGGATGTTGGCGTCCAGGCCGAAGATCACCCGCTCAGGCGGGTGGGCTGCAAACACGGCCTCCAGCGTGGTATCAAACTCGCTGAGATAGCCGTCCGGCACGGTCAGCCGTACCGCACTGCCGCCAAAGACCTCCGCAATCTGGCTGGGCCGGTAGTTGGCCACCATGGACGTGCCCAGCACCACGGTATCCGCCTGGGCCTGGCGGGCAAGCCCGGCGTTCTGGTAGCGCTCATTGAAGGCCACCGCCTTTCCGCCCTCCGGCAAACGCAGGTAAAAGCAGGGGTCCGCAGCCCAAACCACGGCACCGGCGGCGATCAAAAGCACCAGGACACCGGCCAGCAGGCCGCAGGCCCAGCGCCGGTAAGCGGTCACCATGGGCGACTCCCCCTTTCAGAAATTGGAATAGATAAATGTGGTGATGCCGGTAAAAGACAGCACACACCAGGCCAGCACCGCCGCCTCCGCCGCGCAGCGCACCGCCGAAGGTCGAAGGAGACGTTCCCCGCTCCGGGGCAGCAGCGACACCGCCGCGGCGATCACCAGCACCGCCGCCATGGCTGCCCAGGCGATGGGCTGGGCCAGTTCCGGAGCCAGCAGGGCCAGGGCCTCCCGCTCCGTGGAGAGGAAACCCTCCAGCAGCCAATCCTGGGGCGCGGCCGCAGTGCCCAGGACCGCCGCCCGCAGCAGCGATCCCGCCGCGGCCAGATCCGGCGCCCGGAAAAACACCCACGCCAGATTGACGAACAAAAACGTACCGCACCAGCGCAGCCAGCCGGGCAGACGCTGACGGCCGCTCCAGATCCGTTCAACAATCTGCGCCGCGCCGTGAAGCGCGCCCCAGATCACAAACGTCCAGCCCGCCCCGTGCCAGAGGCCGCTGATCAGGTACACGATCAGGATGTTCCCGAAGGTCCGGATGGTTCCCCGGCGGCTGCCCCCCAGCGGAAAATAGACGCACTCCCGCAAAAAGGTGGTCAGGGTCATGTGCCAGCGCTTCCAGAACTCCCCGACGGAGAGACTGCGGTAGGGCATATCGAAGTTCATGGGCAGACGCACGCCCAGCAGCCGGGCCGCGCCCGCGGCGATGTCACAGTAGCCGGAAAAATCCAGATACAGCTGGAAGGTGTAGGCCAGGATCACCAGCCAGGCCGCCGGTGCCGTGAGTGCCTCCACCCCGGCCCAGCCATTGTCCACCAAAACGCCCAGAGCGTCGGCCAGAAGGACTTTTTTCGCCATGCCCCGGACGATTCCGTCCAATCCTGCCGCGGCATCCTCCCAGTCGGGATGGAGGAAGCGGGGCCCCTCCAACTGAGGGAAGAACGCCTCGGGACGCAGGATGGGCCCCGAGGTCACCGTGGGGAAAAACAGGGCGTACAGCACCAGCCCATCCTGTGCGGGAAGCCGGAAGCTGCCGTCATAGACCTCTTTCAAGAGCCAGAGCTGCTGGAAGGTGAAAAAGCTCAGTCCCAGCGGCGCCCAGCCCACGGAGACCGCTCCGCCGGTGAAAAAGGCGGTGTATTTGAATGCCGCCAGGACCCCGATGTGCCAGATGCAGGCCAGCACCAGTGTCCGGCGGCGGTGCGGCGCAGCCGCATCCGCCAGACGCACCAGGGCGGCCCGGGTGACCAGAGCCCCCGCCGCCAGCACCGCCAGACTCCGCCAGCCATCCCCGGCCACATAGAACACCACGCAGGCCAGTTCCAAAGCCGCCACAGCGGCCGGGCGGCTCCGGCGGGCCAAAGCCAGACACACCAGCACCGTGCACGCCAGGAAGGCCAGAAAGGAAAAGGATTGAAAACTCATATCACATCCGGTTGAGCTCGCTCAGGCGGGCATCCGTGGTGCTGAGCACCTGGGTCAGGCTTTGGCAGCGGCCGGGATACGCCGCCGTCAGGGCCTCCGGCGACAGATCGGGAAACTCCGCCTTCCGGGCGTTGAGACTGCGCAGCGCCCGGGCAAAGCGCACCTGGGCCAGCTTCATGTCCGCCGCCGCCGTATCCATGGTGCAGGCGGCAGGGTCCAGGGAGAAGTACGCCTCATTGCCGCCCGCGGCCCGGTAGAGATGGCGGTAGAGCTGATACACCGCACCGGAGAGATACTCCGCCGCGGCGTTGATGGCCGCCTTGTCTCCCAGCTTTCCCAGCAGGCCGAACACCACGCCCACCGCGCCGGAGAGGAGCTTGCTTTGCAGCGTGGCCAGTACGCTGCCCTGGAGGACATTGCCCGGCTCAGCCGCCGAGAGCACCTCTTCGCTGCTGAGCATGCTGCCCTCCCGGGAGAGGGTCCGGCCCAGCATGAAATCCGCCGAGACATGATAATATTCACAGGCCCGGACCACAAAGGAAAGGCCCGGTTCCCGGATACCGTTTTCGTAGTGGCTCAGCAACGCCTGGGAGATCCCCAGGTCTCCGGCCGCCGTGCGCTGGGACACGCCGCGCTCCTGCCGCAGCAGGGAGAGCGTGCGGGAAAATTCCGTCATGAAGGACGCGCCTCACTTTCTCGTTTTCTCTATTTCTCGTTCTCTTTTTAATTACGCAGGGTATAGTTTAACAAAAAGGATACGCTTTGTAAAGAGAATCCTGGGCAAACGAAAGGAGGGCCGCAGCCCTCCTCTCAGCCTTTTAAAACAGCTCCACCTGGTAGGGCAGCACGTCGCCCCCAATGGACCGGCACTGCCGGACGTTTTCCTGCCAGAGCCGGTCGGTCACCGCCATCTTGCGGATGATGTCCTTGACCGTGGTGTCCAGCGCCGTGCCCTCCCGGTAGTCCGCCGGGAAGATGAAATCCACCCGGCCCTTGGCCAGCAGGTCCTCCACGCCGGCGCGGTTGCTGGGCTGGTAGACGGCAATGGCCTGGCCGCCGTACGCCCGCATCATCTTCATGCACGGCACATCGCTCAGTCCGTCCCCCATGTAGATCATGTTGGGAAACGGCACCCGCTTGCTGTCGTCGGGCATGGAGTCATTGAGGGTCTTGTCATCGGACACATCCAGCACGCCTTTGTTGATCCGATAGACGAACTGGGTCTTGGCCGTGAAATTCACCGCCAGCTTGGGCCAGACCGGCCGCCCGGTCTCATCATAGTAAAACTCGCTGGCGTAGATCTCCTTGAACGCACCGCTGATGGACGAGCCCTCGATGATCTCCCGCAGTCCGGAGGAGATGATGTAGTGCTCCACCTGGACCCCCTGCTCCCGGCCGAAGGCATTGATCCGGTCAAACCAGCTCTCCACCCCGGGAAAGAGCACGATGCTGCGCCCCTTTTCCACCAGGTCGGCCCGGGTGAACGGCAGGTGCTTGCGCTCCGCCTCCCGGATCATGGTATACATATAGGCCAGAATCCCGTCGATCCGGTGACGGCGGCCGAAGTCGTTGGCCTCGGCCCAGAACTCCGCCGGGGTCATCCCCAGGCTGGGGATGAAGGCATAGTCCTGCATGTCGGTGGTGCAGAGGGTCTTGTCAAAATCATAAAGAAACGCCACAATGGGCTGCTCCGTAACCATAGGCACGCTCCTTTGGAAAAAGCGGCTCCGAAGAGCCGCTTTTCTTATTTCTCACCTTTATAATTGCGTCCAAACTTCAGGTCGCTGAGGTTGATCCGCCGGGTCGCCTCCAGAGGCTCCTTCTTGGCAAAGGGATCCTCCTCGGGATATGCCTTCTCCTCCGGCGCAGGCTGCTCAAATTCCGCAGGCTGCTCGGGGGCCTTCTCCTCCGCGGGCGCAAAGGCGGCCAGCACCTGTTCTTCAATCTTCTCTACCTGGGCTTCCGGTGCCTCGGCGGGAGCCGCGGTCTCCACAGGCAGCTCCGGCAGCTCTTCCAGCAGGTGCAGCTCCTTGGCGCACACCTCCCGGCAGGAGGCGATGAACCGGGCCAGCTCCTCCTGACCCTGGCGCAGCCGCTCCTGCACCGCTTCCGTCTCCTTCTGGAGCTGGGCGATCTTCTCCCGGGCATCCATTTCCGCGCGGGAGAGCAGAGCGTCCCGCTTGGCCTCCGCCTCATGCACGATGGAATCGGCCATCTTCTGCGCCGTGAGCAGCGTGGCACGCATGGAGTCTTCCGTGGCGCGGTAATCCTCCACCTTTTCCACCAGAACCTTCATCTTGGCCTTCAGGGCCGCATTCTCCTTATAAAGGGCTGTATAGTCATCGGTGAGCTCATCCAGAAACTCATCCACCATGGCCATGTTGTAGCCGCCCATCACCGCCTTGGTAAAGGAATGGGTAGAAACCTCCTGGGGCGTCAGCATGTTGTTCGTTCCTCCCTATGTCAAGTCTCAAAAATAAAGGCCGTTGTTTTCCAGCTCGTCGATCAGGTCGCCCTCAATATCCACATGGTAGGGCGTGATGATGTAGGTATTGGCCGCCACCTTCTTGATCTTGCCCTCGCCGGCATAGGCAACGCCGGACAAAAAGTCGATCAGGCGCCGGGCCACGTCCTTGTTGGTGGACTCCAGATTCAGCACCACCGTCCGCTTGTCCTTAAGCTGATCGGCAATTTCGGATGCGTTTTCAAAGCGTTCCGGCTTCACCAGAATCACCTTGAGCTGCGTGGTGGCGTGAATGTTGACCACCTTGTTGCGCCGCTCCTCCGGCTTGACGCGCCGGTCCTCAAAGACATCCTTTCCGGAAGTGTCGTCAAAGTCCTCAAATTCTTCGTCCTCATCCTCATAGGGATGGGCCAGCTTCTTCAGCTCGTCCAATATGCTCAGATCGGAAGAGCACACGTCTGAACTCCAGTCACATTCCTTTATCTC
>CABUDN010000024.1 GCA_902490355.1 uncultured Oscillibacter sp.
GGCGTAAACGCCGCAGAAAAAGTGACGTTAAAGTTAGCACACAACCTGGAAAGATATTGACACGCAGCAGGCATTTCTCCGGGCAATGGCGGATCAAATCCTTCAAATTCAGAACATCTCCCAAATCAGCCAAATTGCAGAAATACTGGCTAAAAATATAAATACGGATCTTTCTGCATCCAACATTCTGTGGTTCATGCAGCAGGCCATCCTGGGCGGGTTAGATGTGCAGGATATTCAGTTTATTACCTTGCCGGGAGAAGGGGCTCACTACAGGAGCCAAACATTCCAGGTAGAAATCTCTTATTACCTTCCCGATGAGAACTCTCTCGTAGATCTGATAAACAATCAGCTCAGCCCGTTCGCAGAGAAAGTCACGCAGAAGGATCTGGCTATCATGTCTGTGGATGATCAGGGAGTGCTCCACTGTTCATCCGGGCCTTTCGCGTGAATTGAGGCCGTTTCTGGTACTTGAGTGTTTTCATCCAACAAGGGGGTGTCGCAAAATGCGGCACCCCCTTATAATGGATGTATGAGATCGTCCCTTCAAAATTTTTTTGCCGAGCTTCACCAGGTGCAGCGGTAGCTGGAAAGAATGTTTTTGTATCAGGTTGCTGGAGATTGTGAGGCAATTGAAATGGAGAATCAGCAGGACCCGGCAGATCGCTTCTCCCAGTCAAGTCAGGGCGTGGAGACGAATTGCCGTATCCCCTTGGATTCTTCCGCTGATTTTTAAAAGCTGCTTGCAGAGAGGCTGTTTCTTTGATTTTGACGTCACTTTTGGAAAGCTCGGAACCCCTTGAAACTGCCCGCACTGCGGACAGTCGTACCCAACAAAAACGGGGGTGCCGACGTCACTTCTTTATTCAGCTTTTTCTTTCCTCCCCCGCAGAGCCACCAAAACCGGCTCAAATCCGCGCTGGAGGAGCCTGGTGGGGCCAGGGTCCTGCCTTGCTACCAAGGAGGCTACACAGCCCCGCACAGGCGGCAACGATTGGCTGTATCGGGACTTCGCCGGGGATTCTGCTCTTGCTGCAAAAGCGGACCTGTGGGACCGACCGAACGGTATGATGATAACCGCCTGGGGTCAGCCTAAGGTCGAATATCATTGCCGACTCAGCCCGATTCCTTTCATTCTTGAGGAAAAGTGATAACCGTCTTACCAATACGAAGCGCTACGGCTTGTTCCACCGCCACCGGCAGGTTCCAGTTGTAGGCGGAATACCAGTTGCTGGTATCAGCCTCGCCCGTCCAGCTGCCATGCCCGCCGAAGCCGGCAATTTCCGACCCGTCCGCCAGGACCAGCGCGACATCTGTCCACAGACTGTAGCCGCAGAATTGAGGCTGACACACAAACCGGATTCCTGTGGATGTAATTCGGATCTCTTCAAACTCTACAGTATCCTGACCATCTAACCCTTCTACAGGCAAGGTAACATGCTCCAAGACCACAGGCACCGATGTTGCTACGTTGTCCAGCGAGAAGGAAAGATTCCACTGGCCTTTCTGAATTGGATTCCGATCCATCATCAAATCCTCCAGCTGGAGCTCATAGGTTCCGCCCTGAGTCAAATCCGCGGAGGAATTCAGACACTGATAGTGCAGCAAGATCTGCAAGCTGCCGTCGTCCAGGATCTCATATCGTTCAGCGGTAACTCCGCTGCTGACGGTGATCCCCAGTTCAGAAAATTCTTTTTCCGGTGCGCCCAGCAGATCCCCTCTTCTAAAAGAGTATCGCTTGCCTGGTTCATAGTTTCCGGTAACGTGCACCAGCATCCAGAGCGCATCCTCTCCGGCGGCAACAGAGTCCAGAGATACGGTTACGTTTGGAACTTGGGATGTTGCCGGGGCTTGCCCGGCAGATGGGGACTCGGATGGATCCGCAGTGCCGGCGCTGCCTGCCTTCTGGGTGGGGGCATCGCTGTGAGAAGCTGCTTCAGGGAGCGTGCCCTCGGAAAATGTGTCTTCTGAGGACGTGTCTTCCGCCCCATTCTCCATATTGGACGTTGCATCTACGGACTGGGTCACGCTGTTCATCACGTCTTCCTGCTGAGGATTCATGACATTCTCTCCTGTAGCTTCTACCCAGTATTGCCGGAACCAATCCTGAAGGTTGGGTATATTGACTGCCAAAGCAGTTCCGGCCAGAAGCAGGACAATCACTGCGGCGATCAGGATAAATTTGGGAATGCGTTTTCGTAATTCCTGTTTTTCACGTTTGGTCATGTCCAACACCTCATCTTTCAACCTTTCGGAGGCAGTGACATGATCGAATGCTTCCTGATATGGAGTTCTCATTGGTCACCCTCCTCCAACTGTGCTTTTAATTTCTCGCGAGCTCTGGCCAGTCTGGTTCTGACTGTGGATGGGTTGAGCTTGAGCAGTTCGCCTACTTCTTTGATGGAATATCCCTCATAGTGATAAAGATACAGCGGGATGCGGTACTTCTTGGGAAGGCGCATGATCTCCTCCAGTACTCCCTGATACTCGGATTCCGACACATATGTTTCGGGGACATCCGCAAGGGAAATAAAGGGGAAATGCCATGACGGCCGGGAGAGATCCTTGCAAACGTTCAATGTTACCCGGACCAACCAGTATCGCAGATGCGCTTCCTCTGTTGGTACGGATTCTGCCTTCCATAGCCGCAGCATTACCTCCTGTGCCGCGTCTTCTGCGTCGTGGACACAGCCGAACCAGTTTAAGGCAATGCGGTAGACCATATTCAGATATTGCTCTGCTGCCGCATTGAATTCCTGCTCTGTCCGCATAGCGTTCTGTCTCCTGTTGCGATTTTCTTGAAAAGTTTTTCACTTATAATACCTCCGGAAAATTGGAAAAGTCTCAAAATAAATTAAAATAATTACGTAATGTGGCTTGCTCCAGTATATCTGATGGAGACCACGGAGAGCGCCCCACACCGCGACCCACGTTGTTGGGCTCGCACGGGAGTGATAAAGCGCACCGGACGGGAATTTCCCGCCCGGTGCGCTGTTTTGCTTTCGTAGGTTTCCTTACCGTGTCTGCGCCATGAGGATCCCCATGGCCTGGGTGGCTTCGTCCTGCTTCTGCCGGGTGGTGTGGGTGTACGTCCCTAGCGTGAACCCGGCGTCGTGGCGGCCCAGCATAGCGGAGATGGTCTTGATGTCCACGCCGTTCTGGAGGGCCAGGGTGGCGAAGGTGTGGCGGAGATCGTGGAACCGGAGATGCTCCAGTCCGGCGTCCTTGAGGATGCGCTGGTGGAGGGTAGCCCAGAATCCGGGTGGTACATGGCCCAGGTCCGGGAGGAGAAGAGCCAGGGGTCGCCTGGGTGCTTGGCGTGCACTCTCACCAGCAGTTCCACCGCCTTCTGGGGGATGGAGATCTCCAAGATGGAGTTTTCCGTCTTGGGGCGGGTGACCACGAGATCACCCGCTTTATCTTTCGTAGTCTGCCTGCTGACGGAGATGGTCCTCCGCTCTGCGTCCAGGTCTGTCCATTGCAGGGCCGCCAGCTCGCCTTCCGAATCCCGCTGACCAACTCCAGATAGAACATGGCCAGGGAGTCTCGCCGCTCCGCCGCGTCCAGGTAGGCTTTCAGATTCTCTGGCTGCGGGTTTTTCGTCTCCCGGCGCTGGACTTTCGGGACCACACAGCTGTCGGCAGGATTGCGGATCAGCAGCCGTTCCTTCACTGCCCGGTCCAGGGCGCTGTGGAGCATGATGTGGACGCCTTGCACCGCGGAGCCGCTGAGACCGGGGGGCTTCTTTCATTGCTTTTTCCGGAGCCGCCCGTTTTTAAGCAGGTTCTTGTACAGATTCTGAATCTCCCGGCCGGTGAGCTTGTTCAGCTTGATATTTCCAATCCGGGGGCTGATTCGTTTGGGAAAGCTGCTTTCATGCCAGCCAGCGACAGAGCATTACTGCCAGCTGGGCGCGGGTAGCGGTGCCTGCGGGGTTCAATGTCCCCTGAGTGGTGCCTGTGATGATGCCTTCGCCCACGGCCCAGTTCATCGCCTGGACGGCGTAGCTGCTCACATCCGCTGCGTCGGGATAGGCGGAGAGGTTTTCCTTCAAAGTAACTGCTGCCATGCCGTTTTGCACCGCGTAGCGGTAAAGCATGGCCGCCAGCTGCTGCCGGGTCACGGGGGAGCCGGGATTCGTGCCGTCGGAGATTCCATTTGCCACGGCCCACGCCTTGGCTTCCGCCATATCGGCGGGGTAGGTCCCGGACATTCGGGCCAGGATCATCCACACCTGCTGGCGGGTGACGGCACCGCCTGGGTTGAACGTCGTGACGGTGGTGCCGCTCATGTAGCCATTCTCGTAAGTCCAGGCAATCTCGTCGTAAGCCCAGTGGGTCTCTGCCACATCGGTGAAGGGAGATGCGGATAGGCTGTCTGGAACAAACTCCGCTGTAACCGTGACGGTGCGGGCCGGCATTTCAAAGATATACCGATCACTGCCCTTGGAGGTCAGCTTGACGGTCTTGCCATTGCTGTCAGTGACGGTAAGATCCTTCAGCATGTAGCCGTTGTCTGGGGTAACGGTCAGGGTGACGGTCTCTTCTTCCTCCGCCGCGCGGTGGGAGCTGTGAACCGAACCATGGTCGCCGATGTCCAGCTTAATGGAGTAGGAGGAAGAATCGGAAGAGCTGGAGTACGAGACCCGGGAATCGGTGACAGCAGTCAGCGTTCCGCCATATATGCCATCTGTCGGTGTGACGACCAGGCGAATATATTTTCCCATATGCTCGCTGGTCAGCAGAAGCGCCGTGCCGGTTTCTCCTGCCAGGTCGGTAAAGGGGCCGTCGGCACGGTCGCTTACCTGCCACTGATAGCTGACAGTTGCGTCAGACGGAAGGCCGGTGACCTGTGCGGTGAGGGTGCTGCCTGCCAGAGTGCTGCCGCTAATGCTGACGGTGCCCGTAATGAGCGGAAGCACGGTCATGTCGGTGACGGGGATGACCGTTCCATCTGCCGCCACGGTGCCGATCGTGTTAATGAATGTGGTTTTGCCGGTTCCATCGTTATCTACTTTGATCACGACCGGCTCGCCCGGCAGAGCCATGCCCTCCGCATTGATCTGCTGCAGGCTGTTCAAATCACTGGGCACATTACCTTCAAATGTCTGCACCAGGCAGATGCCCATGAGCATATCGTTTTCCACGGTAAATCCATCTGCCGCGCTGGTGCTGATGTGGATGGTGTTTCCTTTCATTGTAAAGGGAAGCTCTTTGGCTTGTCCGTCTGTAATACCGGATTCCATATCAGGCAGCTGTGCATAGATGCCGACGGAGCGGATATTCTCTCCACCCTGGGTGGTGGTCGTGATATCCATGGTGCCGCTGTTTGCGATGGAAATATCATAACCATCAGCGGAAACGGAGATGCCCGCGGTGTAGCCGTTCAGGGCGGTAAGGTCCATGGTACCCGTGTTGGTCAAGGTACAGGTGTCGGCGAGAAGCAGCAATCCCACTGTGTCAAAATACTGCCAGCTGGGCCAGTTGGTCTTGTTCAACGCAACCGGGCTTTCGCTTTCTGCGGTTACTTCCAGAGTGCCGTTGTTGGTGAAATGAATATTTCCACCGGAGCGCAGGTCCAGCCCTGCCAGGGCACCGCCGCCCAAAGAGGCGGCTGCCGTTCCTTGGCCGCTGACGGAAATGGCGATCCATCCTGCTGCTGTGTTGAGCCAGGTAAAGTCATTTTCTGTTTGGCTGCCATACCGCAGGATGCCCTGGGCGCTGTCTGCGGCGGAAATATCCACCGTAATGCTACCGCTGTTCCGGAAACTGCTGGTGTTCTGCATAAGGTGGATGCCGACGCCATCCATTTCGGCAAATTGGATATCCATGACGCCGCTGTTGTCGAATGTACCGCCATCCACAATGACGCCGACGCCATTGGAAAGATCTGAAAACTCAATGTCCAGGGTTCCGCTGTTGGTGAAGGAATCACAGGAAACGCCGGTCATGTCGCCGCTCCAGGTGAGACCGCCGGGGGACCCGGAGATGGTGAGCACTGCCTGGTTCTCCACATTACCGGCAGCAATGATACCGGTCATGTCAATGTTCCCGGTTTGCTCAGTGCCCGGCAGCATAGTGACTGCAAGAGAACCATCACCCTGGAATATGAGATCGCCGTCCTGGCTTTCAAAAGCGTGGGCGTTTTGAGCAATTCCAGCTGCATCGCTGTACACGGTGATCTCATTTTCCCCGATCAGATTGACCGAGAGCGTTCCTTCTGTGAGGGAGAACAGGCTTCCTACATGATTTTGAAAGCTGGTTGCGCTGAATATAACCTCTGCATCTCGCAGGGTCAAGGTTTTGCTCTCCTCGTCCCAGAGAAGATTATAGTCATCCTCATCACCGTCACGCAGATATACCGCGTAATATTCGTTTCCCGAGTAAGAGTCTACCACTTTATCGCAGTAGATTTGATAGTAGACGCCATCTCCCACTGTTTGGGAATCCGCGAAAACGAGACTGCCATAGGTCACAGGCGCTTCCATGGTCAGTGTTCCGGCCTGTGCGTTATAAGTGAAATTTCCGCCGTCCGGCTTTAGAAAGAGCGCGTAGTTGTCATCAGTTACATTGGTCACAACCGGGTTACCAAGATCTCCGGTATAGTCAATATATAAATAATAGTTATAATAACTGCTGCCGGTAAAGGGGATCCCTTCACAAGACGCTGAGACGGTCCCGGCGGAGGTGATGTAATACAAATCAGGGGATCCGCCAAGGCTCAATGTTGCTCCTTCTTTGTTATCAATAACGGGATATTGGGAACCATATCCGATGTTTCCGCTGACGATGTTCAGCGTACCGTGATTTTCTATGGCGGGCCCGGTGCCCCCCATAGATCCGCTTCCGCCCAGGTATGAGCCGCTGGAGTTCGAAGAACAATCACAGACGGTCAGCATGCCGCCCTCCTGAACTATAATCGCTGCATCACAGACCGGCGAATAGTCGGAGTCGAATCCCGGAAAACAGTACACATCATTCAGACAGAGAGTAACATTTGCCCCATCAGGAATGGTAATTGACTGTTCCAAGCTTAGGGCATACATCCCACCGCCCATGTCTGCTCCAGACAGATAGTACTTTCCTGATGAGAGTGCGTAATTTGACGCAATCAGCTCATCGCTCGTCAGCGCCGTCCAACTGGAGTGGTCGGAATGCTCCCATTCCGCCGCCTCCGCTGCCACCGGCAGTAGGGTCAGGCACAAGGCCAGGGTGCACAGGATGCTTAAAACTCGTTTCTTCATAAATTCCCTCCTCCGGGCGGCGGAGCCGCCCCTGTGTTTTTTATGGGCAGAGATGATCGCCCCCATACCGGAAAGCGTTATGGTGCTTTCAGATCTTCGGGCTGCGGCGTCTTCATGTCCTGGTGCTGGACTTTCCGCACCGCACAGCCGTCGGCGGGATTACGGATCAGCGGCCGTTCCTTTACTGCCCGGTCCAAGGTACTATGGAGCATGGTATGGACGCCCCCGACGGTGGAACCGCTGAGTCCCGGCTTTTTTCCACTGCTGTTCTTGATCGTGCTGGAAAGGTCCGCTCTCCCGCGGCTTGAGCTGTGACGGCAGCAGAGATATCGCCATACATAGGCACAGCAGCACCGGCAATAGCCGTCTCTTCACGGTTCAGTCTTCTTTCGTATTGAGCATGGGCATGCTCCGCTTTACGATCCGCATCAGTTCCAGCAAGCTTCTGAAAGGCAGCTGCTCCCCGGAGGCGGGGAAGGTCACCGTGCCTTGCCATTCTCCGTGCTCCATGCCGGTGACGGAGATCTCAAATAAGGGTGCGTTCTTCATGGTTTGCTGGCTCCTCCTTTGGAATGTGTGCGCCGGTATGGGTGCTCCATACCGGACAGAGGCTATGGCCCCTGTCATTTCTTTTGCATATTTCTTATTTTATCAAAAGAAAAAATCCTGCGCTATTGCCCGTTTTACCCCCAAAAACGGGTCATGCCTCCGGGATCACCCGGAGGCATATTTTTATCGGAGCATATATTGCTTCAGGTCGTGCCGGTGGTCGATCCCCAGCTTTTTCATGGCGCTGGACAAATGCCGCTTCACCGTGTTGGGAGAGGTATTCATGTGTTTCCCGATCTCCTCGTTGGTCCAGCCCCGGGCTGCCAGCATGCATACGGCAAACTCCGTGGTGGTCAGGTCGTCGGCTACGTCGTGACCGGTTTCCGGATTGTGAACTCTGCGCCATCCCGCAGAGAAGCGGTAGGTAATGTCGATGATCCGGCGGAAGTCCTCCGGCCAGCCGGGCTTAATGACGGATTCCAGCATCCCGCCCAGGAGGCCGTGGTGCTCACCGAACCCCTCGATGAGATCGTCCGGTCGGGCCAGCTCCCAAGCGGAGAGAAGATGGGCCTTGGCCCGTTCCATCTGCTTGAGGCTCATGGAATCCATCACTGCCACCAAGTGCAGGTAGATGGCAGGGATGGGGTATTGTGCCGCGCCCATGGACAAGGTGGCCTCCACAATGCCGATGCTCTGCCCGTACTCCCCCTGCAAATAGAGGTAATGGGCATAGACATACAGGGCAAAGGCCCGCGGCCCCGGAGGGAGGAGGGGTAAAAAATCCTGGAGCTCCGGCAGCTCCCGGGGCAGGGGCAGGTGAAGCAGCACGGCTCCGGCTGCTGCTGCGAAAGCGGATGCCGCCTGCAGCTGAGGAGACTGTTTTCCTGCTGCAGTAAGGGATGCGTTCAGTTCTTCCAGAGCAAAGCGCGCCTGCTGGATGCGTCCCAGAGAGAGGTTGGCGTAGGTGTAGATCAGGCAGGCGGAGAGCTGCAGCCCCATGTGGGAACTGGCGAGATAGGATTCTGCTTCACGGGCCGCCTGCTCCGGCTGGCCGCTGAAATAGTGGTATTCCGCCAGGGCGATGTCCCGCTGGGGGCCTGCTGCCATAGCTTCCGCCGCTTCCCGGCAGCGGCCGGGTGGGAAGGGCGTGTTCATCAGAGGCATGAGCATGCCGATTTCCAGCATCCGATTGGGAGCCGGCTGTACCGAAGTGGGATTTTCCCGCTGCTGTACCCGGCGCGGGTCACCGGGTTTCTCCGCATCGGCGGGAATGGCCCAGGATTTTCCAAACTTCAGCGCGCCGGAGATCCGTCCCTGGGTGCACAGCTGCTGCACGGTCCGGGGGGATAGATCCCATTTTTCGGCAGCTTGCCGCACGGTGAGATATTCCACGATTTCGCCCCCTAACAGGTAATTTCCAATTTCTATCATTATATGCGTGATTGTGCGCGGTTTCAAGACGCGTGTATGGGAGTTACGCGTGTATTTCCGCAGACGGTAGAGATTGGGTACTTTGCTTTTTGGGGAGGCCCGTCCAAAAGTGCTCTGCGCGTTGCCCTGTTTTCCTGAAAGCAGCGAACTTCTTTACCGCGGTGCAAAATTTGAGCTTTTGGGGTATTGAAAAACAGCCCCACACAGCTCCGCAGGCGGCCACGCTTGGTTGATTTGCTTCGTGCTCTGGCAGCCGCAGAAAAGTCCCCGGCGTCCGAGAGGACGCCGGGGACTGATTTCATGCTAGGGAAGCGGTCTTTCACGCCAGCCAGCGGTACAGCATCACCGCCAGCTGAGCCCGGGTGGCACTGCCCTGAGGGGAGAGGGTGGAGCCGTCGCCGGTGCCGTTGAGGATCCCCGCGCCGCAGGCCCACTGCATGGCAGGAATGGCATACTCAGCCACGGAAGAGGCGTCCGTGTAGCTGAGAATATTGGTGCTCTCACCAACGGACACATCATAGCCGGACAGCACCGCATAGCGGTACAGCAGCGCCGCCAGCTGCTGGCGGGTGACTGCTCCGCCGGGATTGGTCCCGTCGGAGATGCCGCTTTCCACCGCCCAGGCCTTGGCCTCGGCCATATTGGCGGGATTCTCCCCGGCCATCCGGGCCAGAATCATCCACACCTGCTGGCGGCTGACGGTGCCGCCGGGATTGAAAACGGTGGTGCTGGTGCCGCTCATGTAGCCGTTCTCATAGGCCCAGGTGATCTCGCCATAGGCCCAGTAGTTTTCGCCCACATCGGCAAAGGGGAGAGCGGAGCCGGTGTTCCGGAAAGACACCTCAATGCTGACACTCCTGGCGGGCATTTTAAAGGAATATTTGCCGCTGCCCTCGTCGGTGAGTGCCAACGCATTGCCGTTGCTGTCTGTGACGGTAAGAGCGCCCAGCATATAGCCCTCGTCGGGGGTGATGGTGAAGCGGAAGATCTCGTCCTCCTCCGCATAGCGCTTTGCCGCCGTAACCGTGCCGCCCGTTACTCCATCCGGCAGAATGACGGAGTAGGTGGGGGTGCTGTCACCGGAGGGAATGGCATTCCACTGGGCGTAGAGGGTCAGGTCATTGGTCAGGGTGAGTTCTGCTCCGTCCTCATAGGAAGTGCCGCTTCCGTCGGGCTGGGTGTTCCACCTGGCGAAGGAGTAGCCGGTGCGGGCGAAGGCGTTGGCGGTGAGGGCCTTGCCCTCGCCTTCGAAGAAGTTCTGGGGCTCCATGGTACCGCTGCCGCCGTTGGGGTAGAATGTGACGGTATATTGACGGAGCGGGACCAGCGTTGCCTCGCCGCCTTCCAGCGCCATGGCGTAGCCAGCATTCTCCGGGGTGAAGGAGTCCGCCGGGTTTCTCTCGCCCATGGCGGTGCTCCACCCGCTGGTGAAGACGCCGGGAGTTCTCATGGTCACGCCGATCTTCTGCATATCGTTCAGGGTTCCGCCGATGGTGATGGCCTGTCCGCTGTACAGATAGACGTTGCTGAGAGTCCCGCCTGTCAGGGTAAAGGTGCCGTCGTACAGATACACCCCGCCGCCGTAGTCGGCAGTATTGCCGGCGATCTCGCCGGCCTCCAGTGCGAAGTCGCTGGCCGCAAACACCCCGCCGCCATAGTCGGCAGTGTTGCCGGAGATGGTGCCGCTCTCCATGGTGAAGTCGCCGCCGTTTACATACACACCGCCGCCGTTTGCGTCAGCGGTGTTGCCAAAGATCTCACCGCTCTCCATGATGAAGCTGCCGGTGTTGGGGATATACACCCCGCCGCCGTAGTCGGCGGTGTTATCGGTGATGGAAGCGGTGTTGGACATGTTGAAACTGCCGCTGTTGACACACACCCCGCCGCCATAGTCGGCGGTGTTGCCGGAGATGGTGCCGCCCTCCATGTTGAAGCTGCCACTGCCGGTTACACACACACCGCCGCCGCAGTCGGCGGTGTTGTCGGAGATGGTGCCGCCGGCCATGGTGAAGTCGCCGCCGTTCACATACACCCCGCCGCCGTAGTTGGCGGTGTTGCCGGAGATGGAACCGCCGGTCATGTTGAAGGTGCCCTTCACATACACCCCGGTGCCGCTGTTGCCGGCGATCGCACCGCCGGTCATGTCGAAGGTACCGCCGTCATCCACATATACCGCGCCGTGGGTGGCGGAACCTCCGGTAATGCTGCCGCCGTGATCTCCTTCCTCAGCGGCGCAGTCGCACAGGGTGAGAGACGCGCCGTTACACAGATAGATGTAGTTCCCGTTCAAGTCGAGGGTATGACCGTTGAGGCAGAGGGTGATATCGCCGAAGACGCGAATGGGGGCAGTACCTGTGTACGTCACATCATCGTTCAGGTAGTAGCTGTTGCCGACCAGGATGTCGCTGCTGGATGTCAGTTCCGTCCAGTCTGCGTGATGATTGACTGCGTCGCCGGGCTGCGGCTCGCTGCCCGCGCTTTCCCCGCCCGCTCCTATAGTTACGATGAGCCATCCTGAGATTACATCGCCCACCTCGCTCGGTTCGTCAGTGATGACTTCCTTGGTTTTCGTGAATTTGAATTCAAATTCCTCGGTGAGACTTTGGCCGGGACGCAGGGCATTTACGTAGGGCAGGGCCTTTACGTGGGGGTGGTCATTGTTCAGAGTGTATGAGTAGTCCCCGTCGCTTTCGAGGGTGATCGTCCCAAATGTCGCCTCCTGGTCAGCATCCCAGGCAAAGTTTGGGTCACTATCACCATCGGCCTCGAAGTCTTCATATAGCTCCCGCAGCTGATCAAATACATTGCCTTTGGCAGGCTGTGTACTGTCAGCGCTGAGGGAAGTATATGCATCCGGCCGAACGACGAGTTGCGGATTGGAGACTTTGCGCCCAGTCCCCGGGAGATATATGTTGATCAAGCCATCTGCCGCCCCGCCTTTTGAATCAGTGTATGTATACGTAAATTCCTCGGTGAGAGTCTGACCAAACTGCAGGGCCGCTACGGTGTAGTTATCATTGTCCAGTCTGTATGAGTAGGTCCCATCTGCATTGAGGGTGATCGTCCCATACTGTCCATTCTGGTTGGCGTCCCAGAAAAAGTCGGCTCCGTCCCCGGTGGCACCCGTCAGGGCATTGCCGACGACAGGCACGTGATCGCCATAGTACATGAAATGAACAAAGCTCTGAAGGGTAGGAAAAGGATCGTCCGTGGGGGTCGTAGGGGCAGGATCAAGCTGGGTGATACTGTCAGCTGTGGCCCAGGCGCTCAGGTTTGCGGCGAGGACCAGGGCCAGCAGCAGACTTCCAATTCGTTTTCTCATTTCGGTGCAACCTCCTTCAGTCAGATCATATGTTCTCGCCGCCCCGCGACGGGGCTGTGACAGACGCCGGTCAATGGGATTTGCCCGGCGAGAACCGGACTGTTTTCCTATTGATTTTACCATAAAGAAGGTTGCCACGCTATTAGCCGTTTTTGGGGGTAAAATGGCTCACGCCCAGGGTGGACTTCCCTGGGCGTGTGGTCATTGCAGCATAAATTTTTGCAGGCCGCTCCGGCGGGTGACGCCCAGCTTTTTCATGGCGCTGGACAGGTGGCGCTTGACGGTGGCCAAAGAGATATGCAGGTGCTCGGCGATATCCGGGTTGTTCCAGTCCCGGGCCGCCAGCATACACACGGCAAACTCCGTGGTGGTCAGATCGTCGGCCACATCGTGGCCCGTCTCGGGGTTGTGGACTCTGCGCCAGCCCGCGGAAAAGCGATAGGTGATGTGGATGATCCGCTTGAAATCCTCCGGCCACTCCGGTTTGATGACGGACTCCAGCATCCCGCCCAGGAGGCCGTGGTGCTCCCCGAAGCCCTCGATGAGATCGTCAGGCCGGGCCAGTTCCCAGGCGGAGAGCAGATGGGTCCGGGCCTTGTCGGTCTCCTTGAGCCCCATATGGTCCATCACCGCCACCAGGTGCAGATAGATGGCCGGAATGGGGTAGCGTCCGGCCCCCATGGCCAGAGCCCCCTCCACGATCCCGGTGCTGGCGGCGTAGTCTCCCTGCAAGTATCGGTAGTGGGCATAGACGTACAGGGCGAAGGCCCGCAGGCCGGGGGGCAGCAGGTGGAGAAAGGTCTGGAGATCGGGCAGTCCCTCGGGCAGGGGCAGGTGGAGCAGTACCGCACCCGCCGCCGCCACGAAAGCCGATGCGGCCTCGGTTTCCGGGGATTTGCCGCCCTGGGCGAGGGCGGCGTTCAGCTCCCCCAGGGCGAACCGCGCCCGCTGGATGCGGCCCAGGGAAAGGTTGGCGTAGGCGTAGAGCAGGCAGGCGGACAGCCGCGCCCCCGGGTCGGCACTGTGGAGATAGGGCTCGGCTTCCCGGGCCGCTGTCTCCGGCTCGCCGGTGAAATAGTGGTACTCTGCCAGGGCGATGTCCCGCTGTGCTCCTGCTGCCATGGCCTCCGCCGTCTCCCGGCAGCGGCCGGGTGGGAAGGGCGTGTTCATCAGAGGCATGAGCATGCCGATTTCCAGCATCCGATTGGGAGCCGGCTGTACCGAAGTGGGATTTTCCCGCTGCTGTACCCGGCGCGGGTCACCGGGTTTCTCCGCGTCGGCGGGAATGGCCCAGGATCGGGTGAATTTCCGGGCGCCGGGGATGCGCCCCGCCGCGCAAAGCTGCTGTACCGTCCGTTTGGACAGGTTCCATCTGTCGGCAATTTCCTGCGCCGTGAGATATTCCATGGCCGTTCCTCCCAGGGGCTGTTTTTCGACTTCCATTATATGCGCTCACGCGCATAGTTGCAAGGCGTGGGGCGGGATTTTGCGCTTGCGCTGGCGGTCATGGCTTTTCCTGCGGCGTTAAACCAGCCCCATACGAAGACTCGCGGCGGCATCGGGGGCTATCCGGCCGCAGCAGACACTGCACGGTAACAAAAGGAAAAGTTTTTCGTATTTTTGGGGGAAAAGTATGACAACTATGGTTTGTTTATTAACATAGGTTAATGCTAGGCACGACAAAAACTGCTAGAATATACCAGATAATAGCGAAGGGGATGTCAAAATGACAGACACCGCTTTTTTGCAGCAGTTATTGAACCTGCCGGAACACGGGGAGATTCAGCGGTTTTTGCAAAATGTTCAGCGGGCACATATTAAAAAAGGAACAGCCCTGGTAGAGCCGGGCCAGGTGCAGGCACAGCTGATCATCCTGGTGAGCGGCGTGTTCCGGGGCTTTTTGCTGGATGCGGAAGGGCGGGACATCACAGACTGTTTTGCCTTTCGGGCGGGGGAGATCCTCATGGGCTGCAATGACCTGACCGAGCCCTCCCAGATCCATCTGGAGGCGGTTACAGACAGCGATGTCCTGCTCCTCCCCATGGAGGATGTTCTGGCGGCGCTGGAGGAGATTCCGGAGCTGATGGAGATCTATAACTTTTTCCTGAGAAAGGCTCTGGCGCAGCACTGGGAGGGGAAGATGCTGATGCACCAGTGCACCGCCATGGAGCGATATCAGTGGTTTTTGAGGGAATATCCCGGGCTTATCGACGCGGTGAGCAACAAGCACATCGCCTCATTTTTGGGCATGACGCCGGTGACCCTCAGCCGGCTGCGGCGGAAGCTGCGAGAGGAGCCTGCAGAGGAAGGAGGCTGAGGCGCCATGGGCTGCCGCTACGACGGGCTGAGCCTGCAAAACGGCCGCGGGACCAATATGGACAGCCTGCTGCTGAAGGAGCGGACCATCGGCGGGCGCAGCGTGTGCATCGGCGTGGTGTGCGACGGCGTGGGCAGTCTGCGGGATGGGGCCTTTGCCGCGTCCACGGCAGTGCGGCTTTTGAGCAGCTGGTTCGACGCCCTGGAGGAGACCCGGCGCCTGGGCCTGCGGCTGCGGGACGCGGTGCACCATGCGGACCGCACGGTGGCGGAGCTGGCCGCCGTGCAGGGGCTGCGGACCGCTGCGACCCTTTCGGCCCTGGTGATAGATCAGGAGCGCTACTACATCGTGCATACCGGGGACAGCCGGATTTACGGCTGCTGGGACGGAGAGCTGGTGCTGCTGACGCAGGACCAGGAGGAAGGCGGAAAACTGACGAGCTGTATCGGACGGTCCGCGGAGGCCGTTCTTTATTATAATGAGGGACTTTGCCGGGACGGCACGTTTCTCCTTTGCAGTGACGGACTGTACAAACGGATGGATGGGGACTTCCTGCAGGCGGAGCTTTCCCGCCTGAGTCCCAGGACCATCCGCAAAACCATGGAGCGCCTGAGCGAGTATGTGATCGGACGGGGAGAGACGGACAACATCTCCGTGGCGCTGATGATGAGTAAAAAGTGAGGGATGCCATCATGAAACTCCAGCTTTTGATCGCAATCGGACATCAGGATTACATGGAGCACCTGTCCGATGTGCTGACGCAGCGCTACGGTGAGACCTTCGAGGTCAGCGTCTGCTCCACTGGGGAGCGCCTGCGGGAGCTGCTGAGCCGGAGACGGTTCGACGCGGCGCTGCTGGACGAGACCCTGGCGGAGGAAGCGGATCTGAGTGCCGTACGGCTGCCGCTGCTGCTATGGGACGGCGCCGCTGCTCTGGGCCCCCGTGGAGCGGAGATGGAAAAGCTGCGCAAGTACCAGCGGATCTCCACCATGACCGGGCAGGTTCTGGAGCGCTATGCCGCCGTGTGCGACAGCCCCGCCGGGTTCGAGACCGGCCGGGGGCGGATCACCGCCGTGTGGTCTCCGGCCGGCGGCTGCGGCAAGACCACGGTGGCTCTGGCCTACGCGGCCCAGCTGGTCAGCCGGGGAAAAAAGACCGTGTACCTGGACCTGGAGCCTTTCTCCAGCACGCCGGTGTACTTCGCGGACCCGGAGCGGGGCCTGACGGACGTGTTTGAAAAGCTGGACGGCAACCTGGAGCTGCTGTTTCAGAGCATCCGCCGGGAGGACAGCGGCTCCGGCATTTTGTACTTTGGACGGCCGGACAATTACGACGATATCGAGATCCTCACCCCCGATGATGTGACGGCCCTGCTCCAGGGCGCTTCCGCCGGAGTGGAGGAACTGGTGGTGGATCTGGGCAGCAGCTGCGACCGTAAGACCCGCCGGATCCTGGAACTGGCGGCCCAGGTGCTGCTGGTGACCGACGGGACCCAGGCCTCCCGCGTGAAGTGCGGCCAGTTCCGCGCCCAGCACGACCTGTATGCCCTGCTGGCAGACCGGCTGACGGTGGTGGCCAACCGGGGCGCCCGGGGCGCCGCCCAGGCGGGGGAGCGGACGGTCTCCCTGCCCCTGGTGCAATCGGATGACCCCGTGGTGGTCTACAAGACCCTCTCCGCCGGATACTTTCAGGACTGATCCGGCGGTTCGTGAGGAGGAGAGAACGTGACGGAACAGAGCAGAGACCAGCTGGTGGCCCAGCTGAAAGCGGAGGTCCACCGCAATCCGGACCTGACGGCCATGGACGACGGGCAGCTGCGGGCGCTGATCGACCGGGTGCTGGAGAATAAAATTCAGTGGGCCCGGACCAGCAGCCCCGAGGCGTACCGGGAGCTGTCGTCCATGAATTTCCGGGAGCGGCGCAGCATCACCGGCGCGGTGTTTGAGTCTATCCGCGGCCTGGGTGTGCTGGGCCAGATCATCGCCGACACCGACATCACCGAGGTGATGATCAACGGCTATGAGGACATCTTCGTGGAGAAGAACGGCCGCCTGCGCAAGCTGGAGAACCACTTTGAAAGCCGGCAGGAACTGGAGACCATCATCACCAAGTTCGTCTCCCAGTCCGGGCGGGTGGTCAACGAGAGCGAGCCCATTGTAGACACCCACCTGGAGGACGGCTCCCGCGTCAACGTGGTGATGCCCCCGGTGGCCCTCAACGGCCCTGTGGTCACCATCCGGCGCTTCCCCAAGGAGGCCATGACCGTGGAGAAGCTCATCGCCTACGGCTCCATCACGCCGGAGGTGGCCCAGGTGCTGGAGCTGCTGGTGCGGGCCCGGTACAACATCTTTGTCAGCGGCGGCACCGGCTCCGGCAAGACCACCTTCCTCAATGCCTTGTCCAACTTCATCCCCCGGGATGAACGCATCATCACCATCGAGGACTCCGCCGAGCTCCAGATCCGCAGCGTGGACAACCTGGTGCGGCTGGAGACCCGCAACGCCGGACCCGACGGCTCCGGAGCCATCACGATCCGGGATCTGATCAAATCCGCCCTGCGTATGCGGCCGGACCGGATCGTGGTGGGAGAGGTCCGCGGCGCCGAGGCCCTGGATATGCTCCAGGCCATGAATACCGGTCACGACGGCAGCCTCTCCACCGGTCACGCCAACTCTACCTACGATATGATCAGCCGTCTGGAGACCATGGTGCTCCAGGGCGCCGCCGGGCTTCCCCTGGAGGCCATCCGCCAACAGATCGCCTCCGCCGTGGATATCATCATCCATCTTTCCCGCCTGCGGGACAAGAGCCGCAAGACCATGGAGATCGTGGAGATTCTGGGTTACGACTCCGCCACCCACGCTTTCCGTACCAACACCCTCTATGAGTTCCGGGAGCTGCCCCAGAGCACCAAGGAAAAGGTGGTGGGCCGCCTGGAGCGGACGGACAATCCTATGGTCAACACCCAAAAGCTGGAAAACGCCGGCATTTACCGCACCATTTAGGAGGGCGTCATGAAGAAAAATCTGTTTGCCGCCGAGCCCCGGACGGAGCAGGCGGAGGCCCGGGAGGTCCGGGAGCCCCAGACACGGCGCCTGTCCGCGCCGGACTATACCGCCAGCCCCTGCGGCCTGCCGGATCACATCCTGGCATTCATTCTGGGTTTTGTGGCAGGGTTTGCGGTGCTGTACATCTTTTATAAATTTATCCCCGCGGCGGTGCTGGGCGGCGCCGTCACCGGCATCGTCTATGTGTTCGTGGCGGAGCAGAAGGCCATGGACAAGCGGATCCGGCGTCTGCGGGTGCAGTTTTTTGACCTGCTGGAGGCCATGAGCGTGGCGATGCGGGCAGGCAATCCTGTCCTCAAAGCCCTGGAGAGTGCCCGGGAGGATTTGTCCCTGATTTACTCCCAGCAAAGCGACATCATCGTGGAACTGGACCTCATCATCAGCAAATTCCACAACGCCGTGCCGCTGTCGGAGGCATTCTCTGATTTCGCCCGGCGCAGCGGCCTGGAGGATGTAGCCAGCTTTGCCTCCATCTATGCCACCATTGAGGGCAAGTCCAGCCGGGCCGACGAAATCGTTCGGGAGACCCAGCAGATCATTGCCGACAAGATGGAGATCGAAATGGAGATTGACACCCTCATGACTGCGGCCAAGTCCGAGGTCAACATCATGCTGGTGATGCCCCTGGTGATTCTGGGCATTATCGGCACTGCCGGCGCGGGCTTTATGGACGCCATTTATACGGAGCCCGCAGGCCGGGCGGTGGCTACCGGAGGGCTGGTGGTGTTCATCATCAGCTTCATCATGGCCCGGAAATTCAGCAATGTGGAGATCTGAGGAGGAAGCGGCATGATCATTCTGGTGATCGTACTGGTGCCGGCCACGGTTCTGGCTGCGGCGTGGTTCTGGCTGCTGGGCCAGGTCAGCCGGGAGGACTGGGTGACGGCAGCCTATAACCGGGTGCTGGATGGGCGGCTGGAGGAAGAGCGCCTGCGCCGGAAGGACGCCCGGCGGGAGGAGACGCTGGCACGGTATCACGGCATGGCCGCCAAGGTCATGGGCCTGGTGCTGGGCGGGGACTCCCAAAAGAAGATTGAAAAGCTCCGGCAGGAGGGCGAGGCCCTGCGCAGCGGCGACCTGGGGAGTGTGAGCCTGTTTGAGATGCCGGGCTACGTGCTCCAGCGCCGGTACGAGGCCCTGGGCCGGGGCAGCCTGCACAAGACCTTGCTGGAGCGGAACACAGAGCTCTATGGGAAGAAATACGCCGTCAACAAGACCAAGCAGCTGCTGGCCCGTCTGCTGTCCTATCCTATTTTGGGTGAGGCTGCGGCCCTGGCCCTGGGTGCGCTGACCTACGGAATGGGCAACCGCACCGGAGGGCTTGCGGTGATGCTGGTGGGGACGCTGCTGGTAGCGGGTCTGGTCTACGCCCAGTACGACGAGGTGAATGACCGGCTCAACCGGCGCCGGGCGGCCATCAGCCGCCAGTTCCCCAACGTGGTGTCGAAGCTGGCGCTGCTGGTGACCTCCGGCATGATCATGGACCGGGCCTGGCGGGAGACTGCCCAGAGCCAGGACCTGGAACTGTATCAGGAGATGCGGATCACCGCCGAGGAGCTGAGCAACCTGGTGGATCCCACCACCGCCTATACCAATTTCATCAACCGCTGCAACACCAAGGAGACCACCAAGCTGGCCTCCGCCATCATTCAAAGCCAGTCCAAGGGCAACGCCGAGATCGGCGCCCTGCTCAAGGGCATGGCCCACGACGCCTGGCAGGAGCGGCGCCATACCGCCAAGCGGGATTCGGAAAAGGCCAACTCCAAGCTGATGATTCCCACCATGCTGCTGTTCGTGGCCATTCTGGTGATGATTATGGTGCCGGTGGCGCTGAACTTTGCCAGCCTGTAAGGTGCAAGGAGGAGATCCCATGAGGCGCGACGTTCCGGAATGCCGTCTGCGGGACGACGAGGGCGGCATGACCACCCTGGGCTTTTTGCTGCGGCTGGCGCTGCTGGCCATTCTGCTGGGGGCGGTGTACGCGGCGGTGACGCTGCTGCCCCAGATTCTGGAGATCGCCGACGGCGATCCTCTCACATGGGAGGGCCATTTGTGACGCGGCCCTTTGAAACGGGTGCCACCGTCCGGGGAAGGACCCGGACGCGGTACATAGAGAATTTCTTAGGAAAGGAGAAACAAAGGATGCTGAATAAGCTGAATCAGCTGTCTGTGGCGGCTTATGTGAAGACGTCCGCATTCTTCCGGGGGCTCAAGAGCGACGAGCGGGGCCTTTCCGGTGTGGTAGTGGCCGTGCTGCTGATCCTGGTGGCCGTGCTGGCCATTGTGATGCTCTGGGGCAGCCTCAGCGAGTGGCTGGGCGAGCTTTGGGACAAGATCACCGGCTCCGGAAACACCATCAGCGGCGGAAGTTCCTTCGGCTGATCGGACACACACAGAGAAAGGGGAGAGGAGAATGGCCGTCCGGAAACAACGAGACAATCTCTGGAACGATGTGCGGGGAGACGCCGTGGTGGAGGCGACCATTCTCTTTCCCATCATCATTATGGTATTCGCGGGACTGGTGCTGCTGGCCATGTATCTGCCCACCCGGGCAGCGCTCCAGCAGGCCACCCAATACGCCGCAACTGCCATTGCCACGGAACGTTCCGACACCTGGCTGCGCCACGATCCGGACTCCATGACCTACTATTGGGAGACGGACCGCAGCGCACTTGGCAGCGTGTATGGTGCGCTGCTGGGGGCCTTGACAGGCAACAACCGAGACGACGCGGACAATGCGGAGCAGGCGGTCATCAACATGGAAGCAAACGGCGTCCTGGAACCGGCGGGCGAACTGTCGGTGGAGTACGGCGTCGTGAATTATATCGTATACAAAGAGATCGTGGTCACGGCCACCCGCACCATCCCCATGCCGGTGGATCTCTCCTTCGTGGGGTTCCCCTCGGAGATTCCGGTAACGGTGACCTCCACCGCCGTGGTGCAAAACGGCGACGAGTTCGTGCGGAATATGGACCTGGCCCGGGATCTGACACTGTTCCTGGCAGAGAAATTCAATCTCACCGATATGCTGGACGGCGTGGCGGAACTGGGCAGGAAATTCACCGGATTCCTGGGGATATAGGAGCGCGGAGATGGGAAAGTTTTTTCACAGACTGGCCCGGGACTGCAAGGGCGCGGTTACGGTGTTCGTAACGCTGCTGCTGATCCCGGCGGTGCTGGTCAGCGGCACCGGTGTGGACTTGGCGCGGCTGTACACCGCCCGCAGCATCCTCCATGACGCCAACCAGCTGGCGGCCAACTCCGTACTGGCCAGCTACGACGCCCTGCTCCAGGATCTCTACGGGCTCTACGGCGTCATGAAGGACGATCCGGAGTTCGCCGCTATGGTGGACGAGTACATCCAGGTGGCGGTGTTCGGCGAGAACTGGGTGGACCGGGAGGAGGGCACCTTCCAGCTGTTCTACGGCTCGGAGCTGATCCCCGGCGATGTGACGCCCGCGGAGGGCAAGAATCTGGCCAACCAGGAGGTCCTGCGCCGTCAGATTGAGGAGTACGCCAAGTTCCGTGCTCCGGCCATCATCGTCAGTGAGATTCTGGACAAGCTGGACAGCTTCGAGAAGGTCCAGGAGGATGCCGCCGTCATCAAGGACAAAATGGAGATTGAGGACCGGATCGAGGAGATTGACCGGCTCTATAAGCGCATCTACAAGAGCATCCAGTACCTCAACGGGATCAAGGACTATGAGGCGTCCGCCATGGAGTCCGTCAACGCGTACATTGACGCGCTGGAGGAGGAGATTGATTTTCTCTATACCACCCGCAGCGACTACACCGAGGCCGTGCTGAATGAACAAGAAGAAAAGGCTGCCGACTACGAGGCCAAATATGAACGGCACATCCTGAATATTCAGGCCCTGATCAAGGGCGGTACCTACTTCAAAGGCTGGATACCGGGCAATGATGACGGCAGCGGCAACTATGTGCCCGGCTATTGGACCAGCCAGGCTTACCAGACAGGCCTCAACAACGTCATCTCCGACCGGACGGAGGCGCTGGAAAAATGCATCCAGAACACCGACACGGATCTGAGCATTGAAAACAGCTTTGAGGAGTTCTGCAACCTGTGCCAGAAGGCCGACGAGAAGCGGGAGGAACTGGAACAGTTGGTGGACAACCTGGAGAACCGGCTCAACAGCGGCAAGTGCTCCGAAGGGCTGAAGGACGGCTTGACCAAGCCGCCGGAAAACGATCCGAACGGACCTTCCATCATCGAGCGCTACCGGGATGTGCTCAGCTACGATGTCAGCGCCATGGCCGACGCCATGGCGGGCCAGGACGTGCCCCAGATCCGGGCGACCATTGAGCGTCTGAATTCCGTCGGCTACGGCGACCCGGACGTAAATATCTTTCATTCCCGTGACTACATGGAGAATCTGGGCTTTTTCTTTTTGGTCTTTTGACCATTCAGTGACTCCGGTTATTGTGAAATCG
>CABUDN010000025.1 GCA_902490355.1 uncultured Oscillibacter sp.
ATGCACCAACTGCGACATGAGAAAGGAATGCTGAAATGAAACGACTTCTGACTTTGCTGACTGCTGCGGCACTGATGCTGGGCCTGACCGCCTGCGGCGCCGCGCCCCAAACCCAGGAGGCGGAAACCGGTTCCGGTGCCGCTGAGACCCGGATCGTCACCGATGTATGGAACCGGGAGGTGGAGATCCCCGCCCAGGTGGAGTCCATTGTGTGTCTGGGATCCATGGCTCCCCGTTTTGCCGCCTATCTGGATGTGGTGGATATGATGGTGGGCGCCGAGGACATGGACATTGAGGCCATGTCCGTCCGTTATGATTACAGCCCTGTCTACCACGACCAGCTGGCGCAGCTGCCTTCCGTGGGTGCAGGCGGCGGCAGCGGCGAGAACAATGGCTATCCCGAGCAGATTATCCAGGTCAATCCCGACGTCATCCTGGCGGGATTTTCCGCTGAGGCTGCCGACGAGCTCCAGCGTCAGACCGGCATTCCGGTGGTCAGTGTCCGCTATCGCACCCAGGCCTTCATCGATGAGGGCTTCTACGAGACGCTGCGGCTGTTTGCCGATGTGGTGGGGGCTCAGGACCGCTGTGAGGAGGTACTCTCCTTCATCGATGCGTGCAAGGCGGATCTGGAGCAGCGCACCGCAGACGTGCCCGAGGAAAACAAGCCTGCCGTCTACACCGGTGCCGTCACCTTCAACGGCCGCCACGGCTTTCCCTTTACCTATGTGAACTTCCCGCCGTTTTTGGCCGTCCACGCCAACAATGTGGCCGATGAGTTTTTGGAGAGCGTCACCGGTGAGGCCCTTCAGACCGCCCAGGAATCCGGCACCGCCTATGTGGGACAGAACGGCTTTGAAGTGGACCTGGAGCAGATTCTCCAGTGGGATCCCGATATCATTTTCCTGGACCCCAGCAACATGGACCTGGTCAACGACGAGTACCGCAGCAACCCGGGGTTCTTTGACTCCCTCCGGGCCGTTCAGGAGGGACAGGTCTACACCATGCCCTCTTCCAACTCCGCCGGGCCCAACATCACCTACCTGCTCATCAATGCCTATTACGCGGGAATTGTGCTCTATCCCGACCGCTTTGCCGATGTGGATATCCGGGAAAAGGGCGGCGAGATTATGGAGGCCATGCTGGGACAGGATTTCTTCGACCAGATGGAGGCTGGAGGCCTTTATTACGGTACCATTACGATAGGGGAATGAATGCATGAAAAAAGACCAGATGGCGGAGCTCTCCGCACCTTACCGGCAGTATGTCCGGCGAAAATGGGGCTTCGTGGCGATTTGCGCCGCGGTCATGGCCCTGGCCTGCCTGGCATCGCTGGCAGCAGGCTCCGCCGGTCTGAGTCTGGGGCAGATTCTGGGGGCTCTGGTCGGATATGGCAGCCGGGAGACCCTGACCATCATCTGGAATGTCCGGATGCCGCGCATTGCCGCCGCTGTGGTGGTGGGGGCGGCTCTGGCCATGTCCGGATGCGTGATGCAAAATGTCCTGCGCAATCCTCTGGCTTCCGCGTCCACTTTGGGTGTCTCGCAGGGCGCGTCCTTCGGCGCCGCTGTGGCCATCATCTGTTTGGGGGCCGGGAGTCAAATCAACTCCGGCGGCTCTTCTGCCGCATTGACCATTTCCAACCCCTATCTCGTCACCGCCTGTGCGTTTTTGGGCGGTATGGCCACCACCGTACTGATTCTGGCCCTCTCCCGGGTCCGGGGCGTCACCCCCTCCACCATGGTCCTGGCCGGTGTGGCCATCAGCTCCATGTTCACCGGCGGCACCACTTTGGTGCAATACTTCGCCGACGACGTCATGGTGGCCACCGTGGTGTACTGGACCTTCGGCAGCCTGGGGCGGGCCGGGTGGCAGGAGATTGCTCTCATCGGTCTATTGTGTCTGCTGGCCCTGGCGTTCTTCCTCTTCCACCGCTGGAATTACAACGCCATGGAAAGCGGTATCCACACCGCCCGCAGCCTGGGTGTACCGGTGGAATTCCTGATTCCGGCCAGCATGGCGGTATGCGCCCTGATTGCCTCCGTTTCCGTGGCTTTCGTGGGCTGCATCAGCTTTATCGGCCTCATTGCGTCCCACATCATGCGGGTGTTTGTGGGCAATGATTACCGCTTCCTGATTCCCTGCTCCGCCATGGCGGGAGCCGTGCTGCTGCTGGCTTCCGACATCGCCTGCCGGATCCTGATTCCGCCGGTGGTGTTGCCCATCGGCGCCCTGACATCCTTCCTGGGTGCACCGCTGTTTTTGTATCTCATCATGAAACGGGGGAGTGTCAAATGATCGAAGTGCAGAACCTGTCCTTTTCTTACGGCCATCATCCGGTGCTCTCCCATGTGGGATTTACCGCCCAGAGCGGTGAGTGCGTGGGCATTCTGGGCAACAACGGCGCCGGAAAGAGCACCCTCATCACCTGTATCAACCGCATCCGCACCCCGGACAGCGGCAGTGTCCTCATTGACGGCAAGGCTGTGGGGAGTATGTCCCGCCGGGAATTGGCCCGGAGCGTGGCGTATGTTGCCCAGAAAAACGAGATGAGCCAGACCACCGTCTTTGACTGTGTGCTGCTGGGGCGCAAGCCCTACATCCGCTGGGCTGTGGGGGAGGAGGACCTGCGGCTGTGCACCGCCATGATCCATCGGGTAGGCCTGGAGGCTCTGGAGCTGCGCAGCCTGGATGAGCTTTCCGGCGGTGAGCTGCAAAAGGTCATGCTGGCCCGGGCTCTGGTGCAGAGACCCAAAGTGCTGCTGCTGGATGAACCCACCAGCAATCTGGATCCCCGGAATCAGTACGAGATGATGGAACTGGTCCGGGAGGTGGCCCGGGAACAGCACATTACGGTGCTGATCGTCATCCATGATCTGAATCTGGCCCTGCGCTACTGCGACCGCTTTTTCTTCCTCAAAGACGGCAGCGGGTACCGGTACGGAGGAATGGAAGTGGTGGATCAATCTACGATTGAATCCGTTTACGGCGTGTGCGCCAAAGTTATGGATGTGGGCGGCCGGCGGATTGTGATTATCGAATGACAAAGGAGTAAGTTTATGACGGATTGGGAAAAATGTGTGGCCTTCCACGGTCACGCCTGCGGCGGACTGACCATCGGGTACAAGGCTGCCCAGTATGCCGCGCGGCTGCTGGATCTTCCGGATTGCACCGATGAAGAGACGGTGTGCATCAGCGAGAACGATGCCTGCGGCGTGGATGCCATTCAGGTGCTGCTGGGATGCAGCATCGGCAAGGGAAATCTCCTCTTTCACATGACCGGCAAGCAGGCCTTTTCCTTCTATCATCGCGGTACCGGAAAATCCGTGCGGCTGGTGCTTCGGGACAAGCCCGGAGAGATGAGCCGGGAGGAGTCCTTCCAATACTACCAGAGCCGGGAGCCGGAGGAGCTTTTCGACGTCAAGCCCACCCGCATTGCCCTGCCGGAGCGGGCACGGCTCTTTGATTCCTATATCTGCGCCGGCTGCGGGGAGCGCACCGGTGCCAACTGGATCCGGATGCACGAGGGAAAACCCCTTTGCCCCGACTGCTATCCGACCTATGACCGCTTCCGGGTGTGAAATCGGTCCGGTGGGATCCCGGAAGGGCCATTTCAAATCTGCGGAGGAACCAAACCATGACGCTGGAAACTTTTTTTCACGAAAATTCCCGGGTGGCGCTGGCCTTTTCCGGGGGCGTGGACTCGGCCTATCTGCTCTACGCCGCCCGGGCCTGCGGCGCCCAGGTTCGGGCCTATTACGTCCAGACCGCTTTTCAGCCCGCTTTTGAGCGGGAGGATGCCCTGCGCCTTGCCCGGGAGCTGGGCGCGGAGATGACGGTGCTGCCCCTGAACATTCTGGACCGGGAGGAGGTCTGCTCCAATCCGCCGGAGCGTTGCTATCACTGCAAGCGGGCAATCTTCTCCGCCATTTTGTCTGCTGCCGCAGCAGACGGGTTCAGCTTGGTTATAGACGGCACCAACGCCTCCGACGACGCCGGGGACCGTCCCGGCATGCGGGCTCTGCGGGAGCTGTCCGTCCGGTCTCCCCTGCGGGAGTGCGGCTTGACCAAGGCGGAGATCCGCGCCCGGTCCCGGGAGGCGGGACTGTTTACCTGGGACAAGCCTGCCTACGCCTGTCTGGCAACCCGGATTCCCACCGGGGAGGCGATTACGGCCGAAAAGCTGGCCGCTACCGAAGCTGCCGAAGCAGAACTGGCCGCTCTGGGCTTTTCTGATTTCCGGGTGCGGCTGCTGGACGGCTGTGCGCGGATTCAGGTCCGGCCGGAACAGCTGGCACTGGTGCTGGAACAGCGGGAGAAGATTCTCCAAAAACTCAAGCAGTACTACCGTGCGGTGGTGCTGGATCTGGAGGTGCGCGGTGAATAACGAGATCAAACAGATTTTAGAGGCGGTCAGCGCCGGAGAGATGAGCGTGGACGAGGCGCTGCTCAAAGTCAAGCGGGCGCCCTTTGAAGACATCGGCTACGCCAAGGTGGACCTGCACCGCAAGATCCGGCAGGGGGCCGCGGAAGTGATCTACGGCGCGGGCAAGACCCCGGAGCAAATCTGCGGCATTGTACAGGTCATGCGGGACAACGGACAGGACTCGATCCTCATCACCCGGATGTCCCCGGAGGCGGCTCAGGCGGTGGCGGCTGTTCACCCCATGGAGTATCACGCGGAGGCCCGGGTGGGCATACTGGGCAAACTTCCCCGGCCCAGCGGTCTGGGTAAGATTGTGGTGGCCACCGGCGGCACCAGCGATGTACCGGTGGCGGAAGAGGCGGCTCTCACTGCCCAGGTGCTGGGTAATGAGGTGGTGCGCCTTTACGATGTGGGTGTGGCGGGGCTGCACCGGACTCTGGCCCATCTGGACGAGATCATGACCGCCAGCGTCATTATCGCCATTGCCGGCATGGAAGGAGCTCTGGCCAGCGTCATCGGCGGACTGGCCGACTGTCCGGTGATCGCCGTGCCCACCAGCGTGGGATACGGCGCGTCCTTCCATGGCTTGTCGGCATTGCTCTCCATGCTCAATTCCTGCGCCAGCGGCGTGTCCGTGGTCAATATTGACAACGGTTTCGGTGCCGGATATCTGGCCAGCATGATCAACCATATGGATGGAAAAAGGAGCGCTGAGGGATGAAAACACTGTATCTGGACTGCGGAATGGGCGCGGCCGGCGATATGCTTGCTGCCGCGCTGCTGGAGCTGCTGCCGGACCCGGATGGGTTTTTGCGGGAGTTCAATGCACTGGGTATCCCCGGCGTTCGGGCGGAGCGGGAGCGCGCTGTCAAATGCGGAATTACCGGCACGCATCTGCGCATCTGTGTGGACGGCGAGGAAGAGGAAAGCCACGATGTGGCCTGCGGCCGGAGCGAGGGCGCAGAGCTCCATGAGCACGGTCACGGCCATGATCACGATCATAGCCACGGCCATGATCACGAGCATGACCACGGCCATGAGCACGAGCACGACCACGAGCACGAGCACGACCACGAGCACGAGCACGACCACGAGCACGACCACGAGCACGACCACGAGCACGATCATGACCATGAACATGCCCATGATCACGACCATGAGCACGCACATCACCATGACCATGCGCATGGTCACAGCCACACCAGTCTGGGGGACATTGCCCATCTGGTGCGGGACCATCTGAACCTGCCGGAGCGTGTGCGCGAGGATGTGCTGGCGGTCTACGGCCTCATTGCCCAGGCGGAGAGCCATGCCCACGGTATGCCGGTAGAGCAGATCCACTTCCATGAGGTGGGAACGATGGATGCTGTGGCGGATATCACGGCAGTGTGCCTGCTGATGCACCATCTGGGACCCGATGAGGTGGTGGCTTCTCCCATACATGTGGGCAGCGGACAGGTCCGCTGTGCCCACGGAATTTTGCCCGTGCCCGCGCCTGCCACTGCGTATATTCTTCAGGGAGTGCCGGTATACGGCGGTAGCATTCAGGGAGAGCTGTGCACTCCCACGGGTGCGGCGCTGCTCAAGCATTTTGTGACCCGGTTCGATTCCATGCCCGCTATGCGTACCCGGGCGATTGGTTACGGCATGGGCAAGAAGGACTTTCCCCAGGCCAACTGTGTGCGGGCTATGCTGGGCGACTCTGAGGATCGGACCGATTCCGTGGCGGAGCTTTCCTGCAATGTGGACGACATGACTGCTGAACAGATCGGCTACGCCATGGAGTGCCTGCTCTCCCAGGGGGCATTGGACGTGTTCACCATCCCGGTGGGAATGAAAAAATCCCGCCCCGGCACGCTGATCCGCGTCCTGTGCCGGGAACAGGACCGGGAACACATGGTGGAGCTGCTCTTCCGGCACACCTCTACCCTGGGCATCCGGGAGACTATGGCCCGGCGCTATGTGCTGGACCGCACTCTGGAGACCCTCTCCACGCCCTACGGTACCGTACGCCGGAAGGTTTCCACGGGGTACGGTGTCACCCGGTCCAAGCTGGAATACGAGGACCTGGCCCGGATCGCCTCGGAGAAGGGGATGAGCATCGAGGCTCTGCGGGCGGCCATCGAGAATCTCTGACATCCGCATAAAACAAAAAAGGAGCCGGGGAATCCTCCCCGGCTCCTTTTTGTCAGGATTCTGTTTTGGGTACGTTTGCTTCTGCCATGCCTGCGGCGGCTGCCGCCACGTCTTCGCCAGTCAGTTCCATCAGCATCTCGCGGGTAGGGGCATCGGCCGATGCGAGGCGGTTGGCCTGCTGCACCAGAACCCGTTCGAAGAGGTTCCGCACGCCCCGGGCATTGCCGAAGGAGATTCCGTCTGTATCAGCGGACTCCAGGGCGCGGCGCACCTGGTCCCGGGCCTCCGGGGTCAGCGTGTAGCAGCCTTTGCGGCACTGCATGTCGAAAATCGCGCACAGTTCCTCCACCGTATAGTCCGCAAAGTGCAAAAACCGGTTGAACCGGGATTCCAGCCCTGGGTTGGAGTGGATGAAGTCCTCCATCAGATCTTCGTACCCCGCCACGATCACCACCAGATCATCCCGGTGGTCTTCCATGGCCTTCAAAATGGTATCGATGGCTTCCTGGCCGAAATCCTGTCCGCCTTTGCCGCTTAGAGCATAAGCCTCGTCGATGAACAATACGCCGCCCAGCGCCTTTTCTATGACCTGGGTGGTCTTGAGAGCCGTCTGGCCCACATAGCCTGCTACCAGGCCACTGCGGTCGACTTCCACCAGTTGCCCCTTGGAGAGAATGCCCAGGGTATGATAGACCCGGGCCATGATCCGGGCCACCGTGGTTTTGCCGGTGCCGGGGTTGCCGGAGAACACCATGTGCAGCGACAGCTCTGGTGTGGGCAGGTCATGGTCCCGGCGCATCTGATGGACCCGCACCAGATTGATGAGATTATGCACCTCTTCCTTAACGGCAGCAAGGCCGATATAGCCGTCCAACTCCGCCAGAATCGTTTCCAGCGGCTCCGGTTCCTGAACGGCCGCTTCCTGCGGCTGGGGGGTCTCTGCCTGGGTCGGAGCGGCGTCCGCACTCTGGCGGGGCCTCTCTGGCGCTGTCGGCTCTTTCGCAGAAGATGGCTCGCTGGGAAGGGGAGCGCCCCAGAAATCCTGTCCCATCCGGGCCAGGTTGTGCTCGATCATCCGGCGAATGACTTCCATTTGCTGCGCCAGAAGTTCTTCCCGTTTTTGTTCATCCATCCCGGTTCATCCTTTCATCAAAGCCGTATGGGCCAGAGCCCGGAATAAACACGCTGCAATCAAGCCAGTCAGGGCTCCGGTGAACAAAGAGACGCCCAAAAGTACCGGCAGATAATAAAGCGGAGCCGTATTGCCCAGGGTCAGCACCGCTGCCGCCACCTGGCCGCAGCTGTGTGCCGCCGCACCGCCTACGGACACGCCGTATATGGAAAGCCGCCCGCAGCGGGAGAGCAGAATCATCACGGCCATGGCGGTAACGCCGCCCAGCACCGAGAAAATCAGCGCGCTCATATTCCCGGCAAACACCGCCCCCAGCAGGCACCGGGCCAGCAGGATCATGAATGCTTGTCCCGGTCCCAGAGCATAAAGGGCAAAAAGAGTGACAATATTAGCAAGTCCCAGCTTGATCCCCGGAAGGGGAATCGCCAGAGAGAGAGGAAAGAAGCTCTCCACATAAGAAAGCGCCAGAGCCATGGCCGTCAGTACGGCGCACAGTGTCAGTTCCCGGGTTGTCAGCTTCATGCCACACCTCCTAACCGATCACGATGTCCGGACCGGACGCCGGTGCGCCGCCTTCCAGGGAGACGATGATCCGGGCCGGCAGGCACACGATGCTCTGTCCGCTCCGGGTGATCTTCCCGGTGTGGACGCACTCCTGTGTGGGACAATCCGAAGTGATCATCTCCGCCCCATCGGCACTGAGAATCAGGTGGAGGGTATACCCCTCACCGTGGAGCACCCGCTCCTTCGGCTCGGTCAGTGCGGAGAGAACCACCCGTTCTTCCTCCTGGCCGTCTGCCGAGATTACCGCTGTCAACGGGCCGGATTCCGACGTGCCCAGCAGCCCGATTCCTACGGCTGCCGCCAGGATCACCACCGCGATCACCACCAGCAGGTCCCAGCCCACCGGATGAAGCTTAGGAGACGGTTTCAAAGACATACGTGCTTCCCTCCGCCGGAGCGTATTGGTCCGCCAGGCCTTCGGTTACCAGGACCCGGCCGTCCTCCGTTACCAGCACCAGTTCAAAATCATACGTCCCGCTGCGCCAGAAGGAGAGCGCGTCCTCCGCACCCATGACAAACAGCGCCGTGGACAGAGCGTCGCACATCGTGCCGCTGCCGGGGGCATAGTCCGCCACCACCGTCACCGACACCAGTCCGCTTTCCGCCGGGGCTCCGGTCTTGGGATCGAGAATATGATGATAGCGTTTCCCGTCCTGCTCAAAATACCGCTGATAACTGCCGGAGGTCACCGCAAAGGCGTCCTCCAGGAACAGCGAGCAGACCAGAGCACTGCTGTCATCCGGATGGGCGGGGTCCTGAATTCCCACTTCCCAGGGATCTCCGTCCGGACGGCTGCCCCAGGCCAGAACATTGCCGCCCAGGGATACCCAGCCCCGTTCCACGCCGCTGCGCTCAAACAGAGCGCCCAGCTGGTCGGAGGCATACCCCTTGGCAATGGCGCCTAAATCAATCTGCGTTCCGGGATCCAGAGAGGCGGTGTTTTCCGTCAAGTGGATATGCTCCATGCCTACATGCGCAAGCAAGGCATCCAGCTCTTCCTGAGAGGGCACCTGATAGGAGTCGGTGGTGAATCCCCAGGCAGTGGATACCGGTGCCAGAGTAATGTCAAAGGCACCCCCCGTTGCCGCGGAATACTCCTGAGCAGCGGCAAGCAGCCCGCAAACTTCTTCACCGACTTGAAGCTGGTCCCCAGCATTGAGATGTGTGACTGCGCTTTCCGGATTGGTCCGGGAAAGCAGAGCGTCCAGCCGCCGCACTTCCAGGCTGGCGTCGGAGAGAACCGTATCGGCGTCGTTACCATAGACGCTGAAGGTCATGGCGGTGTCCATGGCGAGAATGCTCAAAGTTTCAGGTTGAGAGGCACCGCAGGCACTGAGCAACAGTACCAGAGACAATGCCGCGAAAGATCTTGCTCTACGTTTCATGTGATACCTCGGTATATTGGGATTCCGTTGTTTACAATCCATCAGTATAGCACGCCGGAGGAGAGATCACAACGGGAAATCCGGTTTTGCAGGGGAAAAACATAAAAAGTGGATGAGGTTACCCTTGCAAATAGGGAGAAAGTCTGCTATACTATCTGGGTGTGTCGACGGAAGGAACCTTTCCGGAAGGGACATTTCTGGAGAAAACTCCTTGGAGGTCATTATAAATGGCAAAGAATCCGAACAGCAGACCGCGGCCCGCAAAGCGGGAAGAACCCATGAACGGTGCGATGAAATTCTTCCTCGCCGGATGCGTGGCGGAGCTGTATCTTTTAATTATTCGCAGATTCTATATCAATGGTACCATTGATCAGGTGGTTGCCTGGGACAGCTATCTCATTGGCTTTGCTTGGGCGGGCGTGGCCGTCGCCGCTGTGGGCGCCGTGCTGAGCGTCCTCTGGCGTGCCGACCGGAAGAAACGGAAGATCGGCTGGGTCGTTTTGGGCGCCGGCGTGTTTTTGGCTGCAGTGAGCGCTGTGGTGCGGATCAATCTTTCTGTGCTGACGCTTTTATATGTAGCCGTTCCGGTGGTCATGCTGCTGGGAATTCTTTGGTCGCTCTATGACCGGGAGTGTGCAGTGGCTCTGACGATTCTCGGTGTGTCTCTTTTGGCCATGTGGGCCCTGCGCCGGGAAGTAACCAGTATTTACACCGGGACCTACTTCAAGGCTTTGACGGTCGTCTACCTCCTGTTGATTGCGGCTGCAGCCTTTGTGGCGCGTAAGGCCATGGCTTCCGGCGGTAAGCTGGGAACGTTCCAGCTTCTGCCCGCCGGTGCGGATCCCCTGCCGATCTATGTGGCTTGCGGATTGTCTGCCGCAGCAATTGTGACGGTTTTGATCAATTCCCTGGTTTCCTATTACGCCATGTGGATTCTGGCTGGCGTGATTTTTGCCCTGGCCGTTTATTACACCGTCAAGCAGCTTTAAGTCTATAAGGTTTGCCCCGGGTACCAATGGGTACCCGGGGCTTTTTCTCATCGGATTTGGTAGAGACTGTCCAGCACCAGCCAGGTTTGGGAAAAGGGGCGCATCAAATTCCAGAATCCTGCACCCATAAGACCATACTCCTGAATGAGCCGCAGTTTGGCGTCTAAGCTGCGGGCGTCCTCAAACCATACGGCGTGAGCGGTTCCTGCGTTGTCTGTATAATGAAAGTACGGGGATTGGGCTGTTTCATCATAGGAAATTTCCGCCCCTTGTTCCACAGCCAGTGCAATGGCCTGCTGATTGGACAGGGATCGGGCGCGGGTGCTGCCGGAGACAAACGGCAGGGGCCAGTCATAGCCGTAATTTGGAATGCCCAGGAGCAGCTTTTCCCGGGGAATTGCGGTTACCGCATAGTCCAGGACGGCCCGGACGCTGGGCAGCGGTGCCACCGCCATGGGGGGACCCTGTGCGTATCCCCATTCGTAGGTCATCAGCAAAGCGCCGTCTACCGCCGCGCCGATGGCTGCATAGTCGTGGCCTTCGTAGAGGATTCCCGTCTGGGAGGCCGAGGTCTTAGGCGCCAGAGCGGTCCAAAGAAACAGACCCCGGGAGCGGAGCAATCGATGCAGGCGCTGCAAAAAGGCCGCGTATGGCTGGGCGAGCGATGCGGGCAGATATTCAAAATCCACATCCAATCCCCGGTATCCCTTTGCGCGCAGGACTTGAAAGATCTCCAGAATCAGTTCGTCCTGCACGGCGCTGTCTGTCAGGACCAATGCCGCGCGCTCAGTGCTGAATTCTCCCTCCTCCGTCAGAGAGGACAGACTCATCACAGGCTGGACTCCATACTGCCGGGCGGCGGCAAGCAGAGCGGCATCTTCCGGAGCGTGCAGGCGTCCGTCAGCAGTCAGTCCATAGGAAAAGGGAGCCAAGGTACTTAAGTACGGCAGCTGGGCATGCAGCAGCCCGCTGTCAATATGCGGATAGGCATATCCATGAGACACTGCCGTGCCCAACGGCTCGGAACAGTCCGAAATGACCAGAACCTGTCCCGGATAGATTTGTTCAGAACCGCCCAGCGGCCAATTTTTGCGCCAGAGGGTCCGGACGCTGGTGCCGTATGCGGCGGCTATGGAGGTCAGTGTCTCGTCGGAACGCACAACATGCACCTGCCGCGGAAAGCGGACTACCAGCGTCTGCCCCACCGCCAGTGCCCCGCTGGGGGGAACCTCGTTGTCTGCGGCCAGCCGGTCAGGGTCTACCCCGTAGTCCGAAGCAATGGACCACACGCTCTCACCGGCCCGCACCACATGGATCTTCATCTGGAACGTCACCTCCTGTCCAAGCCTATGCGTACCCCAACCGGCTTATGAGCAGGATCTGACGCTTGCCTTTCCAAAAGATATGCGATATTATAATAGGCGATTGTTCACTTCTTCATTGGGACAGCAAGGAGGTACTGCATGAATATCCGAAAATATGAAGCCTATGTACGGGCGGTGGAACTGGGAAGCCTGTCCAAAGCCGCTGAACAACTGGGTTACACCCAGTCCGGTATGAGTCATATGATGCAGTCCCTGGAAGAGGAGGTGGGATTTCCCCTGATGGTTCGTACCTCCACTGGAATCCTGCCCAACAGCGAGGGGGAGCTGCTGCTGCCCATCATCCGCCAGCTGCTCAATACCAACGAATCCCTGGAACAGCATATTGCCAAGATCAAAGGTGCCGACACGGGCCGGATCCGCATTGCCGCTTATCCCAGTGTGGCAACCTATTGGCTCCCGGAGATTATCCGGGATTTTCAAAAAGACTATCCAAATGTGGAAATTCAGATCACCGAAATGGGGTCCGGCGCCATCGAGGAAATTATGGCCAACCGCCAGGCGGAGCTTTGCATCTACGCAGGCGGGGAAGGAAAGGACTTCGAATGGCTGCCTCTGTGCCGGGACCGGATGCTGGTGCTGGTACCGCCAAACCATCCGTTGACAAGGCATACGTCCGTTCCACTGGAGGCACTGGTGGATGAGGAGTTTATCATGCCGATGCCGGATTATGACGGTGAGGTGCGCTTCATCCTGGACAAAATGCCCCACTGGCCCCATATCCTCTTTTCCGCGTGCAGCGACTATGCCATCATCAACATGGTTACCCAGGGATTGGGGGTGTCCATTCTCTCGGAACTGCTGCTGCGCCACTATCCCAACGACGCCGTGGCCCTGCCGATGGAGCCCGCTCAGGACCGGATGCTGGGCATGGGAGTTCCCCAGGTGAAAGCCGCTTCCCCGGTGACCCGGAACTTCATGCGCTATGTGGAGGCCTTCGTAAAACGCCGCAGGGAGGAAGCGGAACCCCCTGCTGAAGCACAATGAACAAAGAATGCCTGCCGCCCATGGGCGGCAGGCATTCTTTGTTATTCTCCCTCGGCCAGACGATAGCCCACGCCGACCTCGGTAAAGAGGTATTTGGGCTCGGCGGGGTTTTCCTCAATTTTGCGGCGGATATTGGCCATGTTGACCCGGAGGATCTGATTGTTTCCTCCTGCCCGGGGACCCCACAGCTCCTTGATGATGGAGTCGTAAGTCAGCACTTTGCCGGCATATTTGCCCAACAGGGCGACGATCCGGAATTCGCTGAGGGTGAGGTGCACATTTTCACCCCGGACCAGTACCTGGTGCTTGTTGTAGTCGATGGTCAGGTCTCCCACGGTATATGTGCCTTTCTGGGCGATCTCGCTGTTGCCGGAAACTGTACGGGTGTGACGGATGGCTGTGCGCACCCGGGCCAGCAGTTCATCCGTCCCGAACGGTTTGGTAAGATAGTCATCCGCGCCCAGGTCCAGGGCCGTTACCTTGTCCTTTTCATGGGAACGGGCCGATACCACCACCACCGGCAGGCTGGACCAGCTGCGCAGATGCCGCAGAATATCCAGTCCGTCCATGTCGGGCAAGCCCAGGTCCAAAATAATAAGATCCGGACAATGAGAGGAAATCATGGACTGCGCTTCCGCTCCGGAGCGGGCCAACAGAGCTTCATAACCGTTGTTGTTCAGCACCGTGGAGATAAAATGCGCAATGCTCTTTTCATCTTCCACGATCAAAATCTTTTCCCGAATGTTCATATCTGCTCCTCCTCGCTGCATGGCAGACGGAAGGCAAATTCCACTCCGTCTTCTGTATTCCTTGCTTCAATATTGCCGCCATGGGCATGTACAATGGCTTGGCACACCGACAGGCCCAGCCCCATGCTCCGTTTCCCGTCACAATCTGTGGATTCGCTGTGTTTTAAAGTTCCGTCAAACAGAGTGGGAAGGTCTTTGTCCGGAATGTGGTATCCATCGTTCCAGACCGAGAACCGGGCATAGGAGTCCTCTTTCCGGACCGACAGTTTCACATGCACGGCCTTGCCGTGAAAAATAGCATTTTCCAGCAGGTTGGAGAGCACCTGCTCAATCAAAATGGCGTCCATCGGGACCAGCAGCAAGTCGTCGGGGGCTGATACGCAGACCGATGTGCCGGGGAAGCGTTTGCGGAATTTGCGCACCGCTTCGCCCATGACTTCTTCAGCCGCCTCCGGCTCCTTGGTGATCTGTGCCTGGTCTGCACCGATGCGCGTGATGGAGAGCAGATTCTCCACCACCCGGATCAGCCACTGGGCCTCATCCCGGGCATCTTCCAGCAGTTCCTGACGCTCCTCTATGGAAAGACCCGGATTCTCCAGCACGGCGGAGGTAGAGCCTACAATCGATGTCAAAGGCGTGCGGATGTCGTGGGACACGGAGCGCAAAAGATTTGCCCGCATTTTCTCCTTCTCGTTTTCGCTGCGCAGCCGTTCCTGCTGCCGGGTCTGCGTAGTCAGGGTGCAGGTGATTACCGAGACCATCAAGAAGGTAAAGAACGTCAGCGGATAACCGGCAATGGTGAAGTTCACTGCCCAATAGGGATATGTAAAGATAAAGTTGACGCACACCACGCCTGATACTGCTGCAATCAGCCCGTACAGGTATCCGGTGGTCAGGCGGGAGATCAGCAGCACCGCCAGCACAAACACCGGTGAGGCAAAGCCATCACTGGTATCTGCCATTTGCAGCAAAATACACAGTTCGGCTGCGCACAGCAAAATCACACCTGTAACCAGCAGATCCCGCCAGGAAAAGGGAAACCAGGTGGAAATTTTGAACTTTGTTTTTTTGGTATGCACGTGTAAGCGTCCTCCCACCGACAAAACTGTTTTGTGTTTTTCATTATAACATGATATGCGTTAAATTGCTGCTAAAAAAATTGACAACTCCTTAACAATCCTGCGGATGGATTTGTCAGCACCTGAGCGGTTTCTTTGGATATATTGATTTCAGACCTTTTTATAGAGGTGACGGGAGGGAAGCGATATATGCAGATGGACCAGCTGGACACTGAACTGCGGGAAGGAGAATATATTCAATGGCAGGGGCGCACAGGGGCGTTTTCCCTGTTGGAGCCCCAGGCTCGAAGGACGATTTTCGGAAAATGGCTGGGCACACTGGTGGCCGGAGGTATTCTGCTGGCCCTGGCCGGCCGGGAAGACGCCGGAGTTGGACCTGCCGCCGTCATAGCCATTGTACTGGGAACGGCCGCCTTGCTGGCGGCACCGGTTTTGGAATGGTGGGCTCTACGGGGACAGCACTACTGGATTACCAATCAAAGAGCCATTGTGATGACGCGGGAACACCGGATTTGCAGCATGGAACTTGAAGAGATCGATGATGTATGCCTGGTGCAGGGAGAGAATGGGATGAATTCTCTCATTTTGGGAAATGCACCCGGGGAGGCACAGCGGCAAATGCGCTGGTTTGCATGCCACCCCCGGGGACAGCTTCGGCCTGGAGAAGCTGAAGGCCAGGCGGTGAGCATGGTGTTTTACGGCCTGATGAATGCAAAGGATGCCCTTGCATGGCTGCTGCCGGAACAGGGTGCGCAGGGTGTTTAGAAATACAAACGCAAATCTGCCGGTGATTCACGGCACCTTAGCAGGATCCTTTGCCTGATTGTCAGCGGCTGAACGGCAACTCCTGCTATACTGTGAACAGTGAATTTCACCAAAAAGGAGTGCAGAAACAAGATGGAAAAGAAACTGAACGAATACCTGCGGGAGGGCGAAACCATCCGCTGGCAGGGGCAGCCCGCAAACTTCCCGCTGATGGACAACGGGAGCAGAATGCAGATTCTGCGTAAGTGGGCGTTGACCGTTATCATCGCAGCCGGCGCGCTGATCGCGCACATGCAGTCCCAGATGCCTCCCCGTATGGGTTTGGTTGCAGTAGTGGTTGCGTGTGCCCTGGTAGTCGTTCTGACTCCGGTAGTGGAGAAAGCCAGTTTGATGAAGAATAAATACTGGATCACCAACCAGCGGATCATCCATATGACCAAGGGCGGAATGTTCTATTACATGGATCTGGCCGATGTGGATCAGTATGAAATCGTGACCGATCTGAGCGATCAGGAGACCCTCGTGCTGGGCAGCGCCATCTTTGCCGATGCAAAGAAGTACATCCGCTGGCGGGCAAATCATCCCATGGAGGATCCCGAGGCGATGAAGAACCGCGATCATGTGGACGGCATGATTTTCTACAACATCGGAAGCTCTGCCGCCTCCGCTGCTGCCATTCTCAAGGATCTGGGCTGCAGACGGGCTGCCTGATCAGTTCCTGATTCCGGGCGAAGCTGTTTTCTGCCGGACATTCAATTGCATCATCCAAGAAGAGCCCCAGGCATTTTGCCTGGGGCTCTTTTTTTGCGTTCAAAAATATTTTTTCTTCCTTTTGACATAAGCAGTGCAAAAATTCCGGGATGCGTCCCGGTATGTGAAGACTGATTCGGGAGGGAATACGACGTGGAACAACAACGAGGCTATGGCACGTTCTGCCGGGCCTATCTGCGCACCATGGATCCGGAACGGGCAGCGCAGGCAGCTGGAGGTCAGGATGGATTCTCCATGCTGGGAAACCGATTCATTCAAACCCGCCTGGAAAAGATGCGGGAAAATGCCTCCGGCCAGATTCGACGGGAGGACGCCGTGCGGCGTTTGGCACAGCTGGCCTTTGGTCAGGCCAATGATGCGGTGAAACTGGCCCTGGGCGGCCGGGATACCGATGTGGATACATTGGACTTGTCCGCTGTAACGGAAGTACGAGTAAGCGACAAGGGCGGCGTGGAAATCAAGCTGGTGGACCGCGTCCGGGCTTTGGAAAGCCTTTGCGCCCTGCTGGAAACCGGCGGGGGAACGGACGCGCAGGCCTTGTATCAGGCCCTGGCAGAAGGAGGAGAGGAAGCGGGGTGGGACCACGAATGAACCGATCCGGTTTTCCCCAAAGCAGCGCAAAGTTCTGACCTGGTGGATGCGGGGAGACTGGGAGACGATCATCTGCGACGGCGCGGTTCGAAGCGGAAAGACCTTTTCCATGGGGCTTTCGTTCTTCCTCTGGGCACAGAGTGCCTTCGACGGACGGCAGTTCGGCCTGTGCGGCAAAACCATTGCCTCCATCCGGCGCAATCTGCTGGGAGAGCTGATACCCTTCCTGCGGCGGCTGGGTATGACGGTACGGGAAAAACGCTCAGAAAACCTGCTGACTGTGCGCTTCGGCGGGCGGGAGAACACCTTTCTTCTCTTCGGCGGGCGGGATGAGTCCAGCGCTGCCCTCATTCAGGGCAGTACCCTGGCCGGTGTCCTGCTGGACGAGGCGGCCCTGATGCCCCGGAGTTTCGTGGAACAGGCCTGCGCACGGTGCTCTGTCCCCGGCAGCCGGTTGTGGCTCAACTGCAACCCCGAGGGACCCCAGCACTGGCTCTACCAGGAATGGATCCGCCGGGCCGAGCAGAGGCGGACCTTGTATCTCCATTTTACCATGGAGGACAATCCGGCCCTGACGCCCAGAATCCGGGCCCGCTACCGCCGGGCTTACTCCGGCGTTTTTTACCGGCGCTTCGTCCTGGGAGAGTGGACCGCCGCCCAGGGTCTGGTTTACGACTTCTTTGACCCCGAGCGGGACGCCCGGTCAGCCCCGGAGGGGCCCTTTGATGAGTGGCGGATTTCCGTGGACTACGGTACTGCCAACCCTGCCTCCTTCGGCCTTTGGGGGCGAAAGGGCGCGGTATGGTATCGGGTGGAGGAGTATTATTACGATTCCCGCAGGGCGGGGCATCAGAAGACCGATGCCGAGTATGTGGAAGACCTCGTGAGCTTGTGTGCTGGGCGTTTGGTCAGCCGGATTATTGTGGATCCCTCCGCTGCCAGCTTCATTGAGGCTTTGCGGCGCCGTGGATTTCCTGTGGTCAAAGCCAACAACGATGTGTCCGACGGGATCCGGGTTACCGCCGATCTGCTGCGTCAGGGGACACTGGTTCTATGCCGCCCTTGCGGGGACTGCCTGCGGGAGATGGCCCTGTACTGCTGGGAAGAACGGGGAGATCGGGACGCACCCAAAAAAGAGCATGACCACGCCATGGACGACATGCGCTACTTTGCCATGGACCTTTACGGCGAGAGCAGCGGCTTTGCCGCCGTGTGCGTGGAGCGGCGGAGTGGTTAAGAAAGAGAGGCGAACGAAACATGAATTGGTTCAAGCGCAGGCGCGCTCCGGACCCGGTGACGGTCCAGCTGCGGGACGGGGAGTATCATCCCTTCGGTATTCTGGGCAGCTGCGTGCCGTTGAGCAGTGCCGAGACCCGGCTTTACCGGGCGGTACGGGAGGCTGTGCCGGTTGTGGATGCGGCTATTTACAAGCTGATCCGCATGACCGGCGGCGTGGACGCGGTATGCACGGACCGGCAGGCACAGAAAGCCCTGTCCGAATTCCTGCGCACGGTTCCCACGGGACGGGGACAGTACGGCATCAACGCATTTTTGGACTGCTATCTGGACTCCCTGCTTACCTGCGGACGGGCCGTGGGAGAGATCGTTCCCCGGCGGGATGGCCGGGACATCGCCGCACTGCTGTGCGGGCGGGTGGAGGACATCGAGATCCGGGAGGGGGAGCACCCCCTGGCCTTCACCATCTGCGGGCCCGATGAGGGCGGGCGCATGGAGCCCCTACCCCATCAGGAGCTGCTACTCTTCACCCCCCTTAACCCGGAGACCGACCATCCCTACGGCGTGTCGCTGCTGCGGGGACTGCCGTTTCTCAGTGACATCCTGATGAAGATTTACCACACCATCGGCGTCAACTGGGAGCGGTGCGGCAACGTACGCTTTGCCGTCACCTGCCGCGGCGCCGAGGGCGGTCAGGCTGCCCAGCGCAGCCGTCAGCTGGCCCAGGAGTGGTCCCGGGCCATGCAGCAGACCAAACACGGCAGTGTCCGGGATTTCGTGGCTGTGGGAGATGTGGACATCCAGGTCATCGGCGCCGACGCGCCCATTCTGGACAGCGAGGTGCCTGTGCGGCAGATTTTGGAACAGGTGGTGGCCAAGACCGGCATTCCGCCCTTTATGCTGGGCCTCAACTGGAACTCCACCGAGCGCATGAGCGCGCAGCAGGCCGATCTGCTCACCACGGAAATCACCGCCATCCGCCGGTCGTTGACTCCGGCGGTGGAGCGGATTTGCCGCCTGTGGCTGCGCATGCACGGTTATTCCGGCTCCGTGGAGGCGCTGTGGGATGAGATCAATCTCCAGGATGAGGTGGAGGAGGCCCGTGCGGCGCTCTATCTCCAGCAGGCCAGAAAATTGGAAATTGAAAACAACCGAGCGGAGGGATGCAAGTGAATATCACACAAGAGGATCTGGCTCAGATCAACCGCTTTGCCAGATCAGAACTGACCGAAGAGCAGGTGTATATCTTCAGTGTGCGCCTTTGCGACAATGAGGTGGACCGGGATTTTGAGCGCTTTGACGGCGACGCCCTGACCAAACTGGGCGAGCTGTTTGTGGGCAAGAGCGGGATCTTCGATCATCAGTGGTCCGCCCAGGGGCAGACCGCCCGGATCTACCGCACCGAGGTCATCCGGGAGCCTGCCCGGCGCACCGCGGCACAGGACTCCTATCAGTGGCTCAAGGCCTGGGCCTATCTGCTGCGCACGGAGAAAAACGCCGACCTCATCGCCGAGATTGACGGCGGCATCAAAAAAGAAGTCAGCGTTGGGTGCAGCATGGGCCGGAGTGTATGCTCCATCTGCGGCGCCGAAAGCGGCACCTGTACTCATGTCCGGGGCCAGACCTATGACGGAAAGCTCTGCTTTGCCGAGCTCAAGGACCCCACTGACGCCTACGAGTGGTCCTTTGTGGCTGTCCCGGCCCAGCGCAGCGCCGGTGTGGTCAAGCACTTCGGTCCGGAGCGCGATGAGCTCTCCCAGCTGCGCCGCCAGGCGGAAATGGGTCAGCGCTATCTCCAGGCCCTGCGCCGGGAGGTGGTGCGCCTGGCCATGCTCGCCGACGACGATCTGGACGGCACCATCTTCTCCAAGGCTGCCCAGCGTCTGGAGGAGCCTGAGCTTCTGGAACTCAAGCGGGTCTATGAGGCCCGCACTGCCCGGCGCTTCGGCGCCGAACCCCAGCTGCGCCGTCGGGATGGTGCTGATGTCGGGGAAGATGAATCCGCATTCCTCGTCTGATGGACGAATGAAATACAAGGAGGATGACGATGAACATTTCTTATGAGGGAATCGGCCAGTGGGCCGCCACCTTCGCCTGTGACCATCTGGCCGAGGGCGAGCTGGTCAAAATCAGCGCCAACGGCACGGTAAGCACCTGTTCCGATGGTGAGCGCTTCTGCGGCATGGTGCTCTCCACCGCCCGGGACGGCCTGGCCTGCTCCGTGGCTCTGGGCGGCATGATGACCGCTGGGTACTCCGGCGAGAGCGCACCGGCTCTGGGCTGGTCCACCCTGGCCGCCGACGGCGCCGGCGGCGTCAAAACCGCTGCCGAGGGCTGCACCTGCCTGGTGGTGGATGTGGACGAGAGCGGCAAAACCGTGACCTTTGCACTGTAAGGAGGAGATTGCACATGACCTATCAGTTTGAAAATATCCGCCTGGAAAAGGGCATGTACGGCCGCAGCGGCCACACCTTTACCCAGACCCTGGAGGAACTGGACCCCAGCGAGCACTACCGCGGTACGCCACTGGAGGGGCTGGACGCCTTCCAGCGCCAGCTCAAGCGCTTTGACATCAAGGTCAAGGGTGCCGGAAGTGATCTGGTGGAAAAGTTCTTCCACACCACCGACTCCGCCGTACTCTTTCCGGAGTTTGTCTCCCGTGTAGTCCGCCAGGGCCTGGAGGAGGAGAGCATCCTGCCCCACATCACCGCTACCGTCACCAACTTTGACGGCATGGACTACCGCACCATCGCCTCCATTCCCACCGGGGACCAGAAGGCCCTGCGCCGGGTAGAGGAAGGCGCCGAGATCCCCCAGACCACCGTCCGCACCCAGGAGAACCTGGTGCGCCTGCACAAGCGGGGCCGCATGCTGGTGGCCTCCTATGAGGCCATCCGTTTCCAGCGCCTGGACCTGTTCTCCGTGACTCTGCGCCAGATCGGCGCCTACATCGGCCGTCAGCATCTCCAGGACGCCGTGGAGGTGCTGCTCAACGGCGACGGCAACGACAACGCCGCTGAAAAATTTACCATTGGAACCCCTCCCATCTCCGGGTCCAAGGGGACGCTGAGCTACGAGGCCCTGCTGGACTTCTGGAGCCAGTTTGATCCCTACACCATGAACACCATGCTGGTGAGCACCGACGTGATGCTTGCCATGCTCAAACTCTCCGAGTTCCAGAACCCCCTGACGGGACTTAATTTCCAGGGTACTGGCAGCCTCACTTCGCCCCTGGGTGCCAAGCTCCTGCGTTCTGCCGCTGTTCCTCAGGGAACCCTCATCGGCCTGGACAAGGGCTACGCCCTGGAGCAGATCTGCGGCAGCCAGGTCACCGTGGAGTATGACAAGCTCATCGACCGTCAGCTCGAGCGCGCTGCCATCACGTCCATCTCCGGCTTTGCCAAGCTCTTCGGCGAGGCCTCCAAGGTTTTGACGGTGTAAGCGCCATGGACCAGGAAATTCTGGACATGGCGGTGATCCTTACCGGCGCGGCGGAGGACCGCCAGGTGCTGCTGACGGCCCTGTGCGCCGCCGCCCGGCAGCGCTGGCAGGCACGGCTGCGGGAGGGTGTGGCCGCCGAAGACTGCGGCCAGGCCTTCGTATGTGCCGCAGCCTTCTCCGCAGCGGCGGAGTTCCTGACGGGGGAGGGCGGCAATGCAGCCGCCTCCTCCTTCTCCGCCGGAGAGATCTCCGTCAGCGCATCCAGCGCCGCCGACCGCAGTGCCTGTGCCCAGGCCCTGCGGGATACCGCGGAGGAGCTGATGGCGCCCTACGCTCAACCTGGAAACTTCAGTTTTAG
>CABUDN010000026.1 GCA_902490355.1 uncultured Oscillibacter sp.
GAGATAAAGGAATGTGACTGGAGTTCAGACGTGTGCTCTTCCGATCTTACGGCCTGATTCCAAATATAACAGCCGTCTTTGCGCAGAATCAAACTGTGTCCAACGGAGCTGCCCAGCTGATCCAGTGTGGAGCGAACCCGGTGAAATACAGTTTTGAGAGCATTGAGCGGGTTTGAGCTGCTTTCTTCCTCGCTCCAGAGCAGATTGGTCAGATCGCTGGGAGCGATGGAGCGGCTGCGGCAATAGATCATATACGCCAGCAGCAGCCATACCTTCTTGGAACGATTGGTGGTGTCAGTAATGGCTTTTTCGTTCAGAGTAATGGAAAACTCCCCCAACATCCGAACGGAAATCGTTCCGCTGTCCATACAAACTCCCTCCTTTCCAATCCCTGCAGAGGTATCCCGGCAAATCCGCAAGAAAAGCCGGTGATATCCCAAAAGGATATATGTGGAAGTATACCACAGAGTGATCATATTTGCAATGAAAAAAGGTTAATAGGATACAAAAAAGATATAAAATGTACAGAAAAACTGAAATAAGTACTTCCATTTTTTGAACGGACCTGTTATAGTAACAGAGTGTCAGATTATCATGATGATACCGGAGATAAGGAGGAACGATCCGTGCGGAATATTTGGAGAATTTTGAGTGTGGGAATGCTGGCTGCGGTGCTGCTCAGCGGCTGCGCGCAGACGCAGGCGGATGTTCCTGCTTCGGAAGAAGAGAATACAGAATGGGTTTATGTGGAAAAGACGGAACTAAACGATGTGGAGCTGCAGGATGAAGTGGTCGCCCTGGCGAGCACACCGGCAGTTTCGTCCATGCTGGTGCCGGTGGCATCGGGAACGTTGGTTGCCCAAAACAACCAGGCGCAGATTGACTACTCCAATACTGCCGACGGCTATGTGATGGTGCGTTATACGGCTTCTACCACGAAACGGCTTAAGGTTCAGGTGAAAGGACCTACCACGACCTATACCTATAACATTACGCCGGGAGACACCTGGACGACATTCCCGCTTTCGGACGGGAACGGAACCTATCAGGTGGTGGTGTATGAAAATACGTCCGGTTCCAAATATGCCACTGTGCTGTCCCAGTCTGTTTCGGTGACGCTGAAGGATGAGTTTGCCCCATTCCTGCGGCCCAATCAGTATGTGGACTATGAGCATGCGGTCAAGACGGTTGCCAAGGCCAAGGAACTGACCGCCGGCAAAACCGAAACGCTGGACAAGGTGGCGGCGGTCTATGATTTTGTGATTCAGAACATTACCTATGATAAGCAATTGGCCGCAACGGTCCAGAGCGGGTATCTGCCGGTACTGGATTCCGTGCTGGAGAAAAAGACGGGAATCTGCTTTGATTATGCGGCGCTGATGACCGGGATGCTTCGCAGCCAGGGAGTGCCCTGCAAGCTGGTGGTCGGATATGCCGGCACCGCCTATCACGCCTGGATCAGTGTCTGGTCAGAAAAGGACGGATGGATCGACGGCGTGGTGTATTTTGACGGAACATCCTGGCAGCGGATGGATCCGACCTTTGCCGCCAATGGCAAACAGAGCAGCGAGATTATGCGCTATATCGGAGACGGAAGCAACTACACGGTGAAATATCTCTACTGAGAAAGCCCCTTTACGAATGGGGGTAATTGGGTTAAAATGGGCTTGCAATTTTCTGCAAGCCCATTTTTTTCGCTTTTGGATGGAGGACGATAACATGGTGCGCTTGTCCAACCTGCAGACTGCGGGATTGTGCCGGGAACTGGCGCTGCTGCTTCACGCCGGAGTCAGTGTGGGAGACGGTTTATCTCTTCTGGCACAGGAGGAGTCCGCTGCCGCGCTGCGGCCGGTGCTGGAGAATATGGCTCACTATACCGATGAGGGAGGCACCTTGGCGGGGGCGATGCGGGAAGCCGCGTGTTTTCCGGGATATGTGTGCGGATTGGTAGAAGTTGGAGAGCGTTCCGGACGGACGGAGGAAGCACTCCAGGCTCTGGCCGGATATTATGACGCCCGGGAGCAGATGGATCGCCGGATTCGGGCGGCATTGCTGTATCCGTCGGTGCTGATGCTGGTCATGCTGGTAGTCATTGTCGTGCTGCTCAGCCGTGTGCTGCCGGTATTCAATGACGTCTATGCCTCCTTGGGCGGAGAGCTGACTGGTTTGGCCGGAGGTCTGCTGACGCTGGGCCTGGGATTGGATGCTGCCATGCCGGTTTTGTGCGTGATATTGGCCGTGGTGGTCATCACACTGGGTGTATTCTCGGTCAGCGGCGGCTTTCGCCAAAAGGTGCTGGGGTTCTGGCAGAAGCGTTGGGGAGACCGTGGGATTGCCCGCCGTCTGTCGGATGCCCGGTTTGCCCAGGCTCTTTCCATGGGGATGCGCAGCGGACTGCCTATGGAGGAATCACTGGATCTGGCGCAGGGCCTTTTGGAGGAGGTGCCTGCTGCATCGGCCCGGTGCCGGGCGTGCCGGTCCTTGCTGGAAGAAGGATGCGATTTGGCCCAGGCCCTGCGGCAGACACAGGTGCTCCCGGCATCTGCGTGCCGGATGCTGGCGCTGGGCGTGCGCAGCGGTTCGGCGGACAGCGTGATGGAGGAGATTGCCCGGCGTCTGGCCCGGGAGGCGGATCAGGCACTGGAAGACCGCACGGCGCAGATTGAACCGGCCATGGTGCTGGTCTGTTCCCTGATGGTAGGGGCGATTCTGCTTTCGGTCATGCTGCCGCTTATGAATATTATGTCGGCAATTGGGTGAGCGGCGATGGGAAGACGAGAAAGACGCGGGTGGCTCCGGGGATTGCTGGGCCCTGCGGCAGCCGTACTGGTGGTGCTGTGTTTTCTCAGCGCGGTATCCAATCTGGAACGCGGCCGGGATCAGGAAAGCAAGCGGCAGCTGGAGGATGCTCTGCGCCGCAGCTGTGTGGCCTGCTATGCCGCTGAAGGCGTTTATCCCCCGGATCTGGCGTATTTGGAAGAACATTACGGCGTGCAGATCGATGAGGAGCGATTCACCGTGTCGTATGTGGTGTTTGGATCAAATCTGATGCCGGATATTACGGTTTTGGAGCAGGGATCATGAAACAGCGTAAGGTTCATTTAGATGGTGTGTTGGCGGTTTTGCTGCTGGGCGTGTTTGCGGCCTGTGTGCTGGCGGTGCTGCTGGCGGGGGCGGACGGGTACCAGCGCCTGACGCAAAGAGATCAGGAAGCCTATGCCCAGCGGACAGCCGCGCAGTATCTGGCAACCCGGATTCGTCAGGCGGATACCGCCGCGGGAATAACGGTGGAACCGTTTGGCTCCGATGGACCGGATGCATTGCTGCTGTATGAACAAGTTGAGGGAACGACCTATGTCACACGGGTCTACTGTTACGATGGGTACCTGCGGGAACTGTTTTCCGCTGCGGATGCGGAGCTCCTGCCTGCGGACGGGGAGAAGATCCTGGAGATGCAGAATCTGACGCTTTCCAGTGACGGCCGGGGCATTTCCGCCCGGATTACAGATCCGCAGGGGAATGAGACAGCGCTGTATTGGACTGTGCGCAGCGCAGAGGAGGCGGTGGAGGAATGAGAAGCAAGGCCCCTCTCGCTCTGATGGAACAGATGGTGATGGTGCTGGTATTTGCCCTGGCAGCGGCCCTGTGCCTGCAGGCGTTTGCCCTGGCGGACCGGATCTCCCGGCAGAATGCGGAGCGGGACCAGGCGTTGGTAGCCGCACAAAACGCGGCGGAACAGATCAAACAGGTCCGGGGCGACTGGGATTTGGCCGTGCGCCTGTACGGCGGTACCTGGAATGGCGTGATGTGGGGCGATGGCTTTGACAGCGATTGGAACCGCGGCGCCGGGCAGGATTATTATCTGCTGGTAACGCCGGGGGAGAGCGGAAGCGAGCTTATGGGAACAGCGGAGGTGGCGGTGTATGCCGCTGACGGCCGATGGATCTGCGGCTTGCCGGTTGCCTGGCAGGAGGTGGAACATGATGGATGAAGAGCGTCGGTCGGTTCCGCCCGCACCGGGCGCCAGTGCTCTGTTGGTAATTTTTGCGGTGCTGTGTCTGACGGTGCTGGCGATGCTGAGCCTGTCTACTGTGCAGGCGGATGCCCGGCTGTCGGATGCCTCGGCAGTGGCAGTGACGGGATACTATGCGGCGGATTATCAGGCGGAGGAAATTCTTGCCCAGCTGCGCACGGGAACGGTTCCTTCAGGCGTTTGGGAAGAAGACGGTGTATACTATTATTATAAATGTACGGTTTCGGACACCCAGGATCTGGAAGTAGCGGTGCGGATAGAGGGAAGCGCGTATACGGTGCTTCGCTGGCAGATGGTGCCCTCCGGCACTTGGGAAGCCGGAGAAGGGCCGGAACTGTGGGACGGCACGCTTCCGGAAGCAGAATCATAAAGGAGACACAGAAATGGCGGAACTGTTGGAGTATTTGCAGCAGGCGGTGGAAGACGGTGCATCCGACCTGTTTTTGATTGCGGGCGGGCGCGTCAGTGAGAAGGTGGAAGGCAGAATCTGCGCCATCAGTGAGGAAAAGGTACTGCCGCCGGAGACGGAACGGCTGATTATGGGAATTTATGAGATGGCCGGCCGGGATATGGCGCGCTATCAGACCACCGGAGATGACGACTTCTCCTTTGCCGTGCCCGGCCTGGCCCGGTTCCGGGTCAATGCTTACCGGCAAAGAGGCTCGCTGGCCGCGGTGGTGCGGGTGGTCTCCTTTTCGATTCCGGACTGGAAAAGCCTGCACATTCCGGAGAACGTCATGGACCTGGCGGATACGCCCCACGGGATGGTTTTGATTACAGGTACCGCCGGCAGCGGAAAATCCACGACCCAGGCCTGCATCATTGACCGGATCAATCATACCCGAGAAGGACATATTATCACCCTGGAAGATCCCATTGAATATCTGCACCGGGATCAGAAGAGCATCATCAGCCAACGGGAAATCGCGGTGGATACCGAGGACTATCTTTCCGCTTTGCGGGCATGCCTGCGCCAGGCCCCGGATGTAATCCTGCTGGGAGAAATGCGCGATCATGAGACAATTCGCACTGCCATGACGGCGGCGGAGACCGGACATCTGCTCATTGCAACCCTTCACACCCGGGGCGCGGTGAACACGGTGGACCGGATCATCGATGCGTTTCCCCCGGAACAGCAGGCACAGATCCGGGTGCAGCTGAGCATGGTCCTGCGGACGGTGGTATTCCAGCAGCTCCTGCCGGATACGGCGGGAGGCCTGGTTCCGGCTTATGAGATTATGCATGTCAATACCGCGGTGCGGAATATGATTCGGGACAATAAAACCCATCAGATTGACAACGCCATTGCCGCCGGCGGTGCAGAGGGAATGGTGGCCATGGATCAGTCCATCCTGGCACTTTACCAGGCAGGAAGGATCAAGCGGGAAATCGCATTGGAATTTTCGGACCATCCCGAGCAGCTGCTGCGGCGGATGGAGAAGTGAATGAAGCCAGTAACCGGCTGCCCAAACATCTGGGCAGCCGGTTACTGTTTTGGAGCAAAATTGAATGTTAAAAACCTATATATACATTTCCTACAAAAAGGGCAGGACAAATTTGGAGAAAATTATATTACAAAATTGAAAGAGGAATGAAAAACTGTAACCGGTTGTGTAACGCCGGCATGCTATACTGCTTTCATAAAATAGAGAGAGGAGGTGGTCTCTGTATGCAGGGTAGAGCCTGGGGAAATGAGTACCGGACAACAATTGTGTGTGTGGATGAATATCAAGACAGCATTCTTTCCGGCAGATTGTATCATCCGTGCCTTTCGGAAGGAGACTCTTTTCGCAGCCTGATGGAGTTTTTCCGGAAGATGGAAGATTTGCTGGATGGAATGCAGTTTCCGCAGTCTTTTACGGCGGTAAGAAGTTTTTCTGATCCGCCGCTGCGAACCGGCCGTCCGCCGGGAGCAGACATGCGGGAAGGACGATGTGCAACGTTTGCAGTCCGGGTGCTGTTCCGGCAAAATGCCAGTTGGCAAGGGTCAGTTTCCTGGCTGGAAGGCAGTCGGGAAGAGAGCTTCCGCAGTGCCTTGGAATTGGCATTTTTAATGGACAGCGCACTGATGACCAAAGTGTCCTTACCCGCAGACAGCGGACCAACCTTCCAATCAAAAGAAAGTAAGGAGAGGTTGGAGGAGAAAATTAATACGAGCACCATTGGGAAATGATGAAACGGCAAACCGGAGGGAAACCCCGGGACGCAAAGCAAGGGGGCTAACGCTTAGGCTATGCCAGCCCGGCTGCCAAACATTTCGATCTTCACTTTGAAAGGAGAACGAAATGAAGGCACATACCAGAAAAAGAGTGACGGCGCTGCTGATGGCGATCGTCATGTGCTTGAGCTTACTGCCTACCAGCGTATTTGCAGGCAGTAACTCTACCGTGGAGCTGTGTGTCGGAGAGAGCAAACGGCTCCCCAACATTCAAGACAGCGATAACGGCGAACATGAATGGTCCGTGGAAGATGAAACTGTCGTTTCCGTGGACGAAGACGGAGTTGTCACCGGCTTGGCCGTGGGCAAGACCGTTGTAACGCATACTTATTATGAAAAGGTCGAGACCCCCGTGGAGCCTGAGGCTCCGGAGGTCCCCGAGGAGCCTGCAACTCCCGTGGATCCTGAGGGCCCGATTGATCCTGGTTTTTCTGTGGACCCCGAGACTCCGGTCGATCCTGAGACTCCGGTCGATCCCGAGACCCCGGTCGATCCCGAGGCTCCGGTAGACCCCGAGACTCCGGTCGATCCCGAGACCCCGGTAGACCCCGAGACCCCGGTCGATCCCGAGACCCCGGTCGATCCCGAGACCCCGGTAGACCCCGAGACTCCGGTCGATCCCGAGACTCCGGTCGATCCCGAGACTCCGGTCGATCCCGAGACTCCCGAGGAGCCCGAGGCCCCGGCGGAGCCTGAGACTCCCACTGAGTCTGAGGATTCTTCCGATTCCAGCACTTCCACTGGATCTGAGGATTCTTCCGACTCCAGCACTTCCGCTGGGTCTGAGGATTCTTCCGATTCCAGCACTTCCACTGGATCTGAGGATTCTTCCGATTCCAGCACTTCCACTGGATCTGAGGGTTCTTCCGACTCCAGCACTTCCACTGGGTCTGAGAGTTCTTCCGACTCCAGCACTTCTACGGAGTCCGACAGCTCTTCTGATTCCAGCACCTCTTCTGATTCGGAGAGCACGGGCGACAGCGGTGCTGTGGCGACCGTGACCATGTCCCTGACTCATAATGACGCCCTGACGGAAGATTCTGCGGAGGCTGACGCAGAGCCGGACGTTGTGGTGGAATATGTTGCTCACGAAGAGAGCTGGACCGTGCAGGTTCGGGAGAAGGACACCATTACGGGCCACGAGACCTCCAATGGCGTTACCGTGAATGTGTCTGCTCCTGTGGATGCATTCCCCGAGGGCACGGAACTGACCATCACCCCCGTGGAGGATGAGATGTCCTTCACCGAATGGGTGGAAAGCTTCATTTCCAAGCTGCTGGGCAATGCCTGGGAGGCCGCGGAGTCCGAAGACGATGTGCGTCCTCTGGAGGCAGTGCGCAACGTGCTGCGTGCCACGTTTGGGGATATGGAGGAGGACTCTGCCCTGGCAGCCTTCGACATTACCTTTACCGATCCGGCTACCGGCGAGGAAGTCGATCCCCAGGACGGCAACGTGGTGGATGTGACCTTCAGCGTCAAGAGCAGCTCCGACTTGCTGGACGGCCAGGCGGCTACCCTGCAGGTGTATCACATTGATGACAGCGACGGTGAAGCCGTGGCAGAGCCCGTGGGCGAGGCCGTGACGGTGGAAGCCGGCGAGAGCGGTGAGATCTCCGTGGAGGCCAAGGAGTTCTCCATCTATGTGGTGGATTCCGAAACTGCCCCCGCTACGGCGACGTATACCTATTATGTGGATGAGAACCAGTACGATCAGCAGATCGTGAAGGTGGGCGATACCCTGCTCCAGCCCGCCGTGCCGACTGCACCGGAGGGTCAGGCTTTTGCCGGTTGGTACACTGCGGACGGCAAGAAGTTTGAGGACTTCGGCGAGGTTCAGGCAGTCAGCGGTGACGTCAACCTGTACGCCCGTTTTGAGACGGCATACTATGTATTCTATTTGGATCGGGAGGGCAAGATCATTGCCACCCAGGAATATGTGGATGGCGAGTCTGTGCGTACCGACGAGGTGCTGCTCAGCGTAGGCGTGGATGAGGCCCTGGTGGGCTGGTCCGTGGAAGATGACGGCACAGCGGATGAAGATCTCCGGATCAACGGCGCGAATATGACTCTGTATCCTGTGGTGAAAGATGCCCACTGGATTACCTTCCACTCCAATGGCGGCTCCGTGGTGGAATCCATGTATGTTGTCACCGGTGGTGTGACGGTGGAGCCGGAAGAGCCGGAGCGGACCGGTTATTGGTTTGATGGTTGGTATCAGAATGAGGAGCTGACCGAAGCCTTTACGTTCGGCAGCCAGCTGACGGAGAACATCGACCTGTACGCCAAGTGGACGGCTTCTCAGGCACAGTACAAAGTGGTGTACTGGCAGGAAAACGCCGATGATGACGGCTATACCTACACAGAAATGCAGGTAAAGACCGGTACGGTAGGGGAAGAAGCTACCTACGACCGCAAGAACTATACCGGCTTTACCCTGAATACTGCGAAGACCGAGGAGGCTGCCACGACTATTGCCGGTGACGGCACGACTGTTCGGAATGTGTACTATGAGCGCCAGCGGTATACGCTGACCTTCCAGGTGTACAAGTCCAATGTGTGGTACGGCGGCAGCTGGAAGACCGTATACAGCCAGGAAGGCATCAAATACGGCGCCAAGACCAATACTTGGTGGCAGGAAGCCAGCAACCAAAATCCGGACTATCTCTGGTATACGAGCAAGAATGGTTCGACCTTCTATACTGCGGAACCCACAATGCCGAATAATAATCTTACGGTATATGGCAAGGAGGGACGAGGCAGCAGCGTCATTTATTACTATGAAAAAGGAACTAACAACCAGATCCATGAGCCTTTCTATGTGAATACTTCTGGTTGGAGTTTTACGGAAGAAGATTATATTCAGATTCCGGGCTTTACTCATGACAGTCAGTCTAAAAAAAATAACACGTATTATATCTACTATACCCGCAATTCCTACGACATTGACTTCAACACCAACGGCGGTCCCAGTGTCAGCTCGGTAACGAATATCCCCTATGAAGCGGATATTTCCAACCGGGCACCGTCCAGCTATCAGGTGGGCCAGACCACAAAGAACGTCAATGGTCAGACCTGGTACTTTGCAGGTTGGTATGACAACGAGGCGTTGGCGGGTGATCCGTACAGCTTCAGCGGCAAGACCATGCCGGCACACGATCTGATCCTCTATGCCAGCTGGACGACGAAGACCTATACCGTGACCTTCGACTATAACGATGGAACCGGTTACAAAACGCAGATTGACAATGTTCCGTACGGTTCTACCGTGGCAGAACCGGAGGAGCCTACCCGCGAGGGATACCTCTTTGCCGGGTGGACGAAGGACGGCGCACCGTTCCACTTCACGACCCCCATTTCCGGCAACACCACCCTGGTGGCCAACTGGATCAGCAGTGAAGGATATACTGTGCGTTATGACTCCAACGGCGGCAGTGCTGTGAGCGATCCGCTCGTGTATGCAGCGGGCGCAAAGGCTGAGGTTCAGGCACAGCCCGCCACAGGACCGGTTAACAAGCTCTTCCTGGGCTGGAAGTCCAGCGCAGACGGCAAGATCTATTATCCCGGCGACTCCATTACCGTTCCCGAAGGCGGCGTAACCCTGACGGCGCAGTGGGGCGATCCTGAGAGCACCACCAAGGTGATTTATGACGCCAACGGCGGCACCATTATGGGAGAGGAGACCCGTACCGTTGAAGGCATTGTGATCAATGGTGTGTACACGGTGATTGCCGACAAGCCCATTCGCACCAACTATACCTTCCTGGGCTGGCTGCTGGCGGATGGAAAGACGCTCGTGCAGCCCGGTGCCAAGATCCAGGTGGATGCGGATGGCGACGACGCGGCCAATACCCTGACGGCCCAGTGGAAGCGGTCCGCATATAATGTCACGTATAAGCTGGACGGCCAGATCTATGACGTTGATGATGCATTTGACGGCAGCAAGAATGCCGGCAGCACGGTTACTGTTGCGCCCAAGGCGGAAAAGCCCGGTTACACGGTGACGGACTGGACCTCTGAGAACGTGACCATTTCCGGCGGCAGCTTCACCATGCCGGATCACGATGTCATCTTGACCGCCACCAGCAAGATCAACACGCATGACATCATTTACAAGGTAGATGGTGTTGAGGTCAAGACCTTTGAGGATGTGCCTTATGGTACCGAACTAACGGAGAAGTACGACTATACCTACGCCACGCCTGAGGGCTACACCTTCAACGGTTGGGACAGTGACCTGCCCGCTTCCATGCCGGATCACGACGTGATCATTAAAGGCACGACTACCATCAACAAGCACACCATCACCTATCAGATCGTGGGCGAGTATTTCACGAATTCCAAGTATAAGGAGTTTGAGGTGGAATACGGCACCAAGCTGAGCCTGATTCCGGATGACATGACCAAGACCGGTTACTCCTTCCACGGGTGGAGCGGTCTGCCGGAAACCATGCCGGATGACAACGTGGTGGTGACGGGTTACTACACCATCGATCAGTACACCATCACCTACTGGGTGGGCGAGGATCCGGTTAAGCGGTATACCGAAGTGAACTATGGTACGGACCTGACCAGTGGATATGGTTATACGCCCACGGAGGACGATATTCCGGACGGCAAGGTCTTTGTTGACTGGGATAAGACCCTGCCTGATACCATGCCTGCGACGAACCTGGATCTCCGTGCCCAGCTGCGGGATCTGGATGAGGAGTCCCTGACCATCCAGTACGTTCTGAAGGAAACTGGGGAACCGATCCATCCTGCTAAGACGGTGACTCTGACGGAAAACGCCGCTGCTGTCAATGTGAAGGATCGGATTTATCAGACCCTGAGCAAGGACGACGTGGAAGGCTATTACGTCTACGACAGCGATACCGCGGATGGAAATTATTCCTACCAGTACGGTGATAGCCGCGGCCGCGTGCTGACGGTTTACTACACCGAGCAGACCTACACTGTGGAAGCTTCCATCGTTGCGGAGAATGTTGACAACGAGCCCGGCGGCACCATTAAGCCTACCAGTGAAACGGTGAAGAAGGGCGGCGACCAGACTGTGACCTGGACCACTGCCGAAGGATACGAGATCGTCAAGGTCGAGGTGGACGGAAAAGAAAACAATGACCTTCTGGATAAGAACAGCTATACCTTTACCAACATCAGTGCGAACCACACGGTGAAGGTGACGACCCATCCCATCGAGTACTCCGTGGTGTTCCAGCGCGGCGAAAGCGGCAAGCTGGAAGGTGAAAGCGACTACGCGAACTCCGATTGGTTCTGGAGACTGGTGGATACGGTCAAGAGCTGGATTCTGGGCAAGGACCAGGTAGCCAGCATGAACCAGTATACCTACAAGTTCACCATCGAGGATCTCAATGACGGCGCGGCTCTGCCCGCGGAGACCGTCGAGGCCAAGATTACCGTTGATGACTATGCGACACTGCTGGGCTTCTACCGCGATGGGGATTATTCCAGCGCGGCGAAGTATGTGGATCTGCAGACTGCATATGAGACGATGCGGGATGAGGGTGAGACGACCATCACTTATGTTGCCCTGTACAACAAGACGCCTTGGGTCGGCAGCTTCCGGCATGACGTCATGGAAGACGGCAATCCTGATACCGCGGAGGGCAACGCACTCAAGAATAGCGTAAAGGGTGACGGTACCCATACCTTTGCCTGGGGCAATGAGACGGCTCAGTACGGCACCATGACCAAGAATGCGAATGGTACCTACACGTATGTTCTCGACAATACAAAGGAAGCGGTTCGGGAACTGAATGCCGGTGATACGCTGACGGAAACCTTCACCTTCTCCTATACCGATAAGGATGGAGACAAGGCTACGGGACGCGTGATCATCACCATTTATGGCGTGGATGATTATACGGTTATCTATGCGCCCGGCGCACACGGTACCTGGGATGCTGAGGACTATACCACGCCGCGCCTGTTCAAGGGCGATCCGACACCTGCGGCACCCGATGCCGATGCGGCCAATATGCACGAGCCCGGCTATACCTTCGCCGGTTGGAATCCCACGCGGACCGACACGGTGACGGGCAACGTGACCTACACCGCGCAGTGGACGGCCAACAGCGACACCAAGTACATGGTGGAGTACTACTACCAGCAGATGGACGGCAGCTATTCCAAGGCTGACGAGGATGAGCGTGAGGGAACTACCGGCAGTACGGCCAACCTGAACGCTGCGGATCAGAAGCCTGACGAAGGTCTCGGTGTGACTGACAAGGACTACGCTCTGGATCATACGGAGGATGGCAAGGTCATCGCAGGCGACGGCAGCACGGTGCTGAAGGTTTACTTCAAGCTGCAGTTCACGGTGACGTATAAACCTGGCGATCACGGAACCTTCTCCCCGGACACCCACAGCGGCCTGGATCTTGGCGAGACGACGCCTGGCTTTGCCGGCAGCACCAATCAGCACAATCCCGGCTACAGCTTCGACAGTTGGAGCCCGGCGGTTGCTGAGACCGTGACGGACGACGTGACCTATGTGGCCCAGTGGACGGCCAACAGCGACACCGCCTACACGGTGGAGTACTACTACCAGCAGATGGACGGCAAGTATCCCACTGATGCGGATGCCACGGATGATCGCACCGGTACGACCGATACCACCGCCAGCCTGACTGTTGAAGATCAGCAGCCTAAGGCCGGTTACGGTGAGACTGGCAAGAGCTACGCGCTGGCAGAAGACCGTGTGGTGGATAACCAGAACATCAAGGGCGACGGCAGCACGGTCCTGAAGGTTTACTTCAAGCTGCAGTTCACAGTGACGTATCAGCCCGGTACCAAGGGAACCTTCGACGAGGAGAGCACCAAAAACCTGGCTTACGGCGCTGCGACGCCTGCGGCACCCGATGCAGAGAACGACCACGCGCCCGGCTACAGCTTCGACGGTTGGAGTCCCGAGCGGACCAACACGGTGACGGACGACGTGACCTATGTAGCCCAGTGGAAGGCCAACACCGACACCAAGTACACGGTGAAATACTACTACCAGCAGATGGACGGCAACTATCCCACTGATGCGGATGCCACGGCTGATCGCGCCGGCACCACCGATACCACCGCCAAACTGACGGATGCCGATAAGGCTCCCGGCAGCGATGGCGTGGAAGGCAAGAGCTACGCACTGGCAGAAGACCGTGTAGTGGACAACGAGATCATCAAGGGCGACGGCAGCACGGTCCTGAAGGTTTACTTCAAGCTGCAGTTCACGGTGACGTATCAGCCCGGTACCAAGGGAACCTTCGACGAGGAGAGCACCAAAAACCTGGCTTACGGCGCTGCGACGCCTGAGGCACCCGATGCGGAGAACGACCACGCGCCCGGTTACAGCTTCGACGGTTGGAGTCCCGACTGGACCAACACGGTGACGGACGATGTGACCTATGTGGCCCAGTGGACGGCCAACAGCAACACCGCCTACACGGTGGAGTACTACTATCAGCAGATGAACGGCAGCTATTCCAAGGCTGGCCAGGATGAGCGTAAGGGCACCACCGATACCACCGCCAGCTTGACGGATGCCGACAAGGTTCCCGGCAGCGATGGCGTGGAAGGCAAGAGCTACGCACTGGCAGAAGACCGTGTAGTGGACAACGAGATCATCAAGGGTGACGGCAGCACGGTCCTGAAGGTCTACTTCAAGCTGCAGTTCACGGTGACGTATCAGCCCGGTATCAAGGGAACCTTCGCCGAGCAGAGCACCGGCAGCCTGGCTTACGGCGCTGCGACGCCTGAGGCACCCGATGCGGCCAAGAACCATGCACCCGGCTACACCTTCGCCGGTTGGAGTCCCGACTGGACCAACACGGTGACGAACGATGTGACCTATGTGGCCCAGTGGACGGCCGACACCGACACCAAGTACACGGTGGAGTACTACTATCAGCAGATGAACGGCAGCTATTCCAAGGCTGGCCAGGATGAGCGTAAGGGCACCACCGATACCACCGCCAGCTTGACGGATGCCGACAAGGTTCCCGGCAGCGATGGCGTGGAAGGCAAGAGCTACGCACTGGCAGAAAACCTCGTGGTGGATAACCAGAACATCGCGGGCGACGGCAGCACGGTCCTGAAGGTTTACTTCAAGCTGCAGTTCACGGTGAAGTATCAGCCCGGTATCAAGGGAACCTTCGCCGAGCAGAGCACCGGCAGTCTGGCTTACGGCGCTGAGACGCCTGCGGCACCCGATGCGGCCAACAACCACGCAGATGGTTATACCTTCGCGGGTTGGAGCCCGGCAGTTGCTGAAACCGTAACGGACGACGTGACCTATGTGGCCCAGTGGACGCCCAATACTGATACTGGCTACACGGTCAGACACTTCCTGCAGAATGCGGACGGTACTTATCCCGCTACGACGGCTTATACCAATCAGTACTCCGCTACGACCGACACCAATGTGAGCATCCTGGGTGTGCTGAGAGACTTTGAGGGCTATACCTTCGATGCCTCCGCGACGAAGTACAGCAGTTCTGCTGTGACGGAGCCCGGCAGCTTGGTTCTGCCCATCACGGGTGATGGCTCCCTGGTGATCGATCTGTACTACAAAGTCAATTTCCACAGCATTCAGGTGACGAAGAGCTTCAGCGGCCGTGCGGCTCTGCCGGAGACCTTCACCATCACCAACGATTACACCTCTGACGTATTCACCATCGCGAACAAGACCAGCGGTTCCGGTACGGCTGCGGATCCCTACACCTGGACGCTGTCCGATGTGCCCTATGGCGTGACGATCTCCTTCGAAGAGAACGGCGCTGACGATGAGAGCACCTCCGGATATCAGCTTTCTTCCAGCGTGACGGTCAATGGCGTTTCCGGCTCCAGCATTACGGTTCCCGATGACGATGCTTCTGTGGTGGCATTCACCAACACCTATCACAAGGTCTTTGAGGAAGACGAAGACCAGATCAACGGCGACAGCTTCCAGATCTACAAGACCGGCAGCATTACGGGCAACAGCTTCCTGGCTGGCGCGAAGTTCGAGCTGCTGGACAGCGAGGACCATGTGGTCTGGACTGGCGTGACCACGGACGACGGTATGCTGACCGTGGAGATCGAAGACAGCGATATTCTGAATCCCAAGGATGTGACGGGTACCCGCAGCTATACCCTGAAGGAGACCGCACCTGCCGGTTACCTGGCGGAAGGCCCCTGGACGGTGACGCTGACCGGTACGGAACGGGAGTCTGACACGACTGCAAACAGCAAGTTCTATCACATCTACACCTGGACCGTTGATTCTGTCACGGCTTCCGGTGAGCAGACGAATCTGTTGGATGGCGATGTGCTGTCTGTTCTGAACGAGCGTCAGACCGGCAGCCTGATGATCGAGAAAGTCATCAGCGGCAACCGCGGACATTATGCTGCCGACAAGACGTTCGAGTTCACTGTTACCGCGCCCGAGAATCTGGACGGAAAGAGCTTCGCAACGAACAAGGACGGCGTGACGGTTACCTTCCAGGGCAGCACCGCAACGGTCTCCCTGGTTGGAGAGGACAGCATCACGATCTACGGCCTGCCTACCGGCGTGTATGAGGTCGAAGAGGATGAGGAGTCTGCGGATCTGGGCAAGTACACCTTCTCGGTCAGCTACTCCGACTCCGATGCCGACAACAGCACGGATGGAAAGGTCACCGTGTTTGATCCCACCGGATTGGATGAGATCGCAACGATGACCGTCACCAACCGGTATCACTCCAGCAGCGGCGGCGGCGGTGGTGATGGCGACGGCGGCGACGAGACGGATATTCCCGACGAGAATACCCCGACTACGGATCTGCCGGACGAAGGCACCGACATTCCCGATGAGGAGACTCCCACCACGGATCTGCCGGATGAAGGCGCTGAGATTCCCGATGAGGAGACCCCGCTTGCAGACGTTCCCGCTACCGGTGATAACCTGATCGCCTGGATTCTGGCGGCTGGCGTTTCCGGACTGGGCCTGGTCTGGCTGGCGATTTCCGGCAAGAAGCGTAAGAACGAAGAGCAGGAATAACACGCTGCATTTCCCTGTGAAATTCCTGTACGGTTGAGAGAAGGCCCGGACTTGTGGTCCGGGCCTTCTCCACTCCCAATGGCGTAACCCGTTCCAAGAACAAAAGGAGGACATGTTGTGAAAAAGAAGCTCCGGATTTTGGGAATGCTGGTGTTGGCAGCAGTGTTTATAGGCAGTCTCACCATGGTGATTCTCCGCAGTCTGGATTACCGCCGGGGTGAGGAAGCCTATGCAGAGGCGGAATCTCTGGTTCAGCTGCCGGATCTGAGCGGTTTGGAAATTCCGGAGCCGGCGGAACCGGGCGATGAACCGGAACAGGAGGTTTATATCGACCCCTATGCCGATGCCCTGCGCAATATGGACTTCACGGCCCTGCGGGAGGTCAACGATGATGTGCTGGGCTGGATTCTGATTCCCAACACGGTCATTTCCTATCCGCTGCTGCAGGGGGAGGATAATCAGTATTATCTGAACCATACCTGGAAAAAGTGGACCAGTGCTGTGGGCGCCATTTTCATGGACAGCCAGAACAATCCGAATTTGACGGATTTTAATACCATTGTCTATGGGCATCGGATGAATAACGGCTCCATGTTTGCGTCCTTAAAAAACTACAAGAAGCAAAGTTACTGGCAGGCTCATCCCTGCGTGTATATCACCGGGGATCATGGCAGCTACAAATATGATATTTTTGCTGCTTATGAGGTTTCTACCCAGGGTATCACCTATCAGCTGGGCTTTTCCGGAGAGGCAGACAAGCAGGAGTTCCTGGATGGGTGTATGGCACAGTCTGTGATTGACACTGGAATCGTTCCGACCGTACATGACCGGATTTTGACCTTGTCCACCTGCACGGGCAACGGGCACGCTACCCGCTGGGTTGTGCAGGCAGTGCTGCGCTGTGAAGCTCCTGCAGAGTCTCAGGCTGAGGAAACGGTCCCGGCGGATTCTCAGAGTGCGCAAACGGCACCGGCGGAGACTGTGCCGGAAGAAACGATCCCGGAAGGAAACTCGGAGAGCACGACAGCGGCAGATTCTGCGCCGCAGGAAGCGGATGAACAGCAGGTCCCCGAATCTGCGGCCCCGGAAGAAGCGGAGCCGCAGACTGCAGAGGAGCCTGCAGATCCGGAAACACAGCCCCAGGAAGATTTACAGGAAGAACCGGTGACTTCCTCCCAGGAGGCTTCAGAACCAGAAATTCCGCAGGAGGAAACGGAGACCCCCTGAGTTCCATCACAAGACGGCCGCGGCGCAACTGTGCGCCGCGGCCGTCTTGTTCACGAATCCCGCAGGAACGGTTTACAGAAGCGGGAAAAAGGAGTACACTCGAACATATCTGTAAAAGGAGGGATGACATGAGCCGACAGACCGTTTTACAGGCTCTGCGCAGCCGGGAAGGGGGATATCTCTCGGGAGAGGAACTCAGCCGGCAGCTGGGTCTCAGCCGCACGGCGATCTGGAAGGCGGTGGATGCCCTGCGCAAGGACGGGTATCAGATTGAGGCCCGCACTGGTTTGGGGTACCGGCTGAGCGCCGTTCCGGATGCTTTGACGGTGGAAGAGATTCGCAATGCCCTTGCGCCCACCAAGACGGTGGGGCGGGAGCTGTACTGTTTTGATGAGGTGGATTCCACCAACACACGGGCCAAACAACTGGCCATGGAAGGAGCGGAAGACGGCACGGTTGTGGTAGCCAATTGCCAGACGGCCGGCCGTGGGCGGATGAATCGCTCCTTTCAGTCCCCGCGGGATAAGGGAATCTATCTGACGGCTTTGCTGCGTCCGGATCTGCCCACAGAGCGGTTGCTGCCGGTAACAGCCATGACGGGCGTGGCGGTGTGTGCTGCAGTGGAGCGGGTGTGCGGAGTCCGTCCGGGACTCAAATGGCCCAATGACCCGGTACTGGGCGGCCGGAAGCTGTGCGGCATCCTGACGGAGCTGTCGCTGGAGGCGGAAACCGGGCGCCTGCAATATTTGGTAGTCGGTGTGGGCGTGAACGTGCTCCATAGCCGGGAGGACTTTGCGCCGGAGCTGACGGAGGTGGCGACCTCCCTGGCGCAGGAGTTGGGACATCCGGTGTCGCGTCCGGCGCTGGCGGCAGCGCTGATTGAGGAGTTGGATCGGCTGTATCAGGCGCTGGAGGACGATGATCTGGAGCCATATCGGAATGCCTACCGGGCAGCCTGCGTGAATTTGGGGAAAACGGTGCAGCTGCTGGAGCACGGGCAGAGGGAAACGGCCCGGGCCGTGGGGATTGATGATGCCTTCGGTTTGATTGTCCGGGATGCAGACGGACGGGAACGGAGTGTTCGCTCCGGGGAAGTGTCGGTAAGGGGGCTTTATGGCTATGTGGACTAAAGCGCAGTGCAAGGTCCAGTGGGAGCTGTTTTGCCTGTTCATTCGGATTGGCCTGATGACCTTCGGAGGAGGAACCTCCATGCTGCCTATTTTGCAGAGAGAGCTGGCAGATCAGAGAGGCTGGCTGACGGAGGAAGAACTGATGGATTACTACGCCATCGGCCAGTGTACACCGGGGATCATCGCACTGAATGTAGCGACCTTCACCGGACGCAAGCGCGGCGGGGACTTAGGCGGCGTGGTGGCCACGGCAGGCTTTATTCTGCCGTCTTTGTGTATCATCATCGCCTTGGCCGGCGTGATTACCAGCGTGGAGCATCTCAAGTGGGTGCAGAATGCGTTTGCGGGAATCCGGGCCTGTATTTGCGTGCAGATCCTTAACGCGGTGATCCGGCTGGCGAAAAAGGCCCTGGTGGATATCTGGACTGTGGGAATCTTTGTTCTGGTGTTTGTGCTGGGAGTCTTCGCGGATGTTTCCCCGGTGTGGTTCGTGCTGGCTTCCGCGGCGGCGGGACTGGTGATCCGGGAACTGGAAATGAGGACGGGTGCGAAATGATTTATCTGCAGCTTTTCTGGGCCTACTTCAAGGTAGGGCTCTTTGCCATCGGCGGCGGAATGGCGACCATTCCCTTCCTCTATGATCTGTCGGATAAGACGGGGTGGTTTACCCATGCCCAGTTGGCGGATATGCTGGCGGTGTCGGAGTCCACGCCCGGCGCCATCGGTGTGAATATGGCGACCTTTGTGGGATATGTGACCGCCGGAATTCCCGGGGCAGTGGTGGCCACGGTAGCGTTGGCCCTGCCGTCTATCATCGTGATCTTGCTCATTGCCCGGTTTTTAAGCCAGTTCCGTCACAGCCGCCGGGTGGAAGCGGCGTTTTACGGTTTGCGGCCTGCTTCGGCGGCTCTGGTGGCAGCTGCCGGGATGTCGGCGGTCATGCTGGCGCTGTTTGATCTGGATACCTTTCATGTGACTGGTGCGATCCATGATCTGCTGCGCTGGAAGGCGTGGATTCTGGCAATTGTGATACTGGTGCTGACCAACTGGGTCAAGCCCACCCGTTCCTGGCATCCGATTGTATTCATTGCGCTGTCTGCTGCGGCAGGCATGGTGTTCGGATTTGCAGGGGCATGAAAACCGCGGGACCACCTGGTCCCGCGGTTTTTTGCACTTTCCCAAAGGGACAACTTATCGTGCACAAAAAACGGAGATTTCGTTGAACCCGTTTTCCATCAGATTGCCCTTTGTGCCGGGAAAATCGACTGGAAGAGGCAGGGAACGTGTGAATTTCCTGAAAATTCGACACAGCAGACTTGACGGCGATGGGAAAAATCGATATTATGTAAATTATAGCATTTGAGTACAGGAGGATTGCCATGGCTATGAAACGCTGCCCCGTTTGCGGGGAGAAATACTCCGATACCTACGCCGAATGTCCCTTCTGTGAAGAGGAAAAGGCTTTTCAGGATGGAGAACAGATCCGCAGAGGCGGAGGGCATGGCGGACGCCGGGCGGCGGGCCGTCAGCAGATGAATCTGATTACGCCGACTTTGATCGTGTTGATTTTGATCATGGCCGGTTTGCTGGTATATTTGCTCTGGGGCGACAAGATTGCCGACTCGTTTCAATCCAAGGAGGAGACACAGACACCGCCCGTGGAGGAACTGCAGCCTGAGGAAGAGCAGCCCGCTGCGGATGGTGACGGCGAAGAAGACGGCGAGAGCGAACCGGGCGTGATGCCGGGCGGCACGGAAGAGCCTGATGAAACGCAGACGGAGGAGACGCCGGAGACGGATGGTGAGCTGACGTATGAAACAGCTTCCGCACTGCCGGACGGCCTGACCCTGAGCACCACGGACTTTACGCTTCGCTCTGTGGGCGAGAGCCATACCATTACCGCTTCCGGCGGCAGCAGCACCTATACCTGGATCAGTGAGGATGAGGGCATTGCATCTGTGGACAGCAACGGCAAGGTGACCGCCATCTCCCAGGGAACGGTCAATGTGCTGGTGACGGATGGAACCAAGAAAGGCGTGTGCATTGTCCGGTGCAATGTGGGAACGCAGAGCAGTTCCTCCACATCTTCTGCATCCTCTTCGTCCGGCAGCGGAACCACTTCCTCCTCCGGGCTGAAGACGGGAAATGCCGTGGTGGTCAACGGCGGAAACGGCGTGTTTGTGCGTTCCGGTCCCAGATCGGAAGAGCACACGTCTGAACTCCAGTCACATTCCTTTATCT
>CABUDN010000027.1 GCA_902490355.1 uncultured Oscillibacter sp.
CAAGCACGCGCATCCGGAATTGGCCTGACCACATGCATGAAGCCACTTGATAAAGAAAAGCACGCTGAAAAGCGTGCTTTTCTTTTTTGGCAGATGAGTCTGATGTGTGAGAACTTGGTTTTACATACTGTTAATATGCTTGATAATTACGCATAGCCGCGGATGTTGCAAAGCTTGAGATGAATTCTTTGCATAAGGAACATCATACTCATTTTATCATGGTCCTGTTCTGGGGGTAACGATTTATGATAACCATGTGAGCAGACCTGTGATTTGCTATTAAGCTGTTTCTTTGAGGGCACCGGTATTTATGGTATGTGAATGTTATATATTTTAGAGATTACTGCCTGAAAGTTACCTGAGGAGCGAAGAAACTACAGTATTGCTTGACTATATAATAAGGCAGTAGTACAATAATTCCAAAATATGCTATTTGTGCTGAAAAGATTTCCGTCATCCAAATGGCGGATTATCTATCAAAATTGTAAAGGCTTTCCTAGTTGTGTAAATTAGTGGAGAAAAATAGGCGGTTCAAATTAGACGAAAAGGGGGCAAGATGATGGCTATTATTCGATGCCCGGAGTGTGGTAAAGAAGTCTCAACAGAAGCTGTAGCGTGCCTTAATTGTGGATATCCTGTTGCAAAAATATTGAATTCAGAGAGCCAAACGAATATTACGGTGAACCAGACAGATAATACGGAAAGTCAGACGAATCATCATTCAGAGCCAAAGAAAAAAACAAGCGGCGTGGCAATAGCGGTAGTTGCGATTATTGCTGTTGTCGGCATTCTTGTGGGAAACACACTCGGAAACAAGATCACGTATGATTCTGTAAAAAAAACCGAACTCTACAATGTGGAGCTGAGCATTGGGCTGAAATTGGGAATGGAAAAAGAAGAAGTCGACGAATTGTTGGGTGAACCAGTGAAGGAGTTTGGAAATTATTTGTATACGGACTCCTATATGTATACTACCTTTTTTGATGGAAAACTGGCATCCATGTATATTGAGTATCCCAATGATCGTTGGGTAACAGAAAATGAGTTGACAATTGATTCTCCGGGGGAAGATATAAAGAGCGCATTTGGAGAGCCTCAGTATAATCCGGGTGATGACGAGTGGTGGTATTATATTACAGGAAATACGGTAAGTGGATTTAAGGTAGTAAATGAACGGGTATTTTCTATTTATATTTATGATAGCAACGTAATACAGGGGGAAGAATAACCGTTTTATCAGATGAAATTATCTGATCTGCGCACCTGTATGCCCTTGTAAGCTTTATGACAAACGGCTGCTGTGTATACATAATCTGAGTCGCCACGGACAATGCATTTGTTCGTGGCGACATTTTTGTACAAACACCAACTGGAAGCGCCCTCCAAATTTTGCAAAGAAAACGATTTTCTTGCACCTTGTCACTTGTTTTCTTTGCGGCATGTATTATATAATAACAAGTAAGCTCTCAAGGGGGCCAAACGAGTACACTAGGAGGAATGTAGCTATGAATGATGTGCTGCAGCAGATATCCAACATTGGAATCATTCCTGTCATTGCCATCGAGGATGCCGAGCAGGCGGTGCCTCTGGCCCGGGCTTTGGTGGCCGGTGGTCTGCCTGCCGCAGAGGTGACCTTCCGCACCGCGGCCGGTGAGGAAGCGATCCGCCGGATTGCCAAAGAGGTTCCGGAAATGCTGGTGGGTGCCGGTACGGTGCTGACCAAGGAGCAGGCCGACCGTGCTCTGGCTGCCGGTGCACAGTTTATCGTCAGCCCCGGTTTTAACCCCGAGGTCACCCGGTATGTCATTGAGAAGGGCGCTTTGATGATGCCCGGCACCGCCACGCCCGGTGAGATGGAGCAGGCCATGAGCATGGGCCTGGATGTGGTGAAGTTCTTCCCCGCTGAGCAGAACGGCGGCGTGGCCAAACTCAAGGCTCTGGCCGGCCCCTATACCAACCTGCGCTGGATGCCCACCGGCGGTGTGAACACCAAGAACATGATGGACTACCTGGGCTTCGACAAGATCGTGGCCTGCGGCGGCACCTGGATGGTGAAGAAGGACCTGATCAACGGCCAGAAGTGGGACGAGATCACTGCCATCTGCAAGGACGCTGTCAAGACCATGCTGGGCTTCGAGCTGCGTCATGTGGGCATCAACTGCGCCGACGAGGCGGAGGCGGAGCGCACGGCTCAGATGTTCTCCACCGTGTTCGGCTGGGAGTACAAGCCCGGCAACTCCTCCGTGTTCTCCGGCACGGCTGTGGAGTGCATGAAGACGCCTTACCTGGGTGAGCGCGGCCACATCGCCGTGGGCACCAACAATGTGGACCGGGCTATGTATCACCTGGGCCTGCACGGCATCACCTTTGATGAGTCCACCCGCAAGACCGATGCCAAGGGCAAGACCAAGGCCATCTATCTTAAGGACAGCTTTTGCGGCTTTGCTGTGCACCTGGTGCAGAAATAAGCAGTAAGCGGTACATTTTATTACGAAGAATTGGAAAGGAAAAGTAAAATCATGGCTAAAGTTGTAACGTTCGGCGAGCTGATGCTGCGCCTGGCCCCCAATGGATACTATCGCTTCTTCCAGAACGATCAGATGCAGGCCACCTTCGGCGGCGGCGAGGCCAACGTGGCTGTGTCCCTGGCCAACTATGGCCTGGAGGCATCTTTCGTCTCCAAGCTCCCCGCTCATGCCATCGGCCAGGCTGCCGTGGATTCCCTGCGTCACTTCGGCGTGGACACCAGCAAGGTGGTCCGCGGCGGCGACCGTGTGGGTATCTACTATCTGGAGAAGGGTGCTTCTCAGCGCGGCAGCGTGTGCATCTATGACCGTGCCCATTCCGCCATTCAGGAGGCCGATCCTTCTGAGTTCGATTGGGATACCATTTTTGAAGGTGCCGACTGGTTCCACTTCACCGGCATCACCCCGGCCCTGGGCCCCAACATGGTGGAGTGCTGCAAGCAGGCCTGCATCGCTGCCAAGAAGCACGGTGTGAAGATCTCCTGCGACCTGAACTACCGCGGCAAGCTGTGGACCCGTGAGCAGGCCCGCGCTGCCATGACCGAGCTGTGCCAGTATGTGGACGTGTGCATCTCCAACGAGGAGGATGCCAAGGACGTGTTCGGCATCGAGGCTGAGAACACCGATATCTACGGCGGCAAGCTCAACCACGAGGGCTACAAGAGCGTGGCCAAGCAGCTGGCTGACAAGTTCGGCTTTGAGAAGGTGGCCATTACCCTGCGTACCAGCATTTCCGCCAGCGACAACGACTGGGCCGGTATGCTCTACGACGGCAAGGATTACTGCTTCTCCAAGAGCTATCACCTGCACATCGTCGACCGCGTGGGCGGCGGCGACAGCTTCGGCGGCGGCCTGATCTATGCTCTGCTCAGCGGCAAGAGCACCCAGGACGCTGTGGAGTTCGCTGTGGCGGCTTCCGCCCTCAAGCACTCCGTGGAAGGCGACTACAATCGCGTCACGGTTTCCGAGGTGGAGAAGCTGGCCGGCGGCGACGGCTCCGGCCGCGTCCAGCGCTGAGCGCATCATACGCCAATGTGCAAAAAGACCTGCGGAATCATTCCGCAGGTCTTTTTTTGATGCTTTTATGACTGGAAAAACCACAGACTCAGGCACGCGTATAGAATCGGCTGGTGGAGCAGATAGATGAGGAGGGAATGACGGCCCATGGCGGTGAGAACCGGCACCCTGGGGCCGGGGGCGGCATCCTCCGGCCGCAGCCGCCAGAGAAAATAGCCGGTGAGGAACAGCAGCAGCCAGGGCAGCAGGGGGAAGTAGTCTGTGGAAAAAAAGCCCGGCGGCGGGAAGCCCAGATAGGCACTGAACGCATTGCAGTACCAGTTCTCCGGCAGATGGAACCATACCGTGCCGCCCAGGCCCACGAACCCGTCGGATACATTGCGCAGCAATCCGAAGAGAAAGAAGCTTCCCACCAGTCCCAGCCGGGCGGGCACCCGGCGCAAAATCCGCTCCAGGGGAATGAGCAAAAGGGAGGCGGACCCCAGCAGCGTCAGGACCCCGAACCGCACGGCATTTTCCGGCATGGCGATGAGGGTTACGGCGCTGACCAGGGCACCGGCGGCAAAGACGGTGAGCCCCCGGCGCAGGTGCCGGCGTCCCAGGGACCAGCAGTACCCGGAGAGCAGGATGAATGTCCAGCAGATGCTCTGCTGCCAGAAAAACGCCCCCTGTCCCCGATACCAGTCCCAGTCCATTCCGAACATCCACACCAGATCCCAGCAGGCATGGTAGGCGATCATGCTCACAAGCGTCAGCCCGCGGAGGGTATCCAGCCCGTAAAGACGGTTCACGGCTGCGCCTCCACAGGGCGCTCGAAGAAGATCAGCGGCTCCGTGATGAGTCCCTGAAAGTCACACTCCGCCCGCCCGGCGTACCGGAAGCCCAGCCCGCGGTACAGACCGGCGGCGGGTTCGTTGCCGGCATAGGTGTCCAGCCGCAGGGCCTGGCAGCCCTGTCTGGCCGCTTCCTCCAGGGCAAACCGGACCATGGCACGGCCGTATCCCCGGCCTGCCTGGGCGGGGGGAATGCAGAGTGTGTGAATCACCAATACCTGCTGGGCAGAATAGGCCCAGTCAATCCCGGCATACTCCGGCAGCTGGGTCTGGTTGAGAATCATGCTGCCCCGGACCACGCCATCCTCCTCCAGAACGAACAGCGTTCCCTCAGACAAGGCGCTTTCCGCTGTGGCGCGGGTGGGGTAGACGTCCCGCACCCAATTGGTGTGGCCGCCGTGGAGTGCTTCGTGGTCCAGAAGCTGGAGATAGCTCTGCTCCACGGAATCGATATCGGCTGCTGTGGCCTTGCGAATCATAGGATCCCTCCATACCAAATGCTTGTTTCATGGTAGCATAAGAATGCCTGCTTTGCAAACCCTTTGCAGGAGAGGAATTTGCGCATCACACGCCCTTGCAAACGGGGAAAAGTTGTGATAAATTATATAAGTTCTGTATTTTGATAACAAGGAGGCAGGTTTTATGCCCACCCTGCAAGAAGAAATCTCCCGGCGGCGGACGTTTGCCATCATCTCCCACCCTGACGCCGGTAAAACCACGTTGACGGAAAAATTCCTGCTCTACGGCGGCGCCATTGCCCAGGCCGGTGAGGTCAAGGGCAAGCGTGCCAAGGCTGCGACCTCCGACTGGATGGAGATTGAAAAGCAGCGCGGCATCTCCGTGACGTCATCGGTGATGCAGTTCCAGCACAGCGGCTTTTGCATCAACATTCTGGATACCCCCGGCCACCAGGACTTCTCCGAGGACACCTACCGTACGCTGATGGCGGCGGACAGCGCCGTGATGGTTATTGACGGCGCCAAGGGCGTGGAGCCCCAGACCCGGAAGCTGTTCAAGGTCTGCGCCCTGCGGCACATCCCCATTTTCACCTTCATCAACAAGATGGACCGGGAGACCCGGGATCCCCTGGAGCTGTGCGAGGAAGTGGAGCGGGAGCTGGGAATCGACACCTATGCCGTCAACTGGCCCATTGGCTCCGGCAAGGAGTTCCAGGGCGTCTATGACCGGGAAAAGCAGCGGATTCTCTTCTTCTCCGCTGAAGGACGGGGCAAGAAGGCCGGTTCCACAGAGGTATCCCTGGACGATCCGGCCCTGGAGGAGATGCTGGGCGCAAACCGGGCCGCGGCTCTTCGGGATGAGGTGGAGCTGCTGGGCGCGGGCCGGGAGTTCGACATGGAGGCGGTCCGCAACGGTACGCTCTCCCCGGTGTTCTTCGGTTCGGCTTTGACCAACTTCGGCGTGGAGCCGTTTCTGGAGGAATTCCTCCGCATGACTACCCCGCCTCTGAGCCGAACGGCGGACTGCGGCGTGATCGACGCGTTTTCCGAGGACTTTTCCGCGTTTGTGTTTAAAATTCAGGCCAATATGAACAAGGCCCACCGGGACCGGCTGGCCTTTATGCGGATCTGCTCCGGCAAATTCCAGCGGGAGGCAGAGTACTACCACGTCCAAAGCGGCAAGAAGCTGCGGCTGTCCCAGCCCCAGCAGATGATGGCCGCAGAGCGGGAAATTGTGGACGAGGCCTATGCCGGAGACATCATCGGCGTGTTTGATCCGGGCCTGTTTGCCATCGGCGATACCATCACCGTGCCGGGCAAGAAGTTCCGCTACTCCGGGATTCCCACCTTTGAGCCGGAGCATTTCATGCGGGTGTCCCCGAAAGACACCATGAAGCGCAAGCAGTTTATCAAGGGAACCGAACAGATCGCCCAGGAGGGTGCCATCCAGATCTTCAAGATCCCCGGCGCCGGTCTGGAGGAGGTCATTGTGGGCGTGGTGGGCACGCTGCAGTTTGACGTGTTTGAGTATCGGATGAAGAACGAGTATGGCGTGGACCTGTATATGTCCGGCCTGCCCTATGAGCACCTGCGTCTGATTACGCAGTGTCCCTGCAAGCCGGAGGATCTGGTGCTGTGCACCGGCTCCGCGATTTTGGAGGACTTCCGGGGCCGGCTGCTGGTGGCCTTCGGCGGCGAATGGTCCGTGGGCTTTTTGACCAAGCACAATCCCGGATTGGAGCTGGCCGATACTCTGTCGGTATAAGAGCAGAAGAAAGAAACAGCGCGGCTGTACCAATTGGTACAGCCGCGCTGTTTGGTTGTTGAAAAGGTTCAGCGCCGTCTGCCGCCGCCGCTTCGGCCGCCCCGGCTTCCACCGAAGCCGCCGCTCCGGCCACCCCGGCTTCCGCCAAAGCCCCGGCCGAAGCTGCCGCCTCCGCCGAAAGAACCCCGGCTGCTGCCGCTGCCCCGGCTGAAGCTGCCGCCTCCGCCGAAGGAGCCCCGGCTGCTGCCAAAGCCTCCGCCGAAACTGCCGCCTCCAAAGGAGCCGCCGCCCCGGCTGCCGCCGGCAGGCGGTCTGCGGGGAGGACGGGGGCCCCTGGGCGGGGGCGGGGGACGCCGGCGGCGGGGACGACCCCAGAAGATGGGGTAATAGCGCACAGTGGGGATCCCCATGCCGGGAACCAGATAACGCCGGCGGTAGCGGGAATAGCGCATGCCATCCAGCACCACCCAGATCAGCAGCAGGCACAATACCAGTGTGATCAGCTGTGCGGCCATAATGTCGAATGTGGGAGCTAGGTAGCCGCTGGTATCGGTATAGTAGTTGTCCCCGGCAGAGAAGTGCTCCCGGGTAACGGGAATATAATTTTCCCGAATGGTGACGCCGTAGAATTCCGAGAACCACTGGATGTATGCGTCAAAGGTCTTTCGCACGGCCGCGTCGTAATCGCCGGCGGCAAAATCCTCCTCCATGGAGGCGTAGAGAATGCCGCTGAGCTCCTGACCATAGTCGTACAGTCCGTCGCCTCCGGAGATGCCGTAGTCGCCGACCAAACCGTTTTGGGCGACGTCTTCCAACGCCAGCACGATGACAAGGCCGTTGTTCCGTTCCCGGGAACCCACACCGTACGTATTGCCCAGATCGGTTGCATAGTCAATGATGTCCTCGCCGTTGGTGGAGTCTACCGTTACCACCATGATCTGCGCTCCGGTTTGGGCGAAGAGGGAGGTGTTCATGGCGTCCAGGTAGGCCATGGTCTCATCTGTGAGCACATGGGCATGGTCGTAAACATAGGTATAGGTCCCCACCACGGCAGTGGAGGCCTGGTCGGCGGGGTCGGGCTTGCGCAGTTGTCCAAAAACAATGCCGGTCACAATGGCGGCAATCATGACCATGACTGCCACCGAACGTTTTTGCAGCAGTTTCATAGGCGGTGTCATCCTTTCCGCAGACTATGAGGCCAGAGAGCCTGGCCCGGTCAGTTCCGCAGTTCCAGAAGCTTTTGCTTGAGCTCGCCTTCAATCCGTCCCAGTTCCGCCTCGGCGGCCCTGCGTTTGGCGGCGCCTTCTTTCTGGATGTTGAGAACCTCGTCCAGCGTGGAGATCAGCTGCTGATTGGTGTGCTGAAGCGTTTCCATGTCCACCACACTGCGCTCGGCTTCCCGGGCGGTTTCAATGGTGCCCATCTTCAGCATGTCGGCGTTCTTTTTGAGCAGAGTGTTGGTCATCTCCGTCACAGCGCTCTGGGCCGCGGTGGCCTGACGGCTGTGCTCCAGACCAAGGGCCAGCACCATCTGACTTTTCCAGAGGGGAATGGTATTGACCAGAGAGGACTGGATCTTTTCCACCATCAGCGTGTCGTTATTTTGCAGCAGCCGGGTCTGGGGGCCCATCTGCACGGAGATCATCCGGGTCAGCTCCAGGTCGTGGAGTTTCTTTTCAAACCGGTCGCACATCTGGGCAAGATCATTGTACTTCTGTGCATCCTCCTGGGCGCCGGTTTGTTCTGCCCGGGCCTTGAGGGCGGGCAGTTCCGTGTCCCGCACCTCGGCCAGTCTGCGCTTGCCGGCCAGGATATACATGGTCAGTTCCTTGTAGTACTTGAGATTCAGCTCATACATCTGGTCGAACATGGCCACGTCCTTCATCAAGGTGACCTGATGCTGTTCCAGCTCCCGGGCGATCTTATCCACGTTTGCCTCAACTTTGGCATACTGGGCCTTCATGGCTTCCAGCTTATTGCCGGTCTTTTTGAACAAACCGAACAGGCCCTTTTTCTCCTCTTCCTCCTGGCCGAAGCCCTTGAGCTCCACTACCAGGTCAGAAAGAGATTTTCCCACTTCTCCCAGGTCTTTGGTGCGCACGGAAGAGAGGGCGTTTTCGGAAAATCCGGCCACATGTTTCTGTGCGGCGGCACCATACTGAAGCACCAGATTGGAGTCCGTAATATCAATTTTGCGGGAAAATTCCTCCACGGCTTTTTTCTCCGCCTCGGAAAGAAGCGATTCATCCATGTTCACCGGCGGGGCCGCGGGCTTGGCGGGCTCCTGGGGAGCCTGGGCAGCGGCGGGGTCCAGGGTCAGCTCCGGCATGGCCTGTGCGGCGGCTTCGGGGTTCGGGGTGAGGGTCAGCTCGGGCAAGTTGTTCCGTTCATCAGCCATAGATCAGTTCCTCCGTTTACGGTTTGGTTGCGGCAGGGCCGCTTTTTGCCGTTCCGGCAAAAATGCGCCGTGCCGGGGCAGGGAATATACCGCCGGTTACAGCTCCAGATGAATGCCGTCTGGAGTCTCCGGCTGGTCGGATTTGGCGGGCTTCAGAGGATCCTCCGTCAGACCCTCCCGGGCCATCATGGTTTCCAGAACCGTGATGTCTGTGGAGATGTCCAAAGCCTCGGTGCCATAGAGACTGTCGAGTTGTTTTTCAAATGCGGCCACCACGGTGCGCATCATACCCTCCACTTTGGAGAGCGTGGTGTTGATATTTTCACCGGATATGCCGGCAGCGCTCATACGGTCATAACTGTTGAGCAGTTTGAGTGTGGTGGGCAGATAATAGTCCATGAAACGGCGAATCTGCGGAAGTTTTTCCGGACTGTGCCGAACCTCCTCAAAAATCTTGGAGGATACCTGTTCCAGCCGCACGATGTCGGCGGAGATGCCGGGATCGGCGATGTTGGCGTCCAGGCGTTTCATTTCGGAGATGGCCAGCTGCCCGTCCTTGAGGATTTTGTCCAGGTCGGGATTGCCGGTGGCGGGGGCTTGAGCGGGAGCGGCCGCCTCGCTGCCGGGGGCCGGAGCTGCCTTCGGGGACGACGCATCCTCCGGTGAGGCACAGCGGCAAAGCGCGTTGACTGCCAGAAAGACCACCACAGACACCGCGGCCAGCAGACCATAGTGCATGGGTTCATACAGCGGCACCAGAGCGCCGGCTGCCAGCCAGAGCACAGCTACGGCATAGAAGGGCGCGACGCATTTGCGGGGGCTTGTCTCCATACACAGACCTCCTTTGGTCAATGATATTGTATTATACCCTGACGGCCCCATGCGGTCAAGGCGGCGGGGGAAAATGTCGCGTTGGGACGGCAAATGAAACAAGCACGGCGCCCACAGGGGCGCCGTGCTCTTGTCAAAGACCATACCAGCCGGTTACAGGGTCCAGCCACAGTGCCAGATGGGGCGGACGGAAGGTGCACCACACAAAGCAGAACGCCAGTGCCCACAGGACCAGCATTCCGGCAATTTGCTGCCAGGGACGCCGCAGCTGCCCGCTTCGGGTCAGGGCGGAGTCTGCGGCGAACGTTCCGGCGGCCGCCAGGATGAAAACGGCGATGTCCGCCCACAGGGTGTGGGTCCCCACAATGCCGGTATAGGTATAGTACAGCATGGGGATCAGCCCCAGGCCAATGAATACGCTGATTGCCCGCACGGCGGGAATGCAGGTGTCCGCAGACCGCCGGATACAGGTTTGGACGAGGGTCAGCAAAAACACGGGGAAAAACAGCAGCTTCATGTGTTCCCAGGTAGACTCGTTGACGGCGGAAAAGCCTGCGGCAAGGACACTGCCGCCGCTCCAGCCGTAAACAAAGTGGAGAAGAGAGCCCAGAAGCACGGTATATCCGGTCAGGAGGACCTCCCGCCAAACGCTCCGCCTGCGCACCAACATCTTCCTGCCTCCTTATGAAAAAACTGCGGTCATAGAGACCGCAGTTCCAGTTTATGCAGGATTTGGGAGCATTATACATTTGTCTGAAGCAATTCCGCTTCCGCGACGGGGGAAGTGCTCAGGAGAACACGGCCTGAACCAGCAGCATGTACAGCGCGGTGCCTCCGGCAATGGAGAGCAGCACATTGCGCTTCCAGGTGTGCAGCCCCACCACCGCCGCGATGGCCAGCAGTTCCGGCGCGCCGTGGGGAGCGGAGAGCCAGCTGACGCCTTTGAGACAGTATACCACCAGCAGGCCCATCATGGCCGGCGGCAGGACGCGTCCCAGATAAACAATCACAGCCGGCGGCTGCCGGTTTTCCGGGAAAAGCCAGAAGGGGAGCCACCGCGTCAGCTGTGTTCCGGCGGCTACAGCCAAAATGATGCCCAGAGTCTGGAGACTTGTCAGGTGCACAGGCGCTTCCTCCCTCCCAGTAAAACCAATAGGATCAGGAACATGGCAGGGATGACCAGATTGTCCGGGCCAAACAGGGCCAGGGCTGCGGCGGCGCAGAGAATGCCCATCACGCCTGCCGGGCGGTTTTCCCGGTGATACCACTGTTCCAGAAATAAGACGACGAACAGCGCCGTCAGCGCAAAGTCCATACCGGTGGTGTCGAAGGGAACAAAGCCCCCCACCAGGCCGCCCAGGGCGGTGCCGATGATCCAGTAGCTGTAATCCAGCAGGGAGATCCAAAAGTAAAAGTCCCGCCGCTCCACGTGCTCCGGAGGCTCCAGGGAGGAGACCAGGGAGAACGTCTCGTCGCACAGGGTATAGATAAGAAAGCCCCGCACCCGGCCCAGACCCCGGTATTTTTCCAACAGGGACAGCCCGTAGAAGATGTGCCGGGCATTGACCATCACGGAGAGCAAAAAGGCCTGCAGGGGGTCAAAGACCGTGGTCAGCAGAGTAATGGCCACGAACTGCATGCTGCCGCCGAAGGCCACGGCACTCATCAGCACGGACCAGAGCGGGCCGTAGCCCTTGGTCTGCATCAGTACGCCGTAGGCCAATCCCAGGCAGAGAAATCCCGTCATGACGGGGACCGTCACCGGAAACGCGGCCCGAAGGGCCGCCCGGCGGGGGGAGAGCGGGTGTTCCAAGAGGGGTCATCCTTTCAGGTAGATTCATAGGGGCCCAGCAGGACCGTCCGGATCAAAAGCGCGGCGAACAGCAGCACGAATCCGGCAAAGACCCGGAGGGCAAAGCGCTGCGCGCTTTGGAGCTGGTGCCAGCGCTCCGACAGCTCCGGCTCCTCCGGCACCGGACAGGACGCGGCCCGGCGGCGGAGTGCCCAATCCGGGCGGGAGCCGGTCCATTCCCGGAAGCGGCCGGGATAGCGCACGGAGAATGAACGCCGGAAGGCGGAAACCTCCTGCGCCATGCAGGCAATCGTGTACAGCCAGAGTGCCAGCATGGGGACGGCCATGGCGGCAAAGGAAGGACGGATGAGATTCCAGACAATGACCGCTGCCTGAATGGACCATACTGCGGCCAGACGTCGGCGGTACCGGGTGGTGAGCGGACGCATGAAACGCCTCCTTGATAGAAGACGCCGCGCCGGATCATCCGGCGCGGCGGAGTTTTCCGTCTGGGACAGGCGGAACCACACAGTTACATTTTCTCCGGTGCGTCCACGCCGATGAGCTTGAGACCGTTTTTGAGCACGATCCGGGTTTCGTCGGCCAGCTTGAGCCGGGCAGCCTGCACAGCGGGGGCTTCGCCCTTGATGCGGCAGGCGGTGTAGAAGCGGTGGAAGCAGCCCGCCAGATCCTGGAGATAGCGGTTGATGTGGCTGGGATCGTAGTCCCGGGCTGCCAGCTTGATCTCTTCGCAGAACTGGGCCAGCTGCTTGATGAGAGCGGTTTCAGTCTCACCGGTGAGCAGGTTCATGTCCACCTGCGCCAGGCTGGGAACGGACACACCCTCCTCCGCCAGGGTCCGCAGCAAAGAGCAGATCCGGGCGTGGGCGTATTCCACATAGTAGATGGGGTTTTCCGAATCCTCCCGGACGGCCAGGCCCAGGTCGAACTCCATCTGGGTGTCGGGCTTGGCGTTGAAGAACCAGCGGGCGGCGTCCACGGGAATTTCATCCAGCAGGTCGTGCAGGGAGATGGCCTTGCCGGTACGCTTGGACATACGCACCACCTCGCCGTCGCGCAACAGCTTAACCAGCTGCATCAGCACGATGTCCAGCCGCTCGGAGCCGTTGAGGTCCAGGGCATCCAGAGCGCCCTTGAGACGGGCCACATGGCCGTGGTGGTCGGCGCCCCAGATGTTGATGACCTTGTCGAAGCCGCGGACGGCGAACTTGTTGCGGTGATAGGCAATGTCGGCGGCAAAGTAGGTGTAGAAGCCGTTGGCCCGGCGCAGCACGTCGTCCTTGAGGTCCAGCTTCTCGATGTCCGCCTCTTTCTTTCCGGCCTTGCGGAAGTGGTTGCGGAGGATGTCGGCGGTCTTGAGCCACAGAGCGCCGTCCTTTTCGTAGGTCCAGCCCGCCTGCTCCAGCAGGGAGACGGTCTCGGCCACATAGCCGCTTTCGTGGAGGGAGGACTCATAGAACCAGTTGTCATAGTGGATCTTGTAGCGCTCCAGATCCTCCTTCATGCGGGGCAGGTTCACAGACAGGCCGAACTGGGCCAGCTCCGCCTGGCGCTCCGCCTCGGGAGCGTGGAGGAGCTTGTCCCCGTTTTGGTCGTAGTAGGCCTGAGCCAGCTCCCGAATGTCACCGCCCTGATAGCCGTCCTCGGGGAAGGGAACAGCTTCTTCGCCCAGAATGATCTGGAGGTAGCGGGCCTCAATGGAGTGGGCGAACTTGTCGATCTGGTGACCGGCGTCGTTGACATAGAACTCCCGGGTCACGTCGGCGCCGCAGGCCGCCAGCACGGAGGCCAGGGTGTCACCCAGCACGCCGCCCCGGGCGTTGCCCATGTGCATGGGGCCGGTGGGGTTGGCGGAGACGAACTCCACCATGATCTTCTGGCCCTTGAGATGGTCGGAGGTGCCGTAGGCGTCGCCCTCCTGCTCCACGGCGCTGCAGACGCCCTCATACCAGGAGGAGTTGAGGCGGAAGTTCAGGAAACCGGGGCCGGCAATTTCCGCGGAGGCGAAATAGGTTCCGGTCAGGTCCATATGGTCCAGCAGAGCCTGGGCGATGTTCCGGGGCGGCTGGCGCAGGGCCTTGGAGGCGGCCAGAGCGAAGGTGGTGGTGAAATCGCCGTTGGCAGTGTCCTTGGGAATTTCCACAGGAGCGGTTTTAACCTGCGCCTGGGGCAGGGTGCCGTCAGCCACGGCGGCCTGATAGGCGGCCATTGCCAGAGCAGCGGCCTGGTCTTTCGCGTTTTGGATCATGTTGATCATGTCGTTACTACCTCTTTCGTTGCAGTCAAGTCGCGGGATGTTTCCGCCGGACCTGGATTTTAAAACAGTTGCGGCCGGTGACGGTGTGCTCCACGGCAATGGAATAGCGGATTTCCATCACACCGCCCCGCTGGCTGAGATTGTGCCGGAGAGAGCTGGTTTGAATGTCGACGGACAGTTCTCCGAAGGGGGTTTCATACAAGGAGGTGTGCTGGCGTCCCTCCTCAAAGACCATCTGGGAATTGACCTTGCCCGTTCGGGTGAGGATCACCTGCGGGCCTCGGATCTCGAAGGTGGTGACAGTGCCCTCCATGCCAGTCAGTTCTGTTTCCTGATAGGAAAGCAGCATTCCGGTGTCCGTCAGCTCCAGGGTGCCGTCGGTCATCAGCTCCGTGGCATCCGGATCGATGTTGTCAAAGTACTGCTCTCCCCGGATGGAGAGCAGCACGGGCAGTTTTTCGCGTTCAATACTGGTCAATGTCGATCCTCCGTGCCGCATGGCTGAGGTCTTCCCCCAGAAAGACCGATGCGATGCGCTCAAAATCCTCGCCTCGTTCACTGACGTAGAAGGAGGCGGTGCCCTGCCGGTCCTCCCGGGCCCGGAGGTCCCGGGCCTTGAGCAGCCGTTTGAGCTCAAAGGCGGACTCCTCACCGGCGGAGACCAGCTCCACGCCGGGACCGCAGATGGCGCGCAGAATATCCGTGAGCAGGGGGTAGTGGGTGCAGCCGAGAATCAAGGTGTCGATTCCGGCCTGGAGCAGCGGCGTGAGATATTCCCGGGCCACGGTTTCAATCACCACATCGCCGGGATGGATCCGGCCGTTTTCCACCAGGGGGACAAACAGGGGGCAGGGCTGGCCCAGAACCTGAATCTCCGGATCCAGCCGCCGCAAAACCGCCTCATAGGCGCCGGAGCGGATGGAGGCCTGGGTGGCGATGATGCCCACGCGTTTGCTGCGGGTCACCAGTGCCGCCCGGCGGCAGGTGGGTTCCACCACACCCACCAGAGGCAGATCGTTTTCACTCTGCAGGGTGGGCAGGGAAGTGGTGGTGACGGTGCCGCAGGCGATGAGAATCGCCTTGAGATCGAAAGAGCGCAGGAAGCGCACGTCCTGCCGGGCGTATTTCAAAATGGTCTCCTTGGACCGGCCGCCGTAAGGGACGCGGGCGGTGTCGCCGAAATAGATGAGGTCTTCCTCCGGCAAAATCCGGCGCAGGGATGCTACCGCCGTCAAGCCGCCGAGGCCTGAGTCGAATACGCCGATGGGCCGCATATCCATACCTGGTTTTGCTCCTTTCGAGGGGCCGGATGCCCCTTTCACACACTCTCACACTGAATTATATATTATACTATGTCTCTTTCATCCCTGCAAGACAGATTTTAGTCTTTTTACCCGCTTTTTTATGTGGCATTTCCCCGGAAGCTTTGCTATAATAATGTCTACTGAATCAACCGCGATGCGGCTGATTCGTGCGGCAGCAGCCGCACAATTTTATAAAACGGCTTGCAGTGGCCGTTTTATAAAATTCAGCCATTGTTGCAATGCGTATTTTCGTTGGTGCGTTGAGACACACCAACGAAAGGTGCAAGGTTTTTCGGGGATCTCGTCCAAAAACCTTGCACTTGAACAGAGCCAACCGACCTTGAAAGCTGGTGCTTCCAAGGTGTTCGGCTTTGTTCAGTACGCATTATAATAATGACTACTGCAACAATACTGTGCACGCTTGGAGGTGTTGCCCAATGAACATTGAATTGACGCAGCAGCAGTTCCGGTATTTGCTGGACCTGGTGTACATCGGAAACTGGGTGATCAACTCCACCCGGGAAGATGACCGCATCAAGGAATATGATCAGGTGGAAAGCCTGGTATTTTCCCACTGCCTTCAGCACAAAATGAGTAAGCTGGTGGAGCTGTACCGGGGGGAGCTGATTCCATCCCGGGCCTTTGCCGACGGCGGGATTCATGAGGCCATCGAGAACTATGAGGACGTGGTGTTTTACGAGATTCTGGCCGAGGAGCTGGCTCTGCGGGATATGGACGGAGAGCCGCTGACGCGGGAGAATTACGGGGCGCTGATGGACCGCATCGACACGTACTTATCGGAGTTTGACCAGCACGGGACGGACCACATTTCCGTGGATCTGGATGAGTAAACGGCAGGGTTTGCCCGGGAAAACGGGAGCTGCATGAGGAAAAGGAGAAAGAGATATGGAACAGCAGTCAAAGGTGTATTTTGCGGATTTCCGCTGCCCCAGCTGGCGGGAGAATCTGACGCAGAAGCTGGCCCGGCTGATGATGACGGCAGGGTTCGGAGACATTGATATGGATGGCAAGTATGTGGCCATCAAGATCCACTTCGGCGAGCCGGGCAATCTGGCCTATCTGCGGCCCAACTGGGCCAAGGCGGTGGCGGATCTGGTGAAAAGCCAGGGCGGCAAGCCGTTTTTGACCGACTGCAACACGCTGTATGTGGGCGGCCGGAAAAACGCTCTGGACCACATTGAGTCCGCTTATGTCAACGGCTTCACCCCCTATTCCACCGGCTGCCACATTCTGATTGCCGACGGCCTTAAGGGCAACGATGAGGTGCTGGTTCCCGTGGAGGGCGGCGAGTATGTCAAGGAGGCCAAGATCGGCCGGGCGGTGATGGATGCGGATGTATTCGTCTCCCTGACCCATTTCAAGGGCCATGAGCAGGCCGGTATGGGCGGCTGCCTGAAGAATATCGGCATGGGCTGCGGCTCCCGGGCCGGCAAGATGGAGATGCACAACTCCGGCAAGCCCTTTGTCAAGCAGAAAAAGTGCATCGGCTGCCGGGCCTGCGCCAAGATCTGCGCCCACGGCGCACCCCAGTTCGGTGAGGACGGCAAGGCCACCATCGATACGGACAAGTGCGTCGGCTGCGCCCGGTGCCTGGCGATCTGCCCCAAGGATGCCATTGCCTCCCGGGACGATGAGGCTCCGGCCATTTTGAACCGGAAGATTGCCGAATACACCAAGGCTGTGGTGGAGGGCCGTCCCTGCTTCCACGTCTCTCTGGTCATGGATATTTCCCCCAACTGCGACTGCCACGGGGAAAATGACGTGCCCATCGCTCCCAATGTGGGCATGTTTGCCTCCTTTGACCCGGTGGCTCTGGATCAGGCCTGCGCCGATGCGGTGCTGGCACAGCCTGCTATGCCCGGTTCCGTCCTCTTTGACGAGGGATACGACTGCCAGTGTGCCGACCACTTCACCGCCGCCCACCCGGATACCGACTGGCGGGTGTGTCTGGAGCATGCGGAGAAGCTGGGTCTGGGCACCCGGAACTACGAGCTCATCAAAATCTGACGCCCGAAAGGGCGCAAAAACAGGGCGGGACTCGGGTCCCGCCCTGTTCTCACTTGGAGCGCACAGGGACAAGCCCCGGCGCCCACACTGTTTCGGGAGGTTGTTCCATGGGGAGCGTACGCAAGGATCTCAAGGATAGTCTGGTCATCGGCTTTGCCCTGTTTTCCATGTTTTTCGGGGCCGGAAACGTGATTTTTCCCCCGTACCTGGGCCTGGGCTGCGGCCGGGAATGGGTGCTGGGCTTTTTGTGTTACTATCTGGCGGATATCGGCCTGGCTCTGCTGGCCATGTTCGCTGTGCTGCGCAGCGGCAGTTCCGATGCCATCACCCGGCCCATCGGCCGGATTCCGGCACGGGTGCTCATGAGTGCGGTGGTGCTGTGCATCGGTCCGATGCTGGCCATTCCGCGGACGGCGGCCAGCACGTATGAGATGTCGCTTCAGCCGTTGGCGTCGGGCGTGTCTCCGGTTGTGTTTTCCGTGCTGTTTTTCCTGGTGATTTTACTGTTGTGCCTGCGGGAGTCTGCTGTGGTGGATATTGTGGGCAAGATCCTGACGCCGGCGCTGCTGCTGGGGCTGCTGGTGCTGATTGTCAAGGGAATGCTGGACCCCATCGGGCCGGTACCGGACCGGGTGCTGGTGGATAATGTGGTGCGCACCGGCATTGAGGCGGGCTATCAGACCATGGATGTGCTGGCGGCGGTGGTGTTCGGCATCATCATCCTCAAAAGTGCCGACGCCAAGGGTCATACGGATCCCCGCTCCCGCTTCCGGGTGGTGGCGGGTGCCGGGCTGGTGGCCGGCGCGGCGCTGCTGGTGGTGTATCTGGGACTGACGTACCTGGGCGTCACGACTTCCCGCTTTTTTGACCTGTCGGTTCTCCGGACCTTTTTGATTGTCTCCATCGTCCGCAATCTCCTGGGCGGCTGGGGAATTGTGCTCTTTTCCGTTGTGGTGGCCCTGGCCTGCGTCACTACGGCGGTGGCCCTGGTCAGTTCCTCTGCCGACTACTTTTCCGCCCTCTCCGGCGGACGGGTGTCCTATCGGGCCATGGTGGTGGGCATCTGCGTGTTCAGCGCGGTGGTGTCCAATTTCGGACTGGAACAGATCGTAGCCATTGCGGGACCCGTTCTGGATGTGGTGTATCCGCCCACGCTGGCGTTGATTTTGCTGGCGCTGGTGCAGCGGTGGATTCCCGGCGACTGGACGTATCGCCTGGCAGCCCTGGCGGCCCTGGCCGTGAGCCTTTTGGGCGCGGCGGCGGGACAGGGACTGCCCTGTACCTTTGTCAATGGGCTGCCGCTGGCTTCCTTTGGCTTGGGGTGGCTGCTCCCGGCAGCGGTGGGAGCGGTTCTGGGCTGCCTGGTGGACCGGCGGCTGCAGAAGGCGTAACGGGACGGAACTCCGGGAACCGGCGGGGAGGCCGGTCCGGACGGATTACCAGGCGGAAAGCTTGGCGTTGAGTTTGGGATAGATTCTCCGGCGGAACCAAGGCTCTGAAGAAGCCTCGATGGCGTTTTCCAAAGAAAACCAGCCTACCCGGCTGTTTTCGTCCGGCTTGCAGCGCAGAGGAGCCGCCGGGTCTGCCTCCAGCAAATAGGTCACATTCAGATGCAGGTGGGAGGAGACATAGCGGCCGTGTTTTTCATGCCCGTTCACCGTCAGAATTTCCAGGGAATAGATGTTCCGGGAAACCGGGCGCAGCTGCACAAGACCGCTTTCCTCCCGGACTTCCCGCATGGCAACGGATAAAAGATCCCGCTCTCCGTCGGCATGGCCGCCCAGCCAGGCCCAGGAGTCGTAGAGATTATGATACGCCAGGAGCACCTGATCGCGGTGGGGATTGACCACCCAGGCCGAGGCTGTGAAGTGGGCGGCAGGATTGTCCCGGGTATAGAGATCCTCGCCGCTGTGCACCCGCCGCAGCAGCTCTTCCCGGTCCCGGGCCTCCTGCTCGTTGAAGGGACGGTATTGCTCCAATTGGTTCAAAAGTTCCATGAATCGACGTTCCTTTCCGGGGTGGAATGGCTTTTATGATACCATAAAGGGCGAAAAAAGAAAAGGCGTGCCGAAGGGAGGCGAAGGGGGGTGTCCCGAAAAAGCTGTCGAACGATTTTTGGAATAATTTGGGATACGCATATTGAAAAAACTGTAAATTTATGATAGTTTATAGAAAACGCGATTTGAACCCCCATCAATTCGTCGCAGATCGCAATTACTGGAAAAAGGACAGGGTACGATATGGAGAACAGAAAAACGGTTTTGTTGGCGGATGCCAACGAGGAATTCCGCGGCATGCTGCGGGAAGCCATTGAAAAGTCGGGAGAGTTTGATGTGACCGCCGTAACAGGCAGTGGTGCACAGATCCAGCAGCTGGTCCATCAGTACAAACCGGATCTGGTGGTGATGGATGTGGCGCTTCCGGAGCTGGACGGCATGAATGCCCTGCGCCAGCTGCGGGGAGAGGCCGGCCAGCAGCCCCGGGTGATTCTGCTCTCGGCCTTTTGTACCGATCAGATTCTCTCCGAGGCCCGGGAGCTGGGTGTGAGCTATTTCATGCCCAAGCCCTGCACGGTGGATGCTCTGCTGGACCGGATGCACACGGTGTTTGCCATGCCGGCCGCAGCTCCGGTGGACCGCAGTGTATCCCTGAAAAATCTGGTGACGTCTGTCATTCACGAGATCGGCGTGCCCGCCCATATCAAGGGGTATCAGTATTTGCGTGAGGCCATCATGATTGCCGTGGATGATATGGATGTCATCAACGCCGTGACGAAAGTGCTCTATCCGGAGGTAGCCAAGCGGTTTTCCACCACGCCGTCCCGGGTGGAGCGTGCCATCCGCCATGCCATTGAGGTGGCCTGGGACCGGGGCGATCTGGAGACTCTGCAAAAGTACTTCGGTTACACAGTTTCCAATTCCAAGGGCAAGCAGATCGGAAGAGCACACGTCTGAACTCCAGTCACATTCCTTTATC
>CABUDN010000028.1 GCA_902490355.1 uncultured Oscillibacter sp.
TGAAGATGGAGAGTTTGTCTTTTTGGTGGGACCTTCCGGTTCCGGCAAATCGACCATTATCAAGCTGTTGACCGGTGAAGTGGAACCCTGTGCGGGCCGCATCATGATCAACGGCTTTTCTGTCAGCAATATTTCGGACAAGCAAATTCCGCTGATGCGGAGAACTCTGGGGGTGATCTTCCAGGATTTCCGCTTGATTGATAAAAAGACTGTCTATGACAATCTGGCGTTTGTTATGCGGGCGGTGGGAGCACCGCAAAAAGAGATCCGTAAGCGGATTCCGTATGTGCTGCATCTGGTGGATCTGGAGAACAAAGCCAACAGTTATCCCACTGAGCTTTCCGGCGGTGAGCAGCAGCGGGTGGCCATTGCCCGGGCATTGGTCAATAACCCCAATACGATTATTGCCGATGAGCCCACCGGAAACCTGGATCCGGAGCGATCCCTGGAACTGATGAGCCTGCTGGTGAAAATCAATGAGCTGGGAACGACCGTTGTGGTCGTGACCCATGAAAAGGACCTGGTGGACCGCTTTGGCAAACGGGTGGTTACCATTGAATCCGGCCACGTCATCAACGACAGCGTGGGCGGCTATGTGGGAGGGCGCATCCATGGCTAAGCGGCACGATTTTCAATACTTTTTTCATGAAGGCCTGAGCAATATGTTCAGCCATGGATTCATGACCTTTGCGGCCATTGGTATTACCGTGGCATGTCTGCTCATTATGGGAACATTCACCCTGGTGGCGGTGAACGCGGACGCACAGCTGCGGGATCTGGAGCAGGAGAATGAGATCCTGGCGTATGTGGACGAGACGTATACTTCCCAGCAGGCCCGGGCACTGCAAAGCAAGCTGGAGCGCATTGAGGGCGTGACTTCTGTGACCTACATCAGCCGGGAAGAGGCCATGGAGGACTTCAAGGCTGAGTATGCCGATGACGAAATTTTTCAGGACCTGGATCCGCAGATTCTTCGGGACCGGTACGCCATCAAGATTGGGGATCTGGAGCAGATCCAGCAGATCAAGCGGTCGGTGGAGTCGGTAGAGGGCATTGCGGACGTCAGCGCCTATGAAGAGCTGGCCAGCGGATTCATTACATTGCGCAATGTCGCCACGGTGATTTGTGTGGCTCTCATTGCCATTTTGTTTGTGGTGTCGGTCTTTATTACCTCCAATACCATCAAACTGACTACTTTTGACCGGCGGGAAGAAATCGCCATCATGCGCATGGTGGGCGCAACCAACGGGTTCATCCGGTGGCCGTTTGTCTATGAAGGCTTCATGCTGGGACTGTTGAGCGCCATCATCGCCTTTTTGCTCCAATGGGGTCTGTATGAGGCCGTGGCGCAGGGCGTGGCCAGCAACGATACGCTTCAGCTGATCCGGGTGGTTCCCTTCAGTCAGCTGTGGGCTGCGGTAGCGGGGACCTTTGCGGGAGCCGGTATTTTGATTGGTGTGGGCGGCAGCTTGTCCGCCATTCGGAAATTCTTGCAGGTGTGAGGACGTGCTTATGAAGAAACCAGGAAGAAAGTATGTCGTTCGCGGTGCGGCCCTGGCGCTGGCACTGCTGCTGACCGCTTTGGATTTTACCGGAGCTCTGGCTGTGACGCAGGCGGATATTGATGCATTGCAGGATGATGCCAGTGAACTGGATGCCAAGCGCAAGGAACTGGAAAGTCAGCTGGACAGCCTGTCCGATGATAAGGAACAGGCGCTCAAGCGCAAGGAGCTGCTGGACCAGCAGATCAGCAACACCTCCGCCCAGATTGCCAATGTAGAGGCGCAGATCGCCGAGTATGAGGAACTCATCACCCAGACCGAAGCAGAGCTGGCAGACGCGGAGGAGCGGGAAGAAGCACAGTATGAACTGTTTTGCAGCCGGGTGCGCTCCATGGAGGAGCAGGGAACCATCTCCTATTGGTCGGTGCTGTTCAAGGCCGACAGCTTTACGGATCTGCTCAGCCGGCTGGATTTCGTCAATGAGATCATGGACTATGACCAGAGAGTGATTCAGGATCTGCAGGATCTGCAGCAGGAGATTACGGAAAAGAAGGAATCTCTGGAGGACAGCCGCAGTCAGTCTGAGGCGGCTAAGGCCAAGCTGGTCAGTGAGAAGTCCACTCTGGATAAGCAAAGAGCCGACGCTGTGGCTTTGGTCAACGAGATCAACGCCAACGAAGCGGAGTATCAGAGTACGCTGGACGCCATTGATGCGGAAGAGGAGGCCATCCAGGCCAGAATTGTGGAGCTGTCCCGGCAGCTGGCGGCCCAGCAGGCGGCGTCCGGTCAGACAACTTCCAATGCGGCGCTGGGCGGATACATCTGGCCGGTGTCCAGCCGGCGCATCACGTCTCCCTTCGGCAACCGCAATACCGGCATTGCCGGCGCATCCACCAACCATAAGGGTGTGGATATCGGCGGTGTATACTACTCCTCCGAGGTCCACGCGGCCAAGGCCGGTACCGTGATTGTCTCCCAGTACTCCAGCTCCTATGGCAACTATGTGGTGGTTTCCCATGGCAGCGGCAATACCACTCTCTATGCCCACATGAGCAGCCGCTCTGTTTCTGTGGGACAGTGGGTGGATCAGGGAGATGTGCTGGGCATTACCGGTTCCACCGGAATTTCCAGCGGTCCGCATCTCCATTTTGAAATTACGGAAAACGGCGTGCGGGTCGATCCCCTGCAATATCTCACCGGTTACGTGCAGGCCTGGTAAGGCGATTGCATATCCCGCCCTTCCGCTCCATACCATGGAACGGGAGGGCGGTTTTTTATGATTGGTATGATTGTTTGGATTCCGGCGGAGCAGAGGAAGCTGGGCGTGACGGAACGCCGGGTCATGCATATGTCGTTCCTTTGTGTACAGATTCCCCGAGGCCCCCGGACGCCGGAGTGGATGCTGCGGCGCAGGATCCGGTGGGCGGCGGCGAAACTGCATCGATTGGGGATCAAACAGGTGGTGCTGCCGGAGGACTTTCCCTGGCTGGATTTGCTGGAAAAGAAGGGCCTTCGGACGGTGGAGACCACCGGTTTGCGCCGCCGTCTGGCCGTGGAGTGGACCCGGGCCGCGCTGGAGGCCCGGGGGATGCCGGGAACCCAGGTAGCGGTATCTGCCCGGAAGATGACGGCGGAGGTGGTGCGCACAGTGACGGAGCTGGCGCTGCGGCACCGGTATGTGCTGGCGGATCTGCCCCGGGGCGGGGAAGAGCTGTGCCGCAGACTGCGCCGGGAATACGGCGTATCCGTGCAGCTGGGGCCGGACCGGGAGCAGCTGGAGCGTGCGGAAGCTTTGGTGCTGTTTGATCCCCGGGAGGATCTGAAGCCTCAGGGGGCGGTGGTACTGGAGCTCTACCGGGAGGATGTGCCGCTTCCCGAGCTGGAACTGCCCCCTGCGCTGGAAAATCAGCTTCCTGCCGGTGTCAGCCGGGGAGCGCTTCTGGCAGCCCTGGAGGAAGGCGGTGTCTTGCGATATGGGCAGATTACGGTCAAAGCACCTTCCTGCTTGACATTCTGAAATCCGCACACTATAATACCAAGTTATGATAATATAGAATAAGTATGCGCAGGGGAGGTCAGAGGGGGATCCCCTGCGAAATGATGCAGAAAGGATACGGACGATATGGAAAAAGAATATAAAATGAGTGCCGCCCGGGCACAGGAACTGCAGGAGGAACTCAACTACCTCAAGACCACCCGTTCCGACGAGGTGGCCGAGCAGATCAAAGTGGCCCGCGGTTTCGGTGACCTGAGCGAAAACAGCGAATATGACGAGGCGAAAAACGAGCAGGGCAAGCTCTACTCCCGCATCGCCGAGCTGGAGGAGATTCTGCAGCATGTGGTGATTGTGGACGAGAGCAATGCCCCCACCAATGTGGTGACCATCGGCTGCCGCGTGGTGGTGGCGGATGCGTCCGGCCGCGAGATGCCCGCCTATAAGATCGTGGGCTCTCAGGAAGCAGATCCCATGCATGGAATTATTTCGGAAGAGTCTCCCTTTGGCCGGGCCCTGCTGGGCACCAAGGAAGGGGATACCGTCACGGTGGAAGCGCCCCGGGGCGCCATCGTGTATACGGTGAAGAAGATTGAACGCTAAGGAGAACCGACATGGCTGAAGAAAAGACAAACCAGCAGCCCGAAATGGACCTGAGCGAGCAGCGCAAGGTCCGGCGGGAAAAGCTTGCCGCGCTGCAGGCTGCCGGGCAGGATCCCTTCCAGCAGACGCACTTTGACTATACCGCCACGTCCGCCCAGATCAAGGAGCACTTTGACGAGATGGAAGGCCAGCCCGTCCGGGTGGCCGGCCGCCTGATGAGCAAGCGCGGCATGGGCAAGGTCAGCTTCTGCGACCTGCAGGACCGGGACGGCCGTATCCAGCTCTATGCCCGTCAGGACGAGATGGATGAGGCGGTCTACAAGCAGTTTAAGAAGTACGACATCGGCGACATCGTGGGCGTGGACGGCGAGGTGTTCCGCACCCAGCGGGGCGAGATGAGCGTCCGGGCCAAGAGCATTACTCTGCTCTCCAAGTCCCTGCTGCCTCTGCCGGAGAAGTTCCACGGCCTGCAGGACCGGGAGCTGCGCTACCGCCAGCGGTATGTGGATCTCATTGTCAATCCCGATGTGAAGCGGAACTTTGTGATCCGTTCTCAGTTTATCAAGCATGTCCGGGATTTCCTGGACGGCCGGGGCTATATGGAAGTGGAGACGCCGGTGCTCAACACGATCTCCGGCGGCGCCACGGCCCGTCCCTTCATCACCCACCACAACACCCTGGATATCGACATGTATATGCGCATTGCCACGGAGCTGCCCCTCAAGCGGCTGATCGTGGGCGGTCTGGACCGGGTGTATGAGATTGGTCGGATTTTCCGCAACGAGGGCATGGACCCCAAGCACAATCCGGAGTTCACCTCCGTGGAGCTCTACCAGGCCTATGCGGACTTCAACGACATGATGGACCTGTTTGAAGAGCTGCTCTCTTCCGCTGCTCAGAAGATTCTGGGCACCTATCAGGTGGAGTGGCAGGGCGAGCAGATCGACCTGACGCCCGGCTGGCCCCGTATGACCATGGCGGAAGCCGTCCGCCAGCACGTGGGCATCGACTTCATGTCCATCGATTCCGACGAGGCCGCCTGGGCTGCCGCCCGCGCTGCCGGCGTGGAACTGCCTGAGGGCAAGGATGCCACCTGGGGCAACGCTCTGTACGAGTGCTTCGATCAAAAGGTGGAGGAGAAGCTGGTGCAGCCTACCTTCATCACCATGCATCCCGTGGATGTCAGTCCCCTGGCCAAGCGCAGCCCCAAGGATCCCCGCCTCACCGAGCGGTTTGAGCTGTTTATCTGCCGCAGTGAGATGGGCAATGCCTTCTCCGAGCTCAACGATCCCATCGACCAGCGTCAGCGCTTCCAGAAGGAAGTGGAGGCCCGGGCCAAGGGCGACAGCGAAGCCGGCATGATGGACGAGGACTATATCACCGCTCTGGAGTACGGTCTGCCTCCCACGGGCGGCCTGGGCATCGGCATTGACCGCTGCGTTATGCTGCTGACCAATTCCGATACCATCCGGGAAGTGATTTTGTTCCCCACGATGAAGCCTTTGGACTAAAATTCCACAATATATAGTGTCTGACGAAACCGGACGGCACAAGATGTAGTAAAAAGGGCTTACAACTACAACTTTTCTACAACTTTTGCTTGAAATCAGACGGCATCAGACGGGCCAAAATGAAGGGCAAATCCGTGTTTTTTATGCGGATTTGCCCTTTTTTGCAATTTTCACATTAGCACCAAATTACCCTTGATTGCCTCTGCTTTTTCCCTCATGTTTTCTTGCGTAATATGCGTATAAATATCCATAGTTGTGGAAAAATCAGCGTGGCCCATCACCTGCTGGATAAACTTGATGTCGTTGGTGCTTTCACAGAGCCGCGTGCAGAATGTGTGTCTCATGTTATGTACGCTAAAATGCGGCAGCAGTTCCGGCTCACGATCTTCCAGTTCAGCCTGATCCATTTCTTCGGCGTTGTAGGCGATGGAGATACGCTGGATGGCCCGATTGATATTATGGGCACTGAGAAAGTAACCTTCCCGATTCCTAAAAAGGAAACCGTGATACCCATTCATCACAAGGTCTTCCGGATAGAGTGTGTCCATGACTTCAATCAATGTGCGGAGCTGTTCAGCAACCTGCGGATACAGGATAGGGATAGTGCGGGTGCCGCTGGCTGTTTTAGGGGTGGTGATATGAAAACCTGCTTTCCCATCGATCACGCGATAGATCAAGTTGTGATTGACAGAGATGGTGTTGTTCTCCAGGTCCACATCATTTTTAGTTAAGCCGGTACATTCCGCAACACGCATTCCCGTACCGAGCAGTACGACCATGACAGGCAGCCAGTGGCTATACATCGGTGACTTGGAAATGAACCGAAGGAAGTTCTTCTGCTGTGTCATGGTCAGCGCGATTCTTTTCTTCGGGGGCGCCCCGGCTCCCTCTGTTTTGAGAGAGCGGTAGACGCCTTTGCTTGGATTTTTTCGGATGTAGTCATCATCGACCGCCAATTCAAGCGTGGGGTGAATCAGGTTATTGATGCTTTCCAAGGAATTGACCGCAAAGCCTTTTTTCAAAAGCTTCGTGTAAAATGTCAGGATGTCGCTCTTTCGGATGTTGGGCAGGGGAATGTTGGCAAACGGCTCATCCTTCACATAGTTGCTCCAAAGATATTCGTAATTCGCCCGTGTAGAAGCCTTTAACTGGATCTTCGTATCCATGAGGACTTTGAACATATCATTTAGGGTGATTTTCATAGCCTCCTGGGTGCGAATACCGTCTTCGCTGTCACGGTTGAGCACTTTTTCTTTGGCCCGCAGGCTGGCAAGGTCAAAATCATAAATGTACTTTTTCTTCTTACCCAGCTTATAGACGAACATATAGCTGCCGTCTGAGCGTTGTGTTTCTCCTGGCCGCAGGTTGCGGCCTTTGTTGTCTTTTCTAACTTTTGGCATAGGCTGATACCTCCCGATGTTTTGTGTGTTGCTGTGCCCGGAATGGGCAAGGTTCTGTTAGCATGAGATCTCGTACAAATATTCCTTCACGCGCTGAACGCTCCAAAGGACACGAGAATTCATGGTAATGCGGGCGTGGGCCAGGTCGCCGATCTGGACGGCCGTGTGCCGCCCGCAGTCGAGCAGTTTGCAAAGCGATTCCGTATCGACCGCCAAGCACTGATCCGGTGAAAGGTCATTGGGTTTTCTTTTTTCCATAATTGCCCTCCTTTATTTGCAATTACATATATCCTTTACTGTTTGTAGAAGAAGGTTTTCAACAAAAACAATGAAGTCATTCAAATTCATCGGGAAGTGTAGGGTCTCTTCCAAAGGCCATTTCCTGCGCCGGGGCTTTCCGCCGCGTATTGCCAGGGCCCGCTGTGCGGTATTTCAATCGTGGGCGGGCTCCATGTGGTCATCGCACACTGTCCGCGATCCCTGTATAACTCCAATGGAAAAGGTTATGGGGCTTGTCAAGGTACAAAAAGAGCGTGCAGACTGACTATGGAATCCCATGCCATGTCTGTACGCCCTATATATAGGAGATGGCGGCCAAATTTCTGCAAATCCTGTGCCTTTAGATAAATTTATTTGCATATTGCCATTTTCAGTAACAGAAATATACTATATATAGATGATATTTCTTGACTAACGCAAGATGTTGTGCTACACTGTTTCTGTAATTGATTTTTGTGCGCTCCCCTTGTGGGATACAGACTTAGTTTCTGTACCGCGGATTGAAAAATCTGCATTGCACACGCAGTCAAGATTGTACTTGTGCCAGTAGTATTACTGCGCCCCTCTGGGCCGGTATATTACTGGCTTTTTTATTTTTCCGGGACTTTTGTTCCCGTCAGCGAGGATGACTTTGGTTCATAGGCAGCTATGGACATCAGGCGTTACGGCCTTTGTCACCCTCGCTTTTTTTCTGCCCAAATGCCGGAAACGGCTTTGAGGATATATCAAAATTACAGAAGGCAGGTATGAACATGAATGTAAAAAAGCGAAGTCAGGAGTCTCTGACGAGTAAGAGGAAACCGATGGAGAGCTGGCGGCAGTATCAGAAACTGAACCAGTCCGCACAGAAGCATTGCCCGGTGATTCGGGCGCCCGTCATTCCCCGCAGGACGCGGAGGGGGTGTTGAGTATGCCGGCAGGCAGTGTGGCTGTCAAAGAGCGGCATCAGCCCATGGTGCTGGTGGATACGGCAGGCTTGTCCGAAGAAGAATGGCTTGCCTACCGCCGGAAAGGTATTGGAGGCAGCGATGTTGCAGCTCTGCTGGGCATTTCACCGTGGCGGACGGCCCGGGATCTGTTTTATGACAAGCTGAACATTGCCGTGGTCGAGGACCATGAGGACAACTGGGTGGCCCTGGAGATGGGACACCTGTTGGAACCGCTGGTGGCGAAGATCTTCCAGCACCGGACCGGCTACAAGGTCTATCAGATCAAAAAGATGTTCCAGCACCCGAAGTATCCCTGGATGCTGGCGGATGTGGACTACTTTGTAGAACTGCCGGACGGCACCACCGCTATTCTGGAGATCAAGACCACAAACTACAACGCCAAAGACAACTGGTGGCTGGATGGTGAGGAAACCATTCCGGCCTACTATGAGTCCCAGGGGCGGCATTACATGGCCGTCATGGATGTGGACCGCTGTTTCTTCTGCTGCCTGTATGGCAACAACGAGCAGGAAAGTATTATCCGTGATATGCAGAGGGATCTGGCCTATGAGGATGAGATGATTTTCCTGGAGCAGAATTTCTGGGAAAATCATGTGCTTACCAGAACGCCGCCGCCTTACACCGAAGATGGAGACCTCGTGATCGAGAGCGTGCGCCGGTACACTGGCCCCGCTGACAAGGAGGCCCCCGCTGTGTCACTCGATTTATCTCTGACGGCCAAGCTGATGCGTTTTCTCCAGCTTCAGGAGCAGAAAAAAGGCGCAGAAGCCGGCAAAAAGGAAATCGAGGAAGATATGAAGCGGCTGAAGGCTGCCATCATTGCCAAAATGGGGAAAAGCTGCAAAGCCATTTGCCAGCAGGATGGGGTGAACTATACCGTCACTTACAATCCGATACGAACCCCTGGTATCGACAAGGATAATCTGAAACGGTTGAAGCTGGACCACCCGGACATTTACGAACAATATGTGACTGTCTCAGTGTCACGCCGGTTCGTAGTCAAGTGTGACGGCGAGGCGGCATAAAAGGAGGGAAAAAGAAGTGATCCATAGAGGAACTTATGACGGGACGATCTACCACAACCCCGTAAACAGGTTCTGCATCATCAGCGTAAAAACCGCTGATAAGGAGGTGCCCCAGGAGGCTCGTTCCACCCGCCGGTACAAGGACCACCTGATCCGCTTTGTTGCGACGGGCTATGAACTGCCCCGCACGGATGCGGTAGAGCTGGAACTGGACGGCGAATGGACAAAGGGCAAATATGGTGTGCAGCTTCAGGTGGAACAGTGGCGTGAGATCGTTCCCAAGACCAGGGACGGTGTGGAGGGCTATCTGGCCTCCGGCCTCATCAAAGGCATCGGGCCGGCAACTGCCGCGCAGATCGTTTCCCGGTTTGGCGTGGAAACGCTGGATATTCTGCAAAATCACCCCGAGCGGCTGCTGGAGGTCAAGGGCATTACGGAAAGCAAGCTGGAGGACATCAAAACCTCGTATGCGGAGAGCCGGATGCTCCAAGACCTGATGACGCTGCTCTCCCCATTCAAGATCACGCCGAAAACGGCCCTAAAGATTTACCAGCACTTTGGGCCCGCCAGTGTGGATATTTTGAAAAAGAGTCCCTTTGAGTTGTGCCAGGTATCCGGTTTTGGATTTCTCCGGGTAGATGCCATCGTTCAGAAAAACGGCGGCGACCTGCATGACCCCACGCGGGTCAAGGGCGCACTGTTCTGGGCGCTGGAGGACAGCAAGGGCGGCAAAGGACATTTGTTCCTGCCTGGTGAAACTTTGCGGAAGGAGGCTCTTCGGCTTCTCAACGCAAAGATCCCCGTCCCGTCTCTCCGGCTTCATGAACAGGAGGTCGCGGATGTGCTTCAGGACATGATTCTTCATGGCGAGGTGGTATCCGTCAAAGATAACATCTACCTGCCCCGCACATTCGCACAGGAAGATGAAACGGCCCGGCGTATTGCCATGCGGCTGATAGAGCCGTCTGCGCCGGAGCGCATTGAGCAGGCGCTGGAGCAGGTCAAGCGTGAAATGGGGCTTGTGCTGTCTTCCAAACAGGAGGCAGCGGTCTACGCGGCTTACCGCCACAGCCTGTCCATTATCACAGGTTCTCCCGGCACCGGCAAGACAACGGTGCTCAAGACCATTTTGGAAGTCTACCGCCGCCTGCATCCGAAAGGCGAAATCGTTCTGATGGCGCCGACCGGCCGTGCCAGTCGGCGTATGGCGGAAAGCACTGGCTTTGACAAGGCGCGGACGCTCCACAGCGGCCTGGGCCTCGGCAGTGAAGAAGATGACGCCAACCGCAGCAGACAGCAGGAGCCGTTGTCGGCGGACCTGATCATCGTGGACGAGTTTTCTATGGTGGATATGTGGCTGGCAGACAAGTTTTTCTCCCGCATCAAGGATGGGGCCCGTATCGTTCTCGTGGGCGACCCCGACCAGCTCCCCAGTGTGGGCGCCGGGACTGTGTTCCGCGAACTGATCGACTGCGGCCTGATTCCCGTCACGGTGCTGGACCAGATCTTCCGCCAGTCCAAGGACAGCCTGATCGCTTATAACGCCAAATTCATCAACGAGGGCAACACCAAGCTGTACTTTGGGCCGGACTTTGTATTTATGGCAAGCGATAACCAGGCAGAGGCCGCGGAGCGGATCATCGCCCGTTACTGCCGGGAAATCGCGGAAAGCGGCATTGACCGGGTGCAGATTTTGTCCCCCTTCCGTTCGGAAGGCGCCGCGTCGGCGGAACAACTCAACGAGGCCATCCGCGAGGTGGTCAACCCGTTCCGCTCTGCCGAGGAAGAAATCAAAATCGGCGTCAAAGTGTTCCGGGTAAACGACCGGATCATGCAGACCAAAAACACCGCCAAGGTGTCCAACGGCGACCTGGGATTTATCCGCTATATCAAAGACGATGAAGATGGCAAGCGTATCGGTCTGGACTTCGGTGTGGGCCGAGAACTGGAATACAGCGTAGAGGATATGGTCAATCTGGACCTTGCCTACGCCACCACCATCCACAAGGCAATGGGCTCTGAGTATGAAACGGTCATCATGCCGCTTTTGAAAGCGCACACCGTCATGCTCTACCGCAACCTGCTCTATACCGGCATCACCCGAGCCAAAAAGCGCGTGGTGCTGATCGGCCAAAAGCAGGTGCTGTTTATGGCGATCCACCGGAATGAAATCGTCAAGCGGAATACGCTTCTGGGCACGCGCATCGGTATGTACTATAAGGCCTATGCCAAGCGGGCCGGAATCCCGGTCCCGGCAGCTCTGGAAGAAGAACTGAAATACGCTGGTTAAAAAAGAGGCGCAAGGTGCAGAAAATTGCCCCGCGTCTCCTATTTATTACACAGGAAGGAGTATATGACATGAACGACAGCAATGCGAAAACGATGTACGAAACTGTGCCTGCGGCCGCTGAACTGAACAAGGTGCCGGGCTTTGACCCGCTCAAGTTCCTCCGCCGCACCAAGGACACCCTGAAACTGGACCTGCCCTACCAGAAACTCTGGTTCCGCATGGCCCATCCCAACGGCCGTATGCGTCTGACGGCGCTGCGGATCACGGAGCAGATGGCGATTTTTGAGGCCAAGGTATTCCTGGACCGCAGTGACGCGGAGCCGTTCAGTATGAGCACGGCCCAGCAGACTACCCAGGACAGCCGCGACTTCGTGAAAGCGGCCCAGAATGAGGCGCTGAGCCAGGCCCTTACGGACGCAGGTTTTGGCATCCAGATGATCAGCGCCGGCGCCCAGGCCGACCTGATGGAGAAAAGCATTGAAACGCCGGTCAAGAAGGCCGCAGAACCGCCTGCCGGGCCGGCGGCACGCACGGCACCGCCGCAGGAGCCCCACAGCGCCCCGCAGAAGGGCGATACGCCTGCTGAGGTGAAATCCCTTGCCAGCCCCGTCAAAACGCCGCAGAGGGCGTTTAAGGGCGCAAAGGCGGCAACCGTGACAACTGCCCCGCCGGAGGAAAGCACTGCTTCGGAAACGGTGGAGCAGCACCTGCCGGTAGAGCCTGAGAGGGCATTCGATACGCTCCCGGTTGGGCCTTCGCCAAAGGTAGAGCAGCCGGCGGATGAAAATGAACAGGCGGATGAATTGCCTGTCCGCGGCAATGTAACGGAGCTGCCGGTCCAGCACACGGAGGAATCCGAACCTGCCGCCGAGCCTATGCAGCCCGAAGATGACGCTGCCGGGGCGGCGGATATTGCGGTGGATACCCCCTCTTACACGAAGGACACGCCTATGGAGGATATTCTGCAGGTCATGACGCTGGAACAGGCCCAGCAGGTCATCGTAGACGATGGCATCTGCAAGGGCATGACGATTGCCCAGGTGGCTGAGAAGCGGCCTGTCAATCTGCGGTACTACCTGATCCCGGGCAAGAGCAAGAACAACATGGTCCGCGCGGCCGCACAGCTGGTTTTGGATTCGCTTCAAAAGGCCGGCTGATATGGCCGCCGGCGAGGGCATGAAGGGAGGAATGACAGATGGGTTCGTACCCGGATGAATTTCCCTTCGGTATCATGGAAGTTGTGGAACTGCTGCACCTGCGGGTCAGGCGCCAGCAGGCAAACAGCGTCTATGTGGACTGCCCGTTCTGCGGCGACCGCCGCGGGCGGATGAATGTCAATTTCGTCAAAAATGTCTGGCGGTGCAATCACTGCGACGAACATGGCGGAATGCTGGCGCTATATGCAAAATTGAATCACACGACGACCTCTGACGCTTATTGGGAAATTGCAGAAGCTCTGTGTGACAATACCCACGAGGAACACGCACGCTCCGGGAATGAAGCCCAACAGCAGCCGGTCAGCACCGGGTCCCCATCTTCGGGGGCCCGGGCGGCCGCTGCAGGTCATTCTTCTTCCGAGCGAAAAACTGTGCCGCAGTCGGACAAAGCCAGCCCGGCCGAGATCCATCAGACGCTATCCCTGCTGCTGGCCCAGCTTACGCTGCGGCCGGCACATCGGGAACATCTGCGTTCACCAAAGCGTGGGCTGTCTGATGAACAAATCGAGGCGCTGGGCTTTAAGAGTACCCCGCCGCCCTTCTTATGCCGCTCTATCACGGACCGGCTGATCAGGCAGGGATGCAGGGTGCAGGGCGTACCCGGATTTTACCGGGACGACAGCGGCCACTGGACAATGGCATTTTATAAGAAGACCTCCGGCATCCTGATCCCCGCCATAGGCTTTGACGGCCGGCTTCAGGGATTTCAGATCATGCTGGATGTACCGCTGAAACACAAGGATGACCCGCCGGAGAAACCGGGGGCCAAGTACATCTGGTTTTCCTCTTCCTCAAAGACAGACGGGACAGGCTCCGGCAGCCCGGTACATCTGATCGGTGACCCATCCGCCCGGGTGGTCTATGTGATCGAGGGGCTGCTGAAAGCAGATATTTCCCATTGTCTGACCGGGCGCACCTTTGCCGCGATTGCCGGGGCCAACAACACCAGCCCGCTGGACCCGTTGTTTGCCCTTTTGGCGCAGAACGGCACAGAGGAAATCATTGAAGCCCACGATATGGACAAGTACAACAATCAAATGACGATGGCCGGGGCATCGAAAATTTACCTGACGGCCCGGAAATATGGCATGAACTGCCGGAGGCTGACCTGGAATCCCAACTATAAGGGATTTGACGATTGGCAGCTGGCACTTCGCCGGGAAAATCAACGGAGAAAGGAGATCGATAGACTTAGTTTTAAGGCGCAGTACCTCCGCGGCTTGTGTGAACTGGCGCATATTGAGGACTGCATCGAACTATGGCAGCACCTGGCTGAAAACAAAACCTGCCTGACGGAGTATCTTGGCTTGACCAGAGAGGAACATGAAACCTTCCTGCGGCAAGGCAGGGATGCCCTCGGCGCCCTGCTGGAACCCCAGCGGCGGAAACAGAGATTTGTGCTCTATCAGTTGGAACTGGACGAGCAAAAAGCGATCCCATTTGCTTTCAAGGAACTTGCGGCGCTGCAAAAGGCCGGCTATGAACAGCCGCCCGCCGCCATGTACCGCATGGCCGGGTCTGGCGAAGTCTACTGCCCGGTGGAACAGAGCGACGCAGAGATTTTGAAGCGCCTGTTTGCTGACTGCCGGGAGGAACTGCCGGAGGGCTGCCACGGGCGGCCAATGGCGCTCTCTGATGTGGTAGAACTGGACCATTCTCCACGAAGGATCTACTACTATGTCAATGGGGAGCATGAATTTCCGCAGGTCAAGTTTTCCCCCATGCTTGCCAAAAAGGACATCAAAGAAGGGACATAAAGAGGCTTCAATGGTTGTTGTAAATGAGACGAAGAGAGGGCAGCTTCTGGCGCTTCTGGAGCAATGCGCCCATCTGAACGCTGATGTGCGGCCCCGCACGGATAAGGGATATTTTACGGTGACGGTCCCGCCGCCGTGGAATGGCCCGGCCCAGCGGAAAGCCCAGGAGGTGCAGGACAGGATCAAAAAGTGGTCGGAGCAGTATCCCAATGTGATATGTTACTGTTTCGACAGCTTCAGCACACTACTCTATGTGCTGTGACACAGGTAAACGATGGCATGGAACAGGTTTTATCCTGATCCATGCCATTTTTGTCAACGGAAAGGAGTTTATTATGGGATATTTTTCGGAAATGTCGCTGGATATGCAGGAAGGCCGCGAACCGTCTGCCGCCTCGCTCACCCGCGAGTGCGCTTTTGAGGACGGGGAGAACTTTGACGAGCTGCCGGTGCCGCCGGCTGACCGTCAGCCCGTACCGCCTGCCGCAGAGCCGGCGCCGCAGCCTGCTTTTGAGGACGACGGAGATTTGGATGAGGCCCCGGAAGAGCTGGAACAGCCTGACGAGGCTGAGTCTCCCGCAGAAAAAACCGATGAGGAGGACAATGCCGATGAGGGTCAGGCGGAGCCTGCCAAGGCAGATACCTCCAATACGGACGCTGACGAGGAAAAGCGCCGTGCCGAGCATGAGGCTGCCGAAGCCAAACGGAAGGCTGAGTGGGAGGCAAAACAGGCGGAAAAGAAGAAGGCCCTGCAGGAACAGATGGACCGCCTGGCTGCCATGAGTGACGATGAGGTGGTGGCTGCTTCCATGCAGCGGGTCAGCGGTGATGTGGAAAAGCTGACCCGGCGCAATATGAAGGAGTGCGTGTCGGAGTATATCCAGACCAAGTGCCTGGAAGATCCGGCCTTTGCCCGCCTCACCATGCACCCGAAGAAAACAATGGTTCACTGCTTCCAGTACATCAGCCGCAAGGCATGGGAGTATATCCAGGACGAATTGAAAGCAAACGGCATCCAGCCGGGCCAGGGCAGCCAGGGGTATGGCTGCGATATTCCGGATGACCTGTGCTATCAGTGGTCGGAGGACTATTTCCGCGATCCGGACGCCAAAGAGGACCAGGAGCAGGAAGAAAAATTTGTCCCCCGCCCCTACTATGGCAAGTCTTCCGTGAAGTCCTCCAAGAAAAAGAAAACCGAGAAAAAACCTGCTGAGAAGAAAAAGCCGGAGCCCAAGCCGGTGCCGGAAAAGAAGCCTGCTGCCGACGGGCAGATGTCGCTGATGGATTTTGGCATGGCAAAGGCAGGATGAGGAGGCAGCGTATGATTGCGTATAAAGGTTTTCGGCCCGGCATGATCTGCATCGGTTATCAGTTTCAGATGGGCCTCAATGTAACGGAAAAGGCCAACTGCCGCCAAAATGGATTCCATTGTGCGGAGGACCCGTTAGACTGCCTGAGCTATTACGGCGATGTAGACCATTCGGAATATTACATCGTCAACGCCGGCGGGGACATCGACGAGGACGAGGTGGATTCCAAGATCTCCTGCACCGAACTGACGGTCCTCAAGCGGCTGACGAAAGAAGAACTGTTTCTCCACGGCCTCGCCTTTATGGCAGACCATCCCAAGCGGGAATGGAACAGCCATGTGCGGAAAGACCAGGCAGAGGCGTGTGACGGTTATGCGGCCGTCCGCGGCGCTGATCCCATAGCCAAGGGCCGCCGGAAAGGCGATGTGTTGGCGTTTGCCAAGGAAGACCCGGCCACCGGCTGCATTCAGCAGATCGTGGTGGCTACCATTGATGGAAAGACACTTCTGCCCAATGTCTGGTATGGGGTGGATCTTGAGAAAAGGACGGTGAGTTAATTTGAAGAAATCCATGCTTCTGGCGATGCCGATGCTGACGGCATCGCCGGAGATGAAACAAGCAGCGATGGCGGACGAGCCCAAAAAGGAGACGACTTATTACGGCCATACCTATACTACCCGCACCTATTTCGCATATATGAATTGTCTGGTGCAGGATGGCATTCTGAAAGCCGCTTTTTTCCTGCCGGATCATCTGCGGCTGGATGGTAATAATCCTGCTTATGAGGTATTTATCGACAAGGAAAACCGCCAGTTTTTGACCTACGATCACTTGGAGAAAAAGTGGCGGGATGCAAAACTGGACCGTTTGGAATGGCCTGGCAGGAACTACTACGCTACTTGTTGGGTCAGCGAGGAAGATGCGGCCCTGGTTCAAGACTATTTTTCCGGCGAGCGCGGTGGCGCCCTCGGCATTCTCGATTTTCAACGGAATGTGAGGGACGAACAGCTGGAACGGCGCCACAAGCGGATCACTGACCCATGGGACAAGGATCTGGCACAGGTGCCGAAATTGCCAAAAGATTGGAAGCGGTGGGCCGACAAGGTGGCCGTGCGGGAAAATTTTATATTTTACCATTACAAGCGCGGTGGCGCTAAAACAGGCTACTGCACCTTCTGCGGGAAGGAGGTGCCCATTTCCGGGCATCCCTACCACAACAAAAAAGGGCGCTGCACCCGCTGCCGGCATCCCGTAATGTTCAAGGCTTTGGGGCGCGCAGGCTATTTTCAAACAGATAAGTATTATGCTTATCTGGTCCAGCGGTGCAGGGATGGATTTGTCGTTCGGGAATTCCGGGCGGACAGGACCTACCGAAAGGATACCCTGCCGCACAGTGAGTCCTATTGGCATGAGTTCCGGCGTTCGATTTATGACCGCACCGGCGAAATCCGTTCCTATTACTGGGGGATGTACTGCCAGCGGGAAACACGCTGGATCGCGGGAAGCCCCTGCTATTACGCTTATTATGGTGATCAATCCGGCCGGGTATATGGAAAGACTTTGCCCAGCCTGGAGAAAAAAGAACTTCGTCAAACCGGCTTGGCCGAGTGGATACGAAGCCATCCGATCACTGATCCTGAAAAATACCTGGCAGTCTGGAAAAGGCTTCCCCAGATGGAGCAGATCTGGAAGGCTGGACTGCAGCGGCTGACAAAGGAGTGTTTCCATAACTGCGACAACGTGCGGAAGCTGGTGCTGAACCCCAGTGAGCCCGGGCTGATCCGCGCTCTGGGTCTGGATGCCTCAAAATTCCGCCGCCTGCGGCAGATGGATGGAGACACAGAAACTTTGGCCTGGCTGCAGCTTGAGAAGCGAACCGGACAGCGTATCACGGACGACATGCTGCGCTGGAGCAAAAAGGAACAGATCAGCGCCAAGGATCTGGTGTTTATCGCAGACCGAATGAGCCTGGTGCAGATCAAAAATTATCTGGAGCGACAAAAAGAGTATTTTGATGGCAGCTGCCAGCAGGCGCTGACCACCTGGCAGGACTATCTTGCTATGGCGGAACGGCTGCACTATGACACCAGCGATGAGATCGTCTACCGTGTGCGCAAACTGCGCCAGCGGCACGATGAACTGGTCCTTCAGAGTGAAGCCGGGAGTCTGGAAGAGCAGGCGTCAAAAATGGCGGCGAAATATCCCCATGTTAATGCCATCTGTGCGGAACTGCAGGAAAAATATGCCTACAGCGATGACGACTACACGGTGCTTGCGCCCCAAGACATCTTTGAAATCATCAAGGAGGGGCGCATGCTTCATCACTGTGTCGGCAATGATGGCGCCGGCGAGCGGTACTATGACCGCATGGAACGCCGGGAAAGCTTCATCATGTTCCTGCGCCGGACGGAGGAACCTAACGATCCCTACTATACTCTGGAGATTGAACCAGATGGAACAGTTCGTCAGAAGCGCACTTTGTTTGACCGGCAGTATGAAGATATTGAACAGGCAACAGAATTCCTGATCAAATGGCAGAAGGTCATTGCGGCCCGCCTTACCGGCCGCGACCTGAAGCTGGCCGAACGGAGCCGTGAGCTGCGGAAAGAGGAATTTATCCAGATGCGAAAAGACCGTGTGATTATCCACACCGGGCATCTGGCTGGCCGTCTGCTGGCAGATGTGCTGCTGGCCGACTTAATGGAAAATACGGAAGTCATGCAGCCGCAGGCGTTACCTGCCGCCGCGTGAGGCAGGTTCAATGGCCGGGCGTCCTTTGGGACGTCCGGCCCACTTTTATAGAATGGAGGTCCCTGATGGGGAAAAAAGGATTTGAGTATGAGATACGCGGTTACAGATATGCGCCTGAGAGTTTCCGTGCTTTTAAAGGGCTGCCGGGACAGAAAATGGAGCAGATCCCACTGTCAGGTGAACAGCGCCGGAAAATGGGCTATCTCTGTATGACCCAAGGCGGTAAGGCTGGTGTAGCTTATGTAAAACATATCGAACGGGAGCGGGAACGCAAGTGCCGTCTGTATATGACCTATGGCTTTCTGATCAAGGGAAATCCACACAGATATGTGTACTGTGCGGAGCTGCGATGCAGGGAAAGCGACCCGCTGGCGGTGCGTCTGGATACCCTGCGTGCGTTCCGGGAATGTTTGGCCCAGCACGGAGGCCGTATTGAACAGAGTGTGGAATGCGAACTGGATGGGAATTACCGCCCCGTCAAAGTGCGGAAGAATTATGAGACTGCCGATTTGAGCCGGCCGGTAGTGGTCTGGCTTTATACGGCATGAAAGGAGAACTCCATGAAACAGCTTGGAAATCTGGCCGTGGTCTGCGCCCAGCGCCCCGATGTGCTGATGCAGATTTATGGCAGCGAGGTAAGCGTACACACAGGAGAGGGGCCGGAACGGGCCGTCCTCACAGCAAAATGGGATGATGATGAGACGATCCAGAGCATCATCCGGGAACTGAATTTTGGGCGGTATGCTTCTGATAGCCAGAGGCGCAGAAAGGAGGGTGCCGCATGATCAAAAATCTCAATCAGCTCAAGCGCGCACTGCGGCCAGGCGTGCGTCTGGAAGTTACCGGCCATTGCCGCCCTTCCTGCATCGGACAGCTGCGGGAAGTCACATGGGTCAACACCCAGGGATTTTACACTAAAACGCTGAACCCGCCTGATCCCCGAATCAATGCGGGAAATGACGGACGCGGCGCCATCCTCTGGTGGGGGGCCGCGCGTACCTGGGAATTTGAAGATGGGGTGTGCAAGTCGTACACCTATGGTGAACATACGGCGGAGACGCTGATTATGGCGTTCCGTGTTTTAGAAGAGGAGGCGGCCTGATGGACCAGAATTTGATGAAAAGGCAGCGGGAACTGACCGACCGGCTCAACCGCTACCGCAATGAGTATTACAACCTCAACAGCCCCAGCGTCAGCGATGCTGTCTATGACCGGCTGTTTGAGGAACTGCAGGCTCTGGAAAAACAAACGGGCGTCCAGATGTCAAATTCGCCCACCAATACCGTAGGATACCCGGCGGTCAGCAAACTGGAAAAAACAAATCACTCGATTCCGCTGCTGTCTCTGGAAAAAGT
>CABUDN010000029.1 GCA_902490355.1 uncultured Oscillibacter sp.
GGCCGCAGATCGGAGAGCTCGAAATCCAGGTTGATGCCGGGATTTTTCCGGAAGGCCTCCAAATCCGCGATCATGGCGTCTGCGGAGGGATAGCGGCGGTCCGGATCCGGCGCCATGGCCTTCATGCAGATCAGCTCCAGCTGCTCTGGAATCTCGGGGTTGATCTCCCGGGGTGCCAGGGGGATGGAGCTCAGGTGCTGGATGGCCACGGATACGGCGGAATCCCCTTCGAAGGGCAGCCGTCCGGCCAGCATCTCGTAGAGCACCACACCGGCGGAATAGATATCACTGCGGGCGTCGGTGCGGTCTCCCCGGGCCTGCTCGGGTGAGATATAGTGAACGGAGCCCAGGGCTTCCTGGGTCAGGGTCTGGGCGGAGTTTTCCAGGCAGGCGATACCGAAATCGGCCACCTTCACGCTGCCGTCCCGCAGGACCATGATGTTCTGGGGCTTGATGTCCCGGTGGACGATGCCCCGGCTGTGGGCGTGGCTCAAACCCCGCATGATCTGGGTGATAAAGTGCAGAGACTCCCGCCAGTTCAGCTGGCCGCGCTTTTCCATGTACTGCTTCAGGGTGATGCCGTCGATGAGCTCCATGACGATATACTCCGTGTCGCCGCCACGGGACACGTCGTAAACCGACACGATGTTGGCATGGGACAGCTGGGCGACCGCCTGGGACTCGGCATTGAACCGACGGCGGAAGTCCTCGTCCTGGGCCAGATCCGCTTTGAGAATCTTGATGGCCACCAGTCGGTTGAGACGATGGCACTTGGCCTTATAGACAACCGCCATGCCGCCGGTGCCGATGCGCTCCAGAATCTCATAGCGGTTATCCAGCATTTTTCCGATATAAGGGTCCATACGTCTCCTCCTTTACGCGTTTTTCATCAGCACAGCCGTCACATTGTCCGGCGCGCCGCGGCTTTTGGAAATGGCCAGCAGACGGTCCAGGCAGGTGTCCGGACTGTCGCCGTGGAGGACTTCAAAGAGCATCTCCTGGTCGGTCACAGTGTCAATGAGGCCGTCGGTGCAAAGCAGGAGATACTCCCCCACATGCAGCTCGCAGAGATAACCGTCGCACTCCACCAGAGCATCCGGACCCAGGGCCCGGGTGATGAGGTTGCGGTTGGGATGGCGGCGGGCTTCCTCTGCGGTAATATCGCCCCGCTCCACCATGCTCTCCACCAGGGAATGGTCCTTGGTGATCCGGGTGATGCCGGCCTGGGAGATGTGATAGGCTCGGCTGTCGCCTACGTTGATCACGGCGACCCCGTCGGGATAGGTCACAGCGGAAACCAGAGTGGTGCCCATATTGGCATATTCTTCCGTGTCCTTGGCCGCCTCCCGAATGGCCTTGTTGGCAAGAGACACCGCATAGGAGGAAGCCTCCCGCAGCTGTTGAGGCGTCATGCCCTTGGTCAAAACCTTCTCCAGTTCCGCCAGGAAGGTGTCCACCGCAATGCGGCTGGCCATCTTGCCGCCGGCGGGACCACCCATGCCGTCACAGACCACACAGATGGTGTGTCCGGTGACGGGGTGCTCCAAAAATGCGTATGCGTCCTGATTTTCTTTCCGGCAAAGACCCACATCGGTCATGCCCCATACTTGAATCATTGGGAATCCTCCCCTTTCTTCGCCTCTTCCATGGCCTTGCGCCGCAGCTGACCGCAGGAAGCGTCTATGTCGCCGCCCAGGCTCCGCCGAACTGTAGCGGTAATGCCATGGGACTCCAGCCGGCGCTGGAATGCTGCCACCCGTTTGGACGGTTTGAGCGGGCTTTCCACCACATCATTGAGCGGAATCAGATTGACGTGCCCCGGCATGCCCTGGATCTTCCGGGCCAGCAGGTCCGCCTGCCAGTCGTGATCCGTGACGCTGTCGATCATGGCGTACTCAAAGGAAATGCGCCGCCCGGTTTTCCGGAAATAATCGTGGCAGGCGGCAAATAACTCCTCCACGTCGTAGGCCCGATTCACCGGCATGATCTTCGAGCGGGTCTCGCTGTCCGGCGCATGGAGGGAAACCGACAGCGTCAGCTGCAGTCCCAGCTCCGCCAGGCGCCGGATTCCCGGAATGATGCCGCAGGTAGACAGAGAGATATGCCGCATGCCGATGTTCATCCCGTCGGGATGATTCACCAGTTCCAGGAACTTGAGTACCGCGTCCAGATTGTCCATGGGCTCGCCGATCCCCATGAGCACGATGTTGGAGATCTCCAGCCCGGAATCCAACTGGGTAAAGAGTACCTGATCCAGCATTTCGGCAGGCGTCAGGTTGCGGACCTTTCCGGCAACGGTAGATGCGCAGAATGCGCAGCCCATCCGGCAGCCCACCTGGGAGGAAATGCATACCGTGTTGCCGTGGTGATAGCGCATGAGGACGGACTCAATGCAGTTGCCGTCCGCCAGTTCCCATAAGTACTTGATGGTGCCGTCCTGCCGGGAAACCTGTTTGCGGGCCACTTTGGGAGGGGTCAGCTGACAGGTTTGGGCAAGGCTTTCCCGCAGGGGTTTGGGGAGATTGGTCATCTCCTCAAAGGATCGTGCGCCCTTGTGCAGCCAGACAAACACCTGTTTGCCCCGAAAGGCCGGCTGACCCAGAGAGCGCATCAGGTCCGTGATCTCCTGCTGGGACATGGATTTCAAATCGATCATAAGGGGTCCTCTCAAGCTTGCCGCCGCATGCGGCAGATGTAAAAGCCGTCGGTACCATGGCGCTGGGGCCACAGGGTGATCCGGCCGTCCGTCTCTCCGACAGGCAGGGAGAACGGCTCCATGGAAAAGTCCGGGTGCTGAGCCAAAAAGGCGTCGGTCACCTGTTCGTTCTCTTCCGGCAGAATTGTGCAGGTGGAATAGACCAGCACACCGCCGGGGCGGACATAAGACGCGGCGTTATCCAGAATTTCCGTCTGGATCACCGGCAGGGAAAACAGATCGTTGGCCCGCTTGTACCGGGTGTCCGGCTTCTTGCGGATGATGCCCAGGCCCGAGCAGGGCGCGTCCACCAATACCGTGTCAAAGGCGTCCCGCCACTCCGGCTGGTTGACCCGGCCGTCTGCCGCCTGGGTCTCGATGCAGGTGATGCCCAGACGCCGTGCACTCTCCGTAATCCGCTGGAGTTTGTTTTCGTGGAGGTCGCAGGCCACGATTCGGCCCCGGTCCTTCATGGCAAAGGCAGCGGAGCAAGATTTTCCGCCCGGTGCGGCGCACACATCCAGTACGTTCTCTCCGGGCCGGACATCCGCCACAGAGGATACCAGCCGGGCCGCAGAGTCCTGGACCAGGAAGTCTCCCTCCCGGAAGGCGGACAGCGCCGTCAGGTCTCCCGTGCCGGTCAGCTCCAGGCAATCCGGCACCCAGGGATGCATCCGGGCAGATACCCCCTCCGCCTCCAGCCGCTCCAGAAGGGCCTGGGCAGTGGTGCGCAGGGGATTGACCTGGACGGTGATAGGCGCCGTGGCGTTGTCCGCGGCCAGAAAGGCCTCCGCCTCCTCCCGGCCCAGCAGGGCCAGCAGCCGCCGGACCAGCCATTTGGGATGGCTGTACCGAATGGACAGCGCTGTCACCTCATCCCGGTCCGGCAGAGCAGGCAGTCCCTGCTTGTTCTTGGAAATCTTACGGAGAACAGCATTGACAAGGCCGGACGCTTGCCCCCGTTTCATGATCTTGGCCAGCTCCACAGATTCATTGACCGCGGCGCTGTCCGGGATTTTGTCCAGATACAGGATCTGATAGGCCCCCATCCGTAAGATATTCAGCAGCGGCGGCTGAAGATGATCCGGCTTCTGGGAGCAGTAAGCTGCCAGATAGAAGTCCAGCAGCATCTGATTTTGCAGCACACCGTAGACGATGCGGCTGCATAAGGCCGCGTCCGGGCCGTTGAGACCGTCCCGGCTCAGCTGCGCCTTCAGGGCGGCATCCGCCCAGGCGCCATGGGTCCGGCAGCTCTCCAGCACCCGCAGGGCTGTGATCCGGGCAGGCGTACTCAATCCCGTCCACCTCCCCGGTTATTGCGGCCCAGGAAGATCAGCACGAACCGCAGCAGCTGCAAAGCCGACATCAGCAGTGCCGCCACATAGGTCATGGCTGCGGCCCGCAGGACCTTTTTGGCACCGGGTAGCTCGTCACTGTCCAGCAGCATTTGGCCGTCAATGGTCTCAATGGCCCGGGCGGAGGCATTGAACTCCACCGGCAGCGTCACCAGCTGGAAGATGGTGGTCAGGGAGAAGAGCAGAATGCCGCCCAGCAGCAACGACTGACTATAAAGCAGAATTCCGGCAAACAACAGGATAAACGAGAACTTGGAACCCAGCTGCGTGGCGGGAATGATGGCGCTGCGCAGCCGGATGGGGCCGTAATTCTCCGCATACTGCACGGCATGGCCTGCCTCATGCGCCGCCACGCCCACGGCCGCAATGGTGGGGGCGTTGTAGACATTCTCCGAGAGATAGATCGTATTGTCCCGGGGGTCATAATGGTCCGTCAGATTTCCCCGGCAGGGCCGGATGGGCACGTCATAAACACCGTGAGCCCGCAGCACCGCCTCCGCCGCCTGCGCGCCGGTAATGCGGCGGCGATTGGTTTGCTGGCTGTAGCGGCGGAAACTTCCGCTGACCTGGAACTGCGCCCACAAAGACAGTGCCAAAATGGGAATCAGCAGCAGGACATAGATATTGTTGGCAAGAAAGTCACTGTAGCCGTAAGACGGATAATAGTAAGGCATACACGATCTCCTTTAATTGGATGAAATCTCCATGGGATGACCCAGCAGATAGGCCGCCGCAGCCATACGCTTGCCGCCTTCGGCCTGAAGCTGCGTGAGATACAGGCTCCGCCCTTCACCGCAGGCCACCTCAATGCCTTGCTTCCCGGCGGAGAGGATTGTACCTGGGGCGGCGTCGGTTTCCCGGCCCAAAACAGTCTCATAGATCTTGAATCTCTGTCCCGCCAGCTCCGCGGTGGCGCAGGGCCAGGGAATCAGACCCCGGACCTGGCAGTTGATCTGCCGGGCGGTGCGGTTCCAGTCGATGGGGGACATGTCCCGGGAGAGCATGGAGGCATAGGTCTGTTGGGACGCATCCTGCGGTGTACGGCCGGCAGTTCCATTACGCAGAGCCTCCACCGCTTCGGACAGGGCCTGGGCTCCCAGCTCCGCCAGCCGTGCGGTCAGCGTCTGGGCGTCCTCCTGTTCCCCAATGGGGGTGGTCTTCTGCAGGATCACATCTCCGGCGTCCAGCTCCTTGGCCATATACATGATGGACACGCCCGTTTCCGCTTCCCCGTCCAGAATTGCCCAGTTGATGGGGGCCGCGCCCCGGTACTTGGGAAGGAGCGAAGAGTGGACATTGATGGAGCCGTAGGGCGGGGTGTTAAGGATCTCCTCCGGAAGAATCTTTCCATAGGCCGCCACGACAATGAGCTCCGGGGCCAGCTGTTTGACCAGTGCCTCGGCCTCACCGTCCCGCATTTTCAGGGGCTGGTAGACCGGCAGGTTTTGTGTCAAAGCATATTCCTTTACAGGCGAGAACATCAGCTTATGTCCGCGGTTTTTGGGTTTGTCCGGCTGGGTGAAGACTCCGCAGATCTCGTGTCCGTCTTCCACCAGCCGCCGCAGGGACGCCACAGCGAACTCCGGCGTTCCCATAAACAGAATGCGCATGGGCGTCATTCTCCTTCCCTTTCTTCCCGTTCTTCCTTCTCCAGGTACTCCCGCAGCTCCTCATCCGTGAGGAAGCGGTCAATGTGCTCGGTGTACAGATGGCCGTCCAGATGCTCGATCTCATGGCAGAAGCAGCGGGCCGTCAGGCCGTCGCCTTCCACCTCGAACCAGTCACCGTCGCGGTCCTGCGCCCGAACCCGGACGTGGCTGGGCCGGGTGACGATGCCCCACTTACCGGGGACGCTCAGGCAGCCCTCCAGACCGGTCTGCTCGCCGCTCTGGGCAATGATTTCCGGATTGACCAGCTCGATGTACTCACCGGACTCATCATCCATCACCAGGCACACCCGCCGCAGCACGCCCACCTGAGGTGCGGCCAGGCCTGCGCCGTTGGCCTCTGCCAACGTCTCGGCCAAATCGTCCAGCAGCTCATGCAGATGGGGATTGAATTCCGTTACCGGGCGGCAGACCTTGGTCAGGCACTCCTCACCCTGTTCTACAATTTTACGCAATGCCATGTATATGACCTCCTCTTTTCTGCATCACTCCATGGTGTTGCAGTCTACAAACAGATGCAAGCCGCGGTTGACGCGGTTTGCCGCAAATTCCTTCAGAATCCGGCTGACCTGCTCCCGGGTGGCCTTATCATTGCGGCCCACCAGCAAGCAGCGGTATCGAAACCGGTTATTGACCCGGACAATGGGCGCCGGGGCGGGTCCCAGCACCTCCGTTTGGCCATCTGCACACGCGAAGGTTCTCCGCAGAACCTCCCGCACTCCCGCCGCCGCACGCAGAACCCTTCCCTCCTCTGTTCCGGAGACTGTGAAGGTAAATAGGTCTGCAAAGGGCGGCTCCCGGCGCAGACGCCGCATACGGATTTCACTTTCATAAAATCCCTGGTAATCCTGCCGGGCGGCGCATTGGATCACATCGTTTTCCGGGGTATAGGTCTGAATCACCGCCCGGCCTGTCCGCTCGCCCCGGCCCGCCCGGCCCACCACCTGCGTCAGCAGGCTGAAGGTCCGTTCAGCGGCGCGGTAATGGTCCACGTACAGGGATAAGTCCGCAGACAGCACCCCCACCAGGGTAACATTTTCAAAGTCCAGCCCCTTGGCCACCATCTGAGTGCCCAGCAAAATAGGGATTTTCTCCTGCTCAAACCGCGCCAGCAGCGGCTCATGGCCGCCGGAGGCGGTATCGGCGTCCATCCGCAAAATACCGGCCTGAGGAAAGAGCGTGTGCAGCTCTTCCTCCGCCTTTTGAGTCCCGGCACCGATGTGCTTCATAATGCCGCCGCAGTCCGGACATCGCTCAAATGCCGGCTGGGAATGGCCGCAGTAGTGGCACATCAGTCGGCCATTGGCCGAATGATACGTCAGCGGCACACTGCACCGGGGACATTCCGGCACATAGCCGCACTCACCGCAAAGGAGCATCCGGCTGCTGCCCCGGCGGTTGAGCAGCAAGATGCTCTGCTCTCCCCGACGCAGGTTTTCCGCCAGCTCCTCCCGGAGGGGCTCACTGAGCAGTCCCGGGTTTCCACGCCGGATTTCCTGGCGCAGATCCGCGATCTGCACCTGAGGCAGCGGATGGTTTCGATAGCGCTGGCGCAAAAACAAGCGGGTGTATCGCCCCTGTTCCGCGGCCCAGGCAGTCTCCACCGACGGGGTGGCGGACCCCAGCACCAACAGGGCGCCGTGCCGGGCGCACAGGAACTTGGCAATGTCCCGGGTGTGGTAACGGGGGGGATTTTCCGACTGATAGCTGCTCTCCTGCTCCTCGTCCAGAATGATGAGTCCGACATGTTCCAGGGGAGCAAAAATGGCGGAGCGGGTTCCCAGTACCACCTGGACTTCTCCCCGCCGGATTCGCTTCCATTGGTCGTACCGCTCCGTCAGGCGCAGCCCGCTGTGCAGCATGGCCACCTGCTCTCCGAAATACGAGGAAAACCGCCGCATCATCTGCGGCGTCAATACGATCTCCGGCACCAGCACGATCGCCTGCTTCCCCAGTTGCAGTATTTCCCGAACCAGGCGAAGATAGACCTGGGTTTTTCCGCTGCCCGTGACGCCCTGAAGCAGTACCGCGCCGGGTTTGCCGCTGCGGAGCATGGGCACCATGGCATCCAATGCAGCCTGCTGCTCGTCGTTGAGGATTACTGGCCCGGCAGGCTCTGTCTGCCGGAGCTCCGGCACCCGCAGCGCTTCCTCTTCGGAAAAGGCCAGAAGTCCCTTTTTTTCCATGGTGCGCAGCGTTGCCGCTGATGCGCCGGTAAAATAGCAGAGCTCTGCGGCGGAAATTCTTCCAGCCGTGCTCAGCAGCTGCACCACCTCGTATTGCATGGGTGCACTGCGCTGGCGCGGCTGTGTCAGAGCCAGAGCCTCTTCCGCAGAAAGGGCCAGCTGCACCATCCGGCGCATCTTATCTCCCAGCTTGCGCTTGGCCTCCGTCTCACAGGTGACGGCACCGGCTTTGCGCAGTGCCCGGAGCCCCCGCTGGGTTTCTTCGCCGCAGGCGTTTTCCAGCACCTGCGCATCGGCGCTGCCGCCGGCGGCTGTCAGCGCATCCCAGACAGCTTGTCCGCCGGGGATTCCGGCAGCCAAAGCGGCTGCCTCCTCCCCCGGAACCGTGTGCCACACCTCCCGCAGCTGATACCACAGCCCCGCAGGCAGAATGGTTTTCACGGCCTCATAGAGCGTGCAGAAATACCTCTTCCGCATCCAAAGCGCCAGGGCGATCCCTGTGGCATCCAGCACCGGTTCCCGGTCCAGTACCGCAAAGATTGCCTTGAGCCCCGGGGTTTTCTCTCCCGGCGCCGCCGCCAGGATGATTCCCTCCGACGTCCGGTTGCCCCGTCCAAAGGGAACGGTAACACGGGCTCCGGGCACAGCCAACTCCTCCAGGGCGGCAGGTACCAGGTAATCGTAGGGCTTATCAATGGAATAGGGCGCGGCGCTGACCGCAACTTTGACAATCCATGCGGTCTCCATGCCTCGCCCTCCTTCGCCTGCGCTTATGCGTTCTCCTCCTCAATGGTCAGATCCATGCTTCTGGCATCCAGCTTTCCGTCCGCCACCTCATGAATCGCCAGAGTCACCGGCTTTTCCTCCAGGTGCTCACCCTCGTTTTCTGCCGTCTGGGCAATCTGTCTTGCCCGTCGAGCCACCACATTGACCAGCATGTAGCGGTTGGGAATATAGCTTGTGAGCTTGTTCATTGCAGGATACAGCATCATAATAATCAACTTCCTATCTGCCTGTCGGCTTAAAATTAACAAATGAAGGCGGTCTTACCGGCCGCTGATGACCTCCATGCGCTCCTTGGGCTTGCAGTGCTCGGCGGTCATGATGGCGGACAGCTCCCGGACGGCGTTGTCCACGGTGTCGTTGATGACAAAGTAATCATACGTATGGGCGGTCTGAAATTCTACCTTGGCCCGCAGCAGCCGCTTTTCGATCTTTTCATCTGAGTCGGTTCCCCGCTCCTTCAGGCGGCGCTCCAGCTCCGCCCAGCTGGGAGGTGCAATGAAGATCCGCACCACGTCGGGGCGCTTGCTGGTCACCTGGATGGCACCCTGAACCTCGATATCCAAGATGACATCCATGCCCCGGTTCATGGCGGCGTCTACGTACTTTTTCGGCGTGCCGTAGAAATTGCCGACATACTCGGCATACTCCAAAAATTCGTCATTGACGATCCATTTCCGGAAGGTGTCCACGTCCATAAAATGATAGTGGACCCCATCCTCCTCGCCGGGACGCGGCTCCCGGGTCGTGGCGGACACGGAGAAGTAGATGTTGTCATTTTGCGCCAGAAGGGCCTGCAGCACCGTGCTCTTCCCCACGCCGGAAGGGCCGGAAATAATGAAAGTCTTTCCTCTTCTCATCAGTTCTCTCTCTCCTCTTTCATATCAGGATCCGCTTTTCCGCCAAACCGCTCCGGCGGCAGGGCGGACAAAACCACATGGCCGCTGTCCATGATGAAGATGGAGGCAGTCTTCCGGCCATAGGTGGCATCGATCAGCATGCCCCGTTCCCGGTTCTCCTGGACCATGCGCTTGATGGGCGCCGAATCCGGGCTGACCACTGCGATCAGGCGCTCCGCGCTGACCAGGTTTCCAAATCCGATATTGATCAGCTTCATGGGTTACTCCACGTTCTGGACCTGTTCGCGCATCTTCTCCACCTCGGCCTTGAGGTCCACGACCACCTGGGCGATGGCGACATCGGAGCACTTGGAACCGATGGTGTTGGACTCCCGGTTGACTTCCTGAATGAGGAAGTCCATCTTCCGGCCCATAGGCTCATCCGATTCCAGCATGGTCCGCAGCTGGGAGACATGGCTGCGCAGGCGGACCGTCTCCTCATCCACGGCCACCTTGTCGGCGTAGACGGCGGCTTCGGTCAAAATCCGCTGGGGATCTACCGTGGCGCTCTGGAGCACCTCCTGCATCCGGGCCGTCAGCTTGGCCCGGTATTCCGCCACCGTCTCAGGAGAACGCTGTTCCACCCGGGCGGTATTGTCCAGAATCACATCCAGGCGGTGGGAAATATCTTCTGCCAGCTTCTTCCCTTCCACTGCCCGCATGGCATTGTACGCATCCAGAGCTTCCCGCAGCACGGTGCAAAGATCTGCACTGACAGTCTCCAGATCCTCGTCGGCCTTGGTGACGGTCAGCACATCCGGAAACCGGGAGAGGGTCTCCGGAGACACAGAATAACCAGTCTGGCCGCAGACCTGGGCCAGTTCCTGCAAGGCGGCGGCATACTGTCCCGCCAGCTCCCGGTTGACCGTGACCTTGGCCACATCCGCCGCGGAGGCATCCACGGTGATATAGACATCCACCTTTCCCCGGGAAACGGCCTGCTGCACGCACTGCTTGATGGCGTCCTCGGCAAAGGCGTACATCCGGGGCATCTTGACCGTACAATCCAGATACCGGTTATTCACGGAGCGCACCTCCACGGTGATGTCCCGCAGGTGCAGCATTTCTCGGGCCCGTCCGTAACCGGTCATGCTTTTAATCATAATGTTTCCCTCTTTCCTTCTGCTTCAGCAGCAAAGTACATATCCGCCGCCGTTGCACAGTGAATACAGACAGCACAGCGTTAAGCAGGGATTGCCGCCGCACAGGTCGGTGCCGAAAGGCGTCCCGTTGGGATGATACGCCGTCTGGGTTCCCCGCTCCATAAACTCCAGGGCCTGGCGGTACTCCGCGTTGCCCGGGTCCATTTGGCAGGCGGTCTGATAGTAGCGCTTGGCCTCGTCCATCCAGCCCCTGCGGTAACACACCGCACCCCGGAGGAAGTTCCACTCGGCATTGTGGTCGGAGTAGTTGGCCAGCAGCGCTTCTGCCCGGCTCAGGTCGCCGGTATTGATGGCAATGCGCACCTGCTGAAGCACGGAACTGGATGAGCCGCCGTACTGCCGGTACGTAGAACCGCCATAGCCGCCGTAGCCGCTGTAACCACCATACCCGCTGCTCTGTCTCGAAGATGCGGATCCGCTGCCGTGTCCGCCGCTGCCGCGCATTTTGGTAATCTGCTCGTAAGCGGCGTTGATCTCCTTCATCTTTTCCTGCGCCAGATCTGCCAGGGGGTTATCATGATAGTTATCCGGATGGTATTTGCGTGCCAGCTCCCGGTAAGCCCGTTTGATTTCTTCATCTGTTGCGGTCTCCGGTACGCCCAGGACCTGATAGGGATCATTCATGCGGTTTCCTCACCATTCTTGCGTTTCTTTCTCTGACCGCGCCGGATGGAACGGAATGTTCCGTCCAGCACGGATTTTCCAACATGGAACAAGCCGGTGTAAAACGTGGTCTCCAGCACCGGTGTCCACACGCCGAAGTCCCACAGCTCCAGCGCCGTGGTAATCATATGGACCGAATGGTCCAGGGTAGCGGTAAACTCTCTTCGGCATTCCGGTGTCCACACACCGTCCCGCAGGCCATAGCGCAGGGCCACGGGATTATAGCTGCCGGTTTTGGCATCCTTTTTCAAATCGTCCGCGGCGTCCACCAGATAAATCCACCGGCCCAAATGATAAAGGATCTGCTCCAGCACCCGCCGCCGGACCGGATGGTCCACTTCCTGGGCCGCGGCGCCCAGCAGTGAAGCGAAGGCGTCGGCGGGTGGGTCCAGCAACGCGCAAGGCTGTGCTTCCAGCTCCGCCAGATGCGCAAGCTGGCGGCGGGTACTCTCCGCAAAAGCCGGCCGTGCGGCAGATGCCTTGCGGTACGCCGGTTCCAGGACGGCGCTCAGGCTTCGGTACTTCATACCGTGGAGCCAGTCGTGGTCCGCCACGCCGTCCCGCAGCTGCCAATAGGCCAGGATCACACTCTCGTCCGCTGCCAAAGTCAGGGCATCGGTAGCGCACAGGTAGTCCCGTTTTTTCAGTGGGCTGACCATGCACCGCGCTGCGGTGCTTGTTCCCTCCTGGCCCCCACTCAGCAGGATCGCCAGATAGGTAAAATCATAATTGAGGATAAAGCGGGCGGCGGTGCCATAACGTTGGCCCAGAGTGTGGCACAGTCCGCAATACATTCTGCGGAAGCGCTCCATCTCCTCCTGAGACAGGATACCCGCCGGCGGCCGAACGTAACCGTACATCGCCTCGCTTAAAACAACCGCACGATGGTAAAGGACAGCCCGCCCCGTGCCCGGAGCTTGCGGTCATAGGCTACCGCCACCACAATACCGGCGAAAAAGCCCACCGCCGCAGTAAAATACTGCACGCCCACGCTGGCCCCCAGCAAGGCCGTCAGCAGATAGCCCGCCAAAAACAACACCACCGGGGTCAGATAAACCAGAGCCACAATCCGCAGCATTTTCTTGGTATCGCTTTGGACCACGACCTTTTGGCCGGGAGCGGCGCCGATGGGATTGGCCGCCTTGGCGCGGACAGCCGCGCCGGTGACGCCGCAGCCGGCACATTCCTCGCAGTCGTGTCCGCAGGCAGACTTGCGGGGAACGGAAATAATCGCATATTGGGGATTGAGAATTTGTTCAACCGTTGCAATCTGGGTCATAATGGTTCTCCTGTGTTACTCTTCCGGAATATCCTCCGGGGTTGTCTGCGTAGAGTCCTCCGATTCGGAGTCAGAAGAAGACTCCCGAATCGTCACCTGAACTTCATAGCTTCCGGTAATGCCGATGTCGGCACCGGAAGAATTTTCGATGGTAGCCGGCACCGTATAGGTCCCCAACGCGGAACCGAAGTCGCTCAGATCCGCCACGACCGTCAGGTCACCGCCGGTAACCGCAGCCACATCCGCCGCCGTGCCGAAGATCTGAATGGTCATCTCCTCCGTGAGAATGTCCACAGCCTTTCCTTCCGGTACGTTTTCATACCGGAACCGGTCCGTGATAACGGATGCAGTGGTCATATCCTTGAAAGAAAGCTGTACAGTGGCACGGGTAACGCCGCTGAGGTTCTGACAGCCCTCCGGCACCGTAATGGGATAGACGTAAGTTCCGCCGCCCTCCACCAGCTTCAAAAGATCAAAGGTATCCAGGGTAATGCTGTCCACATCCCGCAGGAGGCCTGCATCGCCGGAAACCGTAATGGTGGCGGGACGGATCTCGCAATTGACATTCCGCTCCCGGGCGCCGGGCGCACTGGTGAAGTCCATCTTCAGCCACAGTTCCTTGGTGACAAAGACCGGCAGAGTCGCCTGGATCGTCTCCGTCTCCGGGTGAATCCCGGTGCTCTCCAGCAGATTGTCGTTTTCATCATAGAACTGAATGCTCAGCTCCTGGGAAACCGTCTCCTCCGCGTCGGTACCGATGTCAAAGGTCACCTTGGCGTAGCTGACAGGATCAATGTCTTCCGGCTGGCCTTCAATATCCAGTGTGGTATGAGAGAGCTGAATCTGACCGGCGGAATATCCCTCGGCCACATTGCCGATCAGTTCGCAGCGCACCTCCACGGTCCGGCTGTAAAGCTCGCTGATGTTGACGGTGGCGTTGTAAATGCTGGCGTCCTTTTTGGTCAGGGCATTGTTGGAAAAACGGCGGTCCGTATACAGAATCTGATAGCCCAAAGTCTGTACGCCCGCGCTGTCCACATTGGAAAGATCCACCGTCACCCGAATGTCGTCCCGGTCCAGATTGGCCAGCAGCCACCGGGTTCCCTCCAGAGTCAGATCGATGGTGGTGTCGGTTCCCTCCTCCAGCAGCATCAGCCCGCGGTCGGTGAGGCTGGCCTCACCGGTATACTCGATGGGAATGTCCGTAATGGTGCGTTCCCGGGTCTGCGGGCCGCCGTTGGGGCCGCTGGTCTGGTCCACATAAAACCACACGATGGCTGCCAGCAAAATGGACAAGGCAATATAAAAGGCTTTCCGGGGGGTCATTTCCTCATTTTTCATCGTCCGCACCCCCATTTCTCTTGACGCGCAGAAGATTCAAAATCGGAAACTTCTGTTTGCTCGACTCCTCCTGATCCTGGGGCAGCAGCTCATTGCGCAGAAGGTTTTCCAAGGTCTCCGGCTTGAGGTGCCGCTTGAGCATGCCGCCGATGGCCACAGAGATGGACCCGGTCTCCTCAGAGACAATGACCACCACCGCGTCGGAGTTTTCACTCATGCCGATACCGGCCCGGTGGCGCATGCCCAGATCCCGGGACAAATTGACATTCTTGCTCAGGGGCAGCATGCAGCCTGCACCCAGCACCCGGCCGCCGCGGATGATGACGGCGCCGTCATGCATGGGAGCTTTGACAAAGAAGATATTCTTAAGAAGCTCGCTGGAAGCGGCGGCGTCCAGTACGGTGCCGCTGCGCACCATATCGTCCAGAAGGATCTCCCGCTCGAAGACAATCAGCGCACCGGTGCGGGACTGGGACATCTCCGTGCAGGCCAGGACAGTCTGGCCGATGGTCTGCTCCAGCGTGGTGCCGGATGCTTCCGAATTGGTAAAAAAGGCGATGATGCGGCGGCTTCCCATCTGTTCCAGCACCCGGCGGATTTCCGGCTGAAAGAGAATAATCAGGGCCAGCACGCCCCACTCCACCATCTTATTGAGAATATAGTTGATTCCGTTGAGGTGCAGCAGATAGGACAGCACCAGCGCCGCGAAAAAGACCAGCAGTCCCTTGAGGAGACTGGCAGCCTTCGTACTCTGTACCAGGATGAACACCTTGTACATCACGAATGCCATAATCGCGATATCCAATACGTCCGTCACCTGGATCATCAGCAGATAGCGGCCGATTACGGCTGGAATTTCTGCAATGTTCCATTCCATTTTGACGTCATCATCCCTTTCAGGCCATGAATAAGTAGATTATATAAAATCTCCCAGTAGATTGCAAGGTAAACCGGGGGAAAATTCACGGACTGTTCAGAAAAATCAAGAGATCAGGGCCTTGACGCCCGCGATCAACCGCGTGATCTCCCCGGGGGTATTGAAGTCGGATACGCTCACCCGCACCGTCCCCGTCTCCAGAGTTCCGGCGCTGCGGTGTGCCAGAGGTGCGCAGTGGATGCCCGCCCGCACGGCGATATCCTCCGCTGCCAGAGATGCCCCCACATCCTCGGCGTCCCGGCCTTCCATTCGGAAGGAGACGACGCCGGTCTGCGCCCGCAAATCCGGCAAAGCAAACACCTGTACACCCTTTAATTTTTGGAGTCCTTCCACGGCCATTTGGGCCAATTCGCGCTCATGGCGGCAGATGGCGGCCTCTCCGCGCTCGTGTACATAGCGCACTCCTGCCAGCAAACCGGCAACGCCGGGCATGTTGTGGGTCCCGGCCTCCAGGCGGTCCGGCAGAAAGTCCGGCATATGCTGCTGGATGGACATGCTCCCGGTGCCGCCTTCCAGCAAAGTCCGGACGGGAACGCCCTCTCCGCACACCAATACGCCGGTACCCTGGGGACCATAGAGTCCTTTATGTCCCGGCATGGCAAGAAATGCCGCCCCCAGAGCCGTCATATCCAGCGGCAGTACGCCCGCTGACTGCGACGCATCTACAATCAGCGGAATTCCCCGGCGGCGGCACAGGGCCGCAATCTCTTCGATTGGCTGAACAAAGCCGAAGACGTTGGATACATGACTGCAAATCACGGCGTGGGTGTCCGGTCCGATCTGGCGGGCAAATGCCTCCAGCACGGCAGGCGGATCAAACAGAGGTCCCCGGGCCACCCGGACCTGCGCGCCCAAGGCCGCCAGGGGGCGGGTAACGGCATTGTGTTCATACCCGGAAATCACTGCCCGGCCGCCTGGGGGAACCAGACTTTTAATGGCCAAATTCAAGGCATGGGTCGCATTCATGGTAAAGACCACCTGTTCCGGGTTGGACAGGTGGAACAGTTCCGCCAGGGCCTCCCGGCAGGCAAATGCGGTATCGGCGGCCAGCATGGCCGCCCGGTGACCGCCCCGGCCCGGGGAGCTCATGGTAGCCATGGCCTCCGCCATGGCCGCCGCCACCGACGGTGGTTTTTGGAATGTGGTGGCGGCACTGTCCAGGTAGATCATCCCCCCACCTCCCGGTATACGCCCCGCTGATACAAAAAGATCCGAATGGGATCCAGAGCCTGACGGTGCAGGGCCGTCAGCGCCCGCGACAGATCCGCCGCGGCAATTTGAACAGCATACGCACAGCCCAGATCCGTCAGATCTCTGGGCGCGCGGAAAATCCGGCAGCGAATACCTGCCCGATCCAGGGTTTTCTGCATGCGCTGGGCATAGGTCACGGAGCGGGCAAGGATCAGATAATACTCCATAAGCACTCCTCCTCTCCTCCCATCCTATGGAGACAGGCGGGAAAGGTGCCAAAAAGGGACGCGCCTTAAAGCGCGTCCCTTTTCTGTACTTGTTCCAGCAGCACCACCGCATGGGCCGCCATGCCGGAGCCGTCTCCGGTAAAGCCCAGGCCTTCCTCCGTGGTGGCCTTCACATTGATCTGCTCCGGCGCAATGCCAAGAGCCGTAGCCAGATTCCGCTCCATCTCCGGACGGTAGGGCCCCACCTTGGGAGCCTGTGCCAGAAGTGTGGCGTCTATATTGACCACAGCAAATCCTTTTTCCGTCAAAAGCGCGCCGACCCGCTCCAGCAGCAGCAGGCTGGAGATTCCCGCATAGGCTGGGTCCGTATCCGGAAAGAGCTTGCCGATATCGCCCAATCGGGCCGCGCCGGTCAGAGCGTCCATCACTGCATGGGTCAGCACATCCGCATCGGAATGGCCCAAAAGCCCCCGTTCCCAGGGGATTTCTACGCCGCCCAAAATCAGCTTGCGGTCCTCAACCAGGCGGTGAACATCATAACCGTGTCCGATCCGCAGTCCCGTCATGCCCGTTCCTCCCGATCCTTTAAAATCGCAGCAGCCAGCACCAGATCGATGGGGGTCGTGATCTTCAGATTTTCCTCGTCCCCATCTACCAAAAGCACGGCCTTGCCCAGCTGCTCCACCGCCGAACAATCGTCGGTAATGGGCAGCTGATGTTCCAGGGCGTTCTGCAGCGCCGCCTTCAGCAGCGCGCCGTCAAAGACCTGGGGGGTCTGCACGGCCCGCAAAATGGAGCGGTCCAGAGTCTGGGTCACAGTATTCCCCTGCCCCACAGACTTGATGGTGTCCTTCACCGGAACAGCCGGGGCCGCGGCGCCGCACTTGGCTGCAGCGGCAATGGTGCGGTCAATGAGCTCCGGCGTCACCAGAGGACGGGCGCCATCCTGAACCGCCAGCAGATCGATGTCCTCTCCAGCCTCCAGAGCCGCCAGCAGAACGGAATGGACCCGGCTCTCGCCGCCCCGGACCACCTTGGTGCATTTGGTAATACCGTAATCCCGGCACAGCCGGGAGATCTCCACCAGATCTTCCTCCCGGGTGGCCACAATAATCTCGTCCACCCGATTGGCCATCTGCAAAGCAGTCAGGGTACGGACCAAAACCGGCACACCCTCCAGCGGCTCCAAAAGCTTATTGATGCCCCCCATCCGGCTGGAGCTGCCCGCAGCAGCCACCAGGGCTGCGCATCGGGGCCGCCGGGCGGAAGCACTCTTTTTCAGCCATGAAAACATGGGCAGTTCCTTCCCCTCTTCAGCATACGGGAAGCTGCATCATGGCCTGGTCTACCCGGGCCTCCACCTCTCCGTATTCCGCGTGTTCGGTTAAAACAATTTCGGAAATCAAAATCTGCTTGGCGTTGTGGAGCATCTTCCGTTCTCCGGTGGACAATCCCCGGCGGCTCTCCCGGTGCATCAGGGATTTGATGACACGGGCCACCTCATAAAGATCTCCGCTTTTAATCCGCAGCAGATTTTCCTGATAACGCTTGTTCCAATTGCTGTTGACTTCCACGGTCAGCTCCGGAATGGCGGAGAGCAGCGTTTCCGCCTCCGCCGGTGAGATAATGCTCCGCACGCCGATCACCTGACTGTTTGCCACCGGGATTTTCAGCAGCAGACCGCCCATGCACATTCTGAATTCATAGTACTCCTGGATGGTCCCCGCCACCCGCTCCTGGACGATATTGTCGATGACGCCGGCGCCGTGCATGGGATGCACGACAAGATCCCCGATCTTGAACATGACAAGCCCTTTCCCTTTCCGGTCCGTATGGTGTACGGCCTGCATCCCGCAAGGGACGCACCTCTCAAATACACATCTGTACATATTCCATTATAGGGACTTGCTGGGGGTTTTACAAGCAATTTTTCCGAAATCTGCAACATTTTTTAAGAAAATTCGCAGAAAAATGGCGGGCAGCCTGGTGCTGCCCGCCAAAAAGCACTCATCTCTTGTTGGAGCGGCGCCAGATCTGCATTTTCTCCGCCGCAGCAATCAGCTCATCCCGGAACTGGGGATGTGCCAGGGAGATCAGGCCCTCGGCCCGCTCCCAGGTGGACTTGCCCTTGGCATTGAAAATTCCGTATTCAGTAACCAGATAGTGCAGGTTTGTACGAGTGGCCGTCACCACGCTGCCCTCCAGCAGGGTCGGCCGGATCCGGGAGTGCAGCTCGCCGGTCTTTTTGTCCTTGACCGTGGAGGAGCAGCAGATGAAGCTCTTGCCGCCCTTGGCCAGGTAAGCGCCCATGACGAAGTCCTGCTGGCCGCCGGCACCGGAAATGTGGTGGGTACCGGAGGACTCGGAGGACACCTGACCATAGAGGTCAATGTCCACGGCGCCGTTGATGGAGATAAAGTTATCAATCTGGGAGACCCGGGCAATGTCGTTGACATAGCTGACAGGCGCGGCCATGCACTCGGGATTGTTGTTCAGGAAGTCATAGAGCTTCTGAGAACCCGCTGCAAAGGCATAGGTCTGCCGGAACCGGTCAAAGGGCTTGCAGGCACCGGTGATCTTGCCGGCCATGGACATGTCCACGAAGGCATCCACATACATCTCGGAATGCACGCCCAGATCCCGCAGATCGGACTCGGCGATCATCTTGCCGATGGCGTTGGGCATGGAGCCGATGCCCAGCTGCAGGCAGGCGCCGTTGGGGATCTCGGGCACCACAAGCTTGGCTACTGCCATATCCACCTCATTGGGCTCACCGGAACCGCCCAGAACATCCATGGGCGGGTTCTCCCCTTCCACGATCATGTCCACATCGCTGATGTGCACGCAGTTTTCAAAACCGCCCAGGCACACCGGGATGTTCTTGTTAACCTCCAGAATTACCGTCTTGGCGCACTCGCACACGGCCTTGAGGTGAGAACCGCCGGGGCCGAAATTGAACCAGCCGTGCTCATCCATGGGTGCCACCTGGAACATGGCCACGTCCAGAGTCTTGATGCAGTCGCGGTAGTAGCCGGGCAGCTCGGAATAGCGCAGAGGGATATAATAGGCGAATCCCTCCCGAATAGCCTTGCGCTCAATGCCGCTCATGTGCCAGGAGTTCCAGGTGAAGTGGCTGGCAGCATCGGGAATGTCAAAAATAGCGGGACGACGGGTCAGAATTCCGCCGCGGATATTGACATCCGTCAGCTCCGGGAGCCGCTTTGCCAGCGCCCGATCCAGAGCGTTTACAGTACAGGCGCACCAGCCATAATCCACCCACATTCCAGACTGCACCGCTTCAACAGCTTTATCCGCGGTGGTCAGCTTCTGCTGATACTCTTCCTGATAGCTCATGATGATTCCTCCCATTGTTTTTATTGATACGTTGTATGATAGATCGGAAGAGCACACGTCTGAACTCCAGTCACATTCCTTTATCT
>CABUDN010000030.1 GCA_902490355.1 uncultured Oscillibacter sp.
TTCCACAACGGCGTCATGCGGGTGGACGGACACCTCCGGGGACATGTCTCCGGCTTCGTGGACGGGGAGTTCAAGGGCGTCCTGCGGGGCAGTGTGGACGCCCTGATCGAGAGCAAGTATCAGGAGCTGGAGCTGGAAGACGAGGAGGAGAGCAGGCATGCGGAAAAGTAAACGGATCATTTCCCTCCTGACGGCGCTTTGCCTGACGTTGGGACTGTGCCCCGCCTCCGCCGCGGAGGGGCGGACGGTCTCCGTAGGGACGGCGCGGGAGCTGATCGCACTGCCTGAAAGCTGCACGCTGGACACCTGGAGCCAGGGGCGCACAAGCTCAAAAACGCAGCCACCGATACGGCAACCGCCCTTGCAAGCAGTGTGGATCTTTTGCGGCGTCTTTGAGGGGAACGGACACCGCATCAGCGGCCTGCGGGTCACGGGCAAGGGGTCCGACCAGGGCCTGTTCCGCTACCTCAAAGAGGGGGCGGTGGTCCGGAATCTGGAGCTGGAAGGGGAGATCCTGCCGGAGGGCACCAAGAGCGGGCTGGGCCTGCTGTGCGGGCGGAACGAGGGCACGGTGACCGGAGTGACCGTCTCCGGTACGGTCTCCGGCGAGGAGGATGTGGGCGGTCTGGTGGGGGTCAACGAGGCCACCGGCGTGCTGCGGCAGTGTGAAAATCAGGCTCAGATCACCGGTGTGACCCACACCGGCGGCATTGCAGGGCGCAATGAGGGGACCATCGAAGCCTGCATCAACCGGGGCGCGATTGATCCGGACGCCAATGACGATGCCCAGGACACAGGCGGCATTGCGGGCCGCTCTTCCGGTACCATCACCGGCTCGGTCAATCACGGGGAGATCGGCTATCCTCACACCGGCTACAATGTGGGCGGTATCGCCGGGCGGCAGAACGGCAGTGTGGTGGGCTGTGAGAATTACGGCTCCATTTGGGGGCGCAAGGACGTGGGCGGTATCGTGGGACAGTTCGAGCCCTATACTGTCCTGACCTATGGGGAGGACCCCATGCAGAGACTGGACGACGAGCTCTCCCGGCTCTCCGGCCTCATGACCCGCCTCACCGACCAGATCAGCGGCTACAGCGGGGACGCCGTGGACGACCTGAAGGCCGTCAGCGGCGCCATGGACGCCATTCGGGAGACCGCCCATACCGCAGGGACCGACGGCAGGGAGGACGCCCAGGCGGCTGGAGAGGCGATCTACGACTCGGCTCAGATCATCAACGGGGCGCTGGGGACACTTCTGGACCAGACGGAGACCTTCGCCGCGGCGGCGGACCGGAATCTCACCGAGCTGGGCGACGCCATGGACGCGCTCCGTGACTGCCTGGACAAGGGCTTTACCGCTATGGACAGCGCGGCCTATGAGGCGCGGCTCACCCTGGATGCCCAGGTAGGGGATATGGAAGTTCAGGCCGGATGCATCAGCGCGGCCATCGAGGAGATCGGCGCCTACTTTGACGCCCTGGATGGGGTGGTGCGGGCCGCGGGAAGTCTGCTGAACGGCGGCACACTGGAGGCGCTGGAGGACGCTGTGGAGGAGTTGAAGCGCCACGATGTGGAGCGTGCGCTGACCTCCATTGGGACATCGCTCCGGGAGATCAGCGGGGATGTGACCGCACTGCGGGAAAATCTGGGGGACGCCCTGGACGACTTCGGCGACGCGGCGGACGACACGTGGGAGGAGGCCGACGCGGCCCTGGATCGGGTGTCGGGGGCGGCGGACGGGCTCCAAAGCGCCTGCAAAGGGTTCAGCGACGCCGCCATTGGAGAGCTGCGCACCGTCAACAGCGCCGTGGATGCCATTGAGGATATGCTTCGGCAGTGGCTGGGGGCGCTGAGCGGAAAGGGTGGAAATGCGGCCGATCAGATCGACGAGCAGCTCCAATTGATTGGAGACCGGGTGGACCGGCTCACCGACGGCGCGGCCTCCGCCAACCGGGACCTCCACGATACCACCGGGGATATCCTCAGCCAACTGGACAGTGTCCGCTCTGCCATCACCGATCTGGGTTCCACGCCGGAAAAGACGGTGGATGATGTGTCCGACAGCGTGGAGCAGGAGGGGGAGCAGGGCAGGGTCATCTCCTGTGCTAACCACGGTGAAGTGACCGGCGACGCCAACGTGGGCGGTGTAGCCGGTATTCTGGCCACTGAGCTGGGCCTGGACCCGGAAGAGGACCTGGACATCCAGAACGACAAGCTCCTCTCGGACACCACTGCCTATATCAAAGCTACGGTACGGGACTGCCGCAACGCCGGCGCGGTCACAGCGAAAAACGACTGCGCCGGAGGGATCATCGGCCGGGGCGAGGTGGGCGCCGTGCTGGACTGTCGGAACACCGGGGATGTGGAGACCACCTCGGGAGGCCAGTGCGGCGGAGTGGCCGGACTCTCCCGCACGGTCATCCGCCGGAGCTATGCCCTGTGTTCCCTTACGGGAAACGACAAGGTGGGCGGCGTGGCCGGAGAGGGGCATGATATCCGGGAGTGCTATACCATGGTGTCTGTCGTCGGCGGTGGAGAACGGTTCGGGGCCGTGGCGGGCATGGCGGACGGCGAGGTGGAACGAAACTATTTTGTTCGGGAATCCCTGGCGGGCATCGATGGCGTGGACTATGCGGGAAAGGCGGAACCCATGGACTATGAGGACTTTGCCGCAGTGCCCGGTATGCCGGAGGAATTCCTGGGCTTCCGCATTACGTTTCTGGTGGATGGAGCGGCCATCAAGACCTTGGCGGTCCCCTACGGTGGAGATCTGGACCCGGAGTCCATTCCGGAGGTCCCGCGGAGGGAGGGCGTCTATGGGGCCTGGGAGGATTTCTCCCAGGAGAATATCACTCGCAGCCGGACGGTGGAGGCGGTGTACAGCGATTGGATCACCACGATTTCCACCGGAGAGGAACAGCCCGTGCTGCTGCTGGAGGGAGCGTTTGCCCCCGGAGCCAGGCTGGAGGCGGAGGACTGGACGCCGGGAGCGGGCAAACTTCTGGAGGGATATCGGTTGGCGGCCGGATATACCTTCTCGGTGGAGGACAGGGGGCAGGCGGAGCCCCAAGGCGGTTATACCGTCCGTGTCCGGGTCCCGGACGCCAAGGGGGAGGTGTGCGTGGCCGTCTGGCAGGACGGCGCGCTGCGGCTCGCGGAGGCCCGGCGAGAGGGGAGCTACCTCAGCTTTCCTATGGAGCGCGAGGGATCCTTTGCGGTGCTGACAAGGCCTGGCGTCCCCTCTCCCTGGCTCTTTGCGGCGTCCGCCGCGGTACTGGCAGCCCTGCTGGTGTTGCTCCGGCACAAAAAAAAGGACCGCAGCAAGGCGGCAGTATAGTATAAAGAAGGGTCTCCGCATCCCGGGAGATGGTCGCCGGGAGCGGAGGCCTTTTACAGCGGGAAAGGGCTTGCAAATAACCGCAGAATATACTATACTAAAACGGTCTGTTCGAGATTAGCACAATTGGTAGTGTGCCTGCCTTTTTGGGAGGATAGATACCCTATCCATTTTCCTGAAAGCGAAGACCCGGAAGCCTTTGGGACAGTAGCTTGCGGCGGAAATTCCCCAGTTGAAAAACTCTCGCAAAATCGGGCTTGACCACAGCGGCGCCCACAGACACGAAAAACTTGCTTTTTTCTTCTCCGCATGGTATCATGCAGGAAAAACTGAATATCCGGGTGTAGCGCAGTTGGTAGCGCGCTTGCTTTGGGAGCAAGATGCCGGGAGTTCGAGTCTCCCCACTCGGACCAACTAAGGTTGCTGAAAAAGATGCAACCCCTGAAACCCTTGCTGCGGCAAGGGTTTCAGCCGTTTCAGAGGACAAAATCGAGCACCAGACGAGATGGAGATGCAAAAGGCCATTTTCGTGATGTGGGGTGATTCGAACCTCTGAGCAAAGAGAAAACAGCGAGAGAAGCCCCCGCTGGTAGTTCAAATCGAACTGCCAACGGGGGCTTCTCTCTTTTTATTACATTATTACATAGCTGTTTCAGTTGGTGGTATTGCTTGCTTTGTCCTTGGTTCCTTGGTGGTCTTGGTAATAGCTTTCTGACATGGTTTTGGATATACTTGCGTTGCAAAACGAGGAAAGGAGAGCAGACCATGGCAGACAAGAAAAACCTATGCGCTCAAATCGACATCGCCCTGCACAACCGGGTAACAGAAGAAAAAGACCGCCTGGAGATGACCACCAGCCAGTACATCGCAGCACTGCTCACTGAATACTACAAGATGAAAGATGAGAATGGGGGAATCAACATGACAGGCAGCAGAACGATGGCATTCCAGATCCCCGAGGAACTCTTCCAGCGCATCAAGACCCACCTGGCCAGAGAAACGGCTCGGACCGGCGTAAAGCTCACCCAGCGGGACTTCGTCCTGGGCCTGATCGAGCAGGCGCTGGCGGAAGCCGAAGCCAGCCTGGCCCCACAGGAGGCCCCTGAGAGCACCGAGGAAGCCCCGGAGGACAACGGAGCCGCCGGTACCACCCCAGACGCCAGCGAGGCCAGCACGGAGGCGGAGAGAGACACAGCGGACATCGAACAATAACACAAGGCGTCAAAGCAAGGGGCCGGAGGACACATCGTAAGCAGATGCGTCCTCCGGCCCCTTTTTTGTTTTTTCTAAGAAGGGGGGTGAACATGATACAAACGTCAGAAAAAACTCGTTTTACAGAGGCTGAAATGGCTACTGTCCGAGACACGGACCTTCCGGATCTGCTGATCTCCCTGGGCTACCAGGTGAAGCGGATCGGCAGGTACTACACCACGCAGGAGATGGACAGCATCCGGATCAAGGACAGACGTACCTGGTTCCGCTACTCAGAGGGCATCGGCGGAGATGCCATCACATTCCTCCAGCGGTTCTATAACAAAAGTTTCCCGGAGGCCGTGGAGTACCTGCTGACCTGGCATGGCCGCGCCCGTGACTCTCCCCCGGTGAGCACTCCGCGGCAGACCAAGGAAAAGGAGGAAAAGGTCCCCTTTACCCTCCCCCCTGCCAACGTGGATCACCGCAGGGTGTTTGCCTATCTCCGCAAGCGTGGGATCGCACCCCAAGTGATCCGGGGCTTTGTGGAGGCTGGATTGCTGTACGAGGACGCCCAACATCACAACTGTGTCTTTGTTGGCCGGGACCAATCAGGAGCGCCGGTATTTGCCAATCAACGAGGAACCTATGATTGGAACGGCAGCAGCTTTAAGGGGGATGTCCCAGGCAGCAATAAGGACATCGCATTTCGACTTTACTGCAGCAAGAAGCATGATGCAGTTCTTGTCTTTGAGGCCCCAATCGACCTGATGAGCTTCTGCACCCTGCACCGGAAAGTAACCTCCAACGCGGTGGCACTGTGTGGGCTGTACGAAGGAGGACTGCGGACCTATCTGCGAGACAACCCACACATACGCAGGATTATTCTGTGCCTGGATAACGATGAACATGGTCGGCAGGCAACCCAAAAGCTCCGAGAAATGTTCTCCGCAGAGGACTATGAGGTGTCTCAACAACTTCCTCCACAGGGAAAGGATTGGAATGAGTATCTGCTGCAACGAAATGTGCTCCGGGAAAGGGGGTGACAATTTCCAAAAGAAGAAATAACAATATGATTTCCGGCAAATCAAAAGAAAAATTGTTGTAGGAGGAATCCAGTATGAAACGCATTTTGACCACGATGTGCGCCCTGACCCTGCTCCTGGCGGCATCTGTCCCTGCTCTGGCCGTTGAACCGGAGCAGAGTGCCAGTTACTACCCCACATCGGTGGAGGAGTATATGGAGGGAGACAGCCCCAGGATCAAGAAAGTGTATCAGCTGTCCCTGGCAGATGATCCATCCCAGATTCCCACCGAGGATTTTGAACGGGATGGCCGCCTCTATTATCTGCTGGATATGACGCGGAAGGACGAGGTTGGGGTGGACATCCAGACCATCACCCAGACCAAAACTCTGGCCAGTGAAACCAACAATATGGAGAAGATCCTCCAGAGTCTGGAACCGCAGATGGAAGTAACCACAGAGGACGGTTATACCGGCACGCTGACACTGGATCATACCACTGTCAAGGTAATGGCAGACGGTTATGCTACCCGGACAAAGGATCTCTCCGCCACCCGCACCTATCCCAATCTCTCGGAAGCGGATCTATCTTTGATTCCAAAGAGCATTGAGGACAATGGAAAAAGCCTGACTCTGGCAGACGTCCAGTGGGCCGAGACCAGTGAAGCCGGGGCGGATGGGGCCGTCACCCGATATACTGCCACCGCCAAATATACCGGCACTACCAGCAGCACCTATGCTACCGGCTACACTGTTACGGCAGACTATACCGGCCAAGTTTCCAAAACCAACTGCTCTGTGTTGACTTATACCGCCATTTTCGGCAGCATGGAGGTCCCCGAGGCGCAGACAGACCCAGCCCCCACAAATACCCCTTCCAGCGAAAACTCAAATGGGGCCACGGCAGAAATTGACATCAAACAGCCCCTCCTGATTGGCGGTGCGGTTCTCCTACTGACTGCAGGTGGGGTTTTCCTGTTCAAGCGGTACAAAGGAAGGAGCTGATTCAACTGAAGCTGAGAGCACTTCTGCTGGCCACCATGCTATGCGCCCTATGTGTGGGCCAGGCCAGCGCCCTGGAATATACCATGGAGGCCCCGGACGATTACCTGTTCGGCAGACCTACCAGCGATGACACCATCTACGAATGGGAAGATCCCAATGTAGACCGGAGTAAGAACACCGCCCTGATCCCGCCTGGATTTGGCACACCTACCAGTTACCTCCCCGGCAGCGGCGACCCTCTGACGCCCAATCTTATCCCCGGCGCTCTGGATGGCGGCGGGCTGGTGTCCCAGACAGGGAGCGTCAACTATCCTGTGATCGACACAGGAAATGGGGGCAGTTCTGGCCAGGACGTCGGCTATACTGCCGTCACCAGCGATCTCTACTACTCCGGCGGACATCTGGGGACGCTCAAGATCCCGGCTATCGGCCTGTCTACCAAGGTCTACGAAGGGACAGACAGCAGCACTCTGGCAAAAGGGGCCGGTCATTTCCCTGGCACTAGTATCTGGGACGGCAACTGCTGCATTGCGGGTCACAACCGCGGTGTCCGGGATGATTTTGGAGACCTGCATACCCTGGAGCCAGGCGATACCATTACCTGGACCACCAAGCTGGGCACACGCACCTATCAGGTGGTCAGTGTAGAAAAGGTATTGGAGACAGATACCAGCGGCACCGCCACTACCAGTGACAACCGTATCACGTTGTTTACCTGTGTGCGGGATCAGCGGGCATACCGCTGGTGTGTCCAGGCTGTGGAATGCTAAACGCAGTGCATCTCCCAAATTGGGAAATGCACTGCGTTTTTTTCGCTTAGTTTCTGCGAAACCCTGACTGAATTACTTCCAGAAAGAGGTGATGAACAGATTGTTGTTCATGCCTCTTTCTGTCCATTTTAAGGAGGGCTTATGAAAAAACTGCTTTCAATGTTTTTGGCCTGCGTTTTGCTGCTTGGAATTCTTCCGACCTCCGCTTGGGCCGCGGATAGTGTAGAAGCGGCGCTGGGCGAAGTGGACATTTATAACGGCGGATATGAGCTGGGTTATCTGTCCATCAACGGCGCTGTCAAGAAGCAAGACTACACCTATTTCATGTATAAGAGCAATGATGGGACAACCAAAGAAGTTCCGGCATATTGTGTGAATCCGTATCTCAAAGGTGTTCCCCAAAAGGTAGAACCCGGCGAAAGCATTAAATATCTTGCGGAGGAACGCTCCAGCGATCCCAAGGTGGTGGGCATTATCTCCAACGGTTACCCCCACCGCAGTCTGGGTGAACTGAATTTGGATAACAAGTATCAGGCGTATTACGCCACAAAGATGGCCCTCTGGTGTTATTTGCTTTCCACCTGGGACATCAACAATCTAAAGGTGGCCCCCGGCCTTTCCGGTTCTGAACTGGACATTGGCAACCGCATCCTGGCCGCCGCCAAGGACATCTACAAGCGCGGCACCACCTACAACTATATGCTCACGCCCAAAATGACAGCCACCCCAGACCATTCCGTGGCCTATCCTGTCAGTGTTGAGGGTAAGGACTACTATCAGCAGGTGTTTACGGTTTGGAGCGAGACATGGGTCTACGATTACGACATTTCTGTCGCCTTTCAGGACCCCTCTGCCGTTCCCAATGGCACCCGGATCGTCAACATGGACAACCAGGATGTGACCTCTGTTGCTGCGGAAGGAACCGGAGACGGCTACTCCGCTCAATTCAAGGTGCTGTACCCCGCGGAATCCATCCAGAACCAAAGTGGCAGCGTCCAGCTTGCACTGTCCGCCTCCGTGGCGCAGTATGCCGCCATGTATGCCATCTGCCAGGAGAAGGATAAGTACGGCGACCTGCAAAATTATATCTGCGACCTGGATAACAATGTACGTCTGGATGTGGCTGCTATCAGTAACTATTATGACGGTCAGGACCCCGACCCGGATGAGACCGCGCTGAAAATCGTAAAGCTGGAGGAGGGCACAAAAATCCCACTGGAGGGCGCGGTGTTCTCTGTGTACGATCCAGAGGGACGCAAGGTTGGCTCTTTCTCTACTGGCCCGGACGGGACCGTGGTAATCCCTCTGACCCTTGAGGGCCACTATACGGTAACCGAGGAGATCCCGCCCCGGTATCATCTTTTGCCGGATGAGCGCACCCAGCACGCGGATGTGGAGTACAACAAGATTGCAACCCTGACTTTCTGGAACGCCCCCTACGGCTCACTTCGGGTGGAGAAAAAGAGTGACACTGGAGATCTGCTTTCCGGTGTAACCATCCAGATCAAGCACTTGGAGAGCGGCCAGACCCGGAGCGGTCAGACCACCACCGGAGGTTCCATCACCTTCGACCAGCTTGAACCCGGCGCATGGGAAGTGCGTGAGCTGGCAGGAATCGAGGGCTGGAAAGCTGTGACCGATACCGTTCAGACGGTCAATGTGGTGTCAGGCGAGGAATCCACCGCTACCATTATCAATGAAGAACTTCCTGGTCTGCGGATCATCAAGTATGACCGAAAGACGATGGAGCTTATGCCGGATGTGGCGTTTGAAATCTTCCGGGATAATGTTTCCCTGGGCATCTTCCGTACCAATGAACAGGGCGAAATTCTCCTGGTCAACCAGCCCGAGGGCAGTTATCGGATCGAGGAACGAAACCCCGGAGACGATGAGCATATTATAGATACCACCCCCCAATATGCGGAGTTGACCACGGGCATGGGCATTGTGGAACGGGTGTTTTATAATGACCAGCTGCCCGGCATCCATCTTATCAAGGTAGACAGTGCGGATCTCAGTAAGCCGATTGCCAATGTCAAATTCCGCATTGAGGCGGTGGACGGCTCCTGGGGACCGGAGGAATATACGACTTCGGAGGATGGGACCATCGACCTCTCCAAGCTCCCCGTGGGCGCTTATGTGGTGACTGAACTGGAGTGTCCGGGATATGTGATTGACGAGGCACAGAGGATCATCCACCTGGATGGAAATGAGACGGCCCAGTTTGTCTTTACCAACAGCAAGCTGCCTTCCCTCCGCCTCACAAAAATCAGTTCGGATGGCTCCGCCCTGGCCGGAGTGACATACAGCCTGACCCGGATTGAGGATGGCAGCCGGTATATGGATCAGACCACTTCCAGCACAGGTACGATCATTTGGGAGGGCTTACAGCCTGGAGTATATTCCCTAAAGGAAACCGACACAGTATCAGACCACATTTTGGACGAAAAGGAATATCATGTAGAATTATTCCCCGGTAAGGACAGCACCATCGTTTTGGAGAACGATAAGAGGCCAAACCTCACCATTTGGAAGCGTGACGCAGACAGCGGCGCTCCCGTGGAGGGCGCAGTTTTCCTTGTAAAGACAGCAGACGGCCACAGTGTGGCCGAGGTGACCACTGGCCCGGATGGTTCCGCCAAGGTCCCCAACCTCCTGCCTATGGTCTATGAGGTAATCGAGAAGTCTGTGCCGTCGCCTTACCTGCCGGACGCTCCCAGCCAGCTTGTCACTCTCTATCCCAATCGGGACAGAGAGGTATATTTTGAAAACCACAAAAAGCCGTCTGTCACCATCCAGAAGGAAAACTCCGTCACGCATGACCCCATTGAATCCGCCGAGTTTCACATCACATGGTCCAGCAATAAGACGGAAACTGGGGAACAGCGGGATCTGGGAACCTTCCAGACAGATGAGGCGGGTCAGATCATCCTGGAGGCCATTGAGGATGGCTGGCTGAAAATTGAGGAGACCAAACCTGCGCCTGGCTTCCAGGCTCCCGACAATCCTGTTACGGAGGTCTATGTCAAGGGCGGCGAAAACAAGACCATCACCATTTCCAACATCCCCCTGTCAGCGTTGGTGGTCTACAAGCAGGACAGCGTGACCGGGGCTGGAATCTCCGGCTGCCGCTTCCAACTGAAATATCTGGGTGGCGAGGTCAGCGGCAGCGGTGGCACCGTGATCGGCACTTACACGACTTCGGCCAACGGCTCCTTCACTGTCACTGGGCTCAAAAAGGGCTACTACATCTGCGAGGAGTTGGAGAGCGACAGCAGCCACGTGATTGACGCCGCGCCCCAGTCCTTCTATATTTCCGGCGAGGATCAGGACATCGTGACCCTCTACTTCTCCAACGCCCCCAAGGGAGGCGTCCTGGTCAAGAAGGTATCGGCAGCAGACAATTCCCCGCTCTCCGATGTGGAGTTCCTGGTGACAAAATCGGACGGCTCCGTGGTGGGTGATGCCAACGGCAAGTTCGTGACGGATTCCACCGGCAGTTTTCTGGTGGAAGGGGTAGAACCTGGAACTACACTGGTCATCAAGGAAACCCGTGCCAAGCCCGGCTTCCTGCTGGATGATGCACCTCAGACCGTTCAGGTCAAAGAGGGCCAGACCGTCACCGTAGAATTTCGGAACCAGCCTTTGGGCAATCTGGTAATTGAGAAGTGGGGACGGAACGGCTCTACGGAAGTCCCCCTGGAGGGCGTCAAATTTGAGATTAAGTACGCCAATGGGCAGTATGTGGATGCCGCAGGAGGCACGTTGTCCAGCAATGGTATCTATTATTCCGACTCCACAGGTAAGGTCATCCTGTCCGGGATCACTGGCACGGTGGTAGTGACTGAACTTGAGAGCGTGCCTGGGTACACTATCGACCCGGATAGCCAGAGCCAGACTGTCACCATTAACCCCAATGACACACAGACGATCCGATTTTATAACAATGCTGTGGGCGGCGTGGAGTTGATTAAAGTCTCCGAAGCGGACAAGACGGAGCGCATCCCCAATACCACCTTTGAAATCGTGCGCTTTGTTCCTTGACAATCTACGTGGAAACACGTAACAAAACAAGGCAGATTCTTACGAATCTGAACTCTATGCTTGATTCGGCAGGGGCAGAACCTGCCTGACCCGGTGTGACGGGTGACAAAAACTCTGAGACTCCGACGTGCGTTCACAGTGTCATGTGAAATGTACGAAGCTCGGTAAAGAGCGGAGGCAAGGTCTGAGACGGCCATGCACCGCAGGAGGCTATAAATCAGTCATGTCCAGTATGTCTTGTTGCAACCGACAAATGTCCCGAGAGTACAGCTCGTAAAAGGTAGGATGATAATACAGCCATCCGCCCCCATGCGGGGTGCTGCCGCCGTTGAAATCTGATTTCGTGGAAAACGGCAGAAAACCAATATGGTCGAATGTCTTTGGCAGAACATCACACTGGCCAAAGATGGCAGCCGGGTTAGAGGGACGGGCTAAAACTGATATGCAAAGCTAAAGCATAGGGAACAAAGGAACCATGGACGGCACTTCAACCAATGAAGTAAGTGGAGTGACACCTTCGCCGCGCAGGGAGGAAATGACCTGCTAATCCATGGGACAGCAGCCCGTAGTAGTGATGAAGCCCTTGTAATGAGGGTGGAGCGAAGGGGCATAGTTAATGCAGATTGTATGTGAACAGAAAGTCGAGGAAGCCGTAGGCATACCTGACTAAAACCAGAAACACCAATTCCAGAAAGGAGGCGGTGCGTATGGCACAACAATTCGACTACCCAAAAACCGAAACCCAACTACGCGAAATCCAGGACAAGCTGTATCAACACAGTAAGGAGGTCCACGGCACAGGCGGAAGGCCGGCGTTCAAGGGCCTTATCGAACTCATGTCAGCAGAAGCAACCATCATTACAGCAATCCACAATATCAAAGGCAACCACGGCAGTGAGACCTCTGGTGTAGACAAAAAGAGGATGCGAAAAGATTATCTGCAAAAACCCTTCCCGTGGGTTATCAGAGACATTCAACGCGCCTTTCGTCACTTTGAGCCACAGCCAATACGCCGGGTGTACATCGACAAGCCAGGAAAGACCGAAAAGCGCCCACTGGGTATCCCCACAATACGGGACAGAATCGTACAGGAGTGCATGAAACTTGTGTTGGAGCCAATATTGGAAGCACAATTCTTTGTCCACTCCTATGGATTTCGCCCCATGCGGGACGCGGCTATGGCGCTGGAACGTATAAGCACTCTCATACAGAACACAGGCTATTACTGGATTGTCGAGGGTGACATCAGCAAATGCTTTGACCGTATCGACCACAACATACTCCTGAAACGTCTATATCATATGGGCGTGAAGGACAGACGGGTTCTGCAAATCATCAAGGCTATGCTGAAAGCCGGGGTCATGGGTGAATGCGAAGCCAACGAGGAGGGGACGCCACAGGGAGGAATCATCAGTCCCCTGCTGGCTAACGTCTACTTGGATATCATGGACGAATGGGTAACACGACAATGGGAACAGAAGAGAACCCAATACCCATACTCCAAACCACAAACCAAGTTTGCTCCACTCCGGAAAACAAAGTTGATTCCGGGATATCTCGTCCGATATGCGGATGACTTTGTTATTATCACCGACACCCGCGCTCATGCTGAAAATTGGAAAGTCCGGTTGCAGGAATTTTTGCAAACAAGATTAAAGCTGACATTGTCCCAAGAGAAAACGCTGATAACAGATGTCCGAAAGAAACGCATCAAGTTCTTAGGCTATGAACTCAAGAAAGTTCGAGGGAAGGCCAAGCGAGGCTATATCACAAGGACAACACCAGACAGAGACCGACTAAAGGGAAAAATCGATAAAATCGCGGAAAGCATCAAAAAGATTCCCGAAAATTACAGTAAAGAACAGTTGATTCAGGAGATTAACCGCATCAACAGTCAAGTTCGAGGAATCATTCAGTATTACCAGTGCTGTACATGGGTAAATGTTGCCATGGTCAAACATGGAAGGCGGTTACAGCTTATTGCAAAGAGCCGCTTAAAACAGTATAAAGGGAAATGGATTCCAGCAAATCAAACCCAAAATCTCCCCCACATTCATCAGCAGCACGGGCAAAAGATTCCCTCTGTTCAATACCGCGATATATACATCGGTTTTACCGCACTCACCTTTTGTAAATGGGAGATGGCTCCAACTAAAAACCAAGCAGAAACGCCATATTCTGAAGAAGGAAGGCAGATGTATTTCAAGCGCACGAAAAAGAAGCGCAGGAATGCACGGTTGGACGAGATGTACTCAGACAAAACAGTAAGGGCTGTTGGCTATGGTCAATGGGGCAAGCTCAATAATTTCGAGTTTATCATGAACCGGGCTTATGCGCTCAATCGTGACAAACTCAAGTGTCGAGTATGCGGCGGCTGGCTTATCTCCAGCACGCCATGGACACATCGAGTTAACCCTAATCTCCCACTAAACGAAGTAAATCGGGTCAATAATCTGGTCTCACTCCACAAGAGATGCTTCAATGCGGTCAACGACCCCCATATGGACATCAGCGAGTTCGATACCAAAGCACAGCAGAAAATCTTAGGTTTACGGGAAAAACTGGTTACTTCACATACACGCAACAAATAATCTGCATTGATGGAGCGCCGTGTGCGGTGAAAGTCGCATGCACGGTGCGAAGCGGGGGAAAATCCGCTCTGACTGCTGAATCCTTAACAGATTCAGTAAAAGCGGCGGATTACCTATCGCTATCGGCGGGTGTCGGATGATGCCCTGGTGGACACCGTGACCACCGGGGAGAGCGGCAGCGTCTTTGTAACACTGGAGGATAACAATTATTATGCCGTGGAGATCGAGAGTGCCGAGGGGTTCAAGCTGGACAGCACGCCCCATTATTTCACCATAAAGAATGGGCAGACCACGAAACTGACCGTAACCAATGCGCCCATGTCCGGCATCCTGCTTCACAAAATTTCTACTGCTGATGGTAAGGGCATCCCTGGTGTGTCGTTCATCCTGTATGACAGCGGCCACAACCCCATCGACCAGCAGACCACCGACGACCGAGGCTATGCCTGGTTTGAGGACTTGACCGAGAGTGGCCGGTACTATCTGCGCGAACTGGAGAATGAGGGGTATATCCCAGACACCCAACTCCGTACAGTCTATGTCAAAGCTGGGGAAACCACATTGGTAGAGTGGGAAAATACCCCCATCACAGGACAAATCCAAATCGTCAAGAAGTCCGCCGACTACAACCCCACCAACGGACTGCCTGCTGGAACACTGCTGGAGGGGGCCGTGTTTGAGATCTATGATAAAGCGGGTAACCTGGTAGACACCATCCGCTCTGATAGCCGAGGGCTGGCCGTGTCCAAACCTTTGCCTCTCTCCCGCTATACCATACGGGAGGTCAAGGCTCCGGCCAATTACGGCGTAAATGAAACGGAACTCACTGCCTATCTTGAACATGAGGGACAGATCGTCAAATTTGAGGTGACCAACAAGAGCCTAACTACCGGCGTATCCATCACCAAAACCGGCCCCAAGGAGATCATGGCAGGCCAGCCGGTACGCTATACCTTCTCCGGCATCGCCAATAGCTCCAATGTCCGGCTGGACAACTTTTATTGGCGCGATACCCTCCCCGCAGAGGTACGGCTGGACACGGTGGTCACCGGAACCTATAACTTCCCCGGCACCTATAAGATCACCTACCGTGTGAACGGTGGCGAGTATCGGACCCTGGCAGACAACCTGTCCACCAGCAAGAACTACACCCTGGCTGCCTCGGCCACCGCACTGGGCCTTGCCAGCAATGAACGGGTCACAGAGGTCATGTTCGTCTTTGGACAGGCCCCTGCTGGCTTTGCCCAGGTAGAAAAGCCGTACCTCCACTGCACCGCCGTGGCCAACCTGGCCTCCACCTCGTTTGTCAATGTGGCCGACGTGGGCGGCGTCTACAACGGCCAGTGGGTGCAGGCTGTCAGCCGCTGGGTGACCACGGTGTACGGCAAACCTGCCATTCCCACCCTGCCCCGGACGGGGTATTAAGCCCTTGGGGGACTCACAGAAGCTGTGAGTCCCCCTCCTTCTTACAACCAACTATTCTAACAGAAAAAGGAGAAATGAACGATGTTGAAGATCACTGCCACTGGAAATCTGACCAATGATGTGGAGCTGAAGATGAACGAAACCACGGGCAAGCCCTATGCCATCCTGCGCATCGCCTCGGACCGCCGCTATCGGGATCAGGAGGGCAACCGGCTCACCGACTTCATCTCCATCAAGGTGCGCGGCCCCCTGGCCGAGTTCTGTGCTGCCTATGCCTGGAAGGGCTGCAAGCTGGCCGCCACCGGCGACTTCGAGACCATCACTTTTTCTGACGATCCCACCCGCCAGCCCGGCTTCCTGATCAAGGCTACGGAGGTGGAGCTCCTCTCCCCCCGTCGGGCAGAGGAGGCAACCGCTGCCGAGCAGAACCAGGCCGAGTGTGAGGCCGCCTGATGAAGAACACTGGGATCATTTACAGCAGCACAGAGCGCACCCCTGTTGTGCTGCCTGAGATGGCCGAGCTGCTCCCGCCTTTGAGCGAGGAGCAGCTCGGCGCGCTGGAGACGGACCTCCTGAAAAATGGGTGCTATACCTCCATCATCGTCAATGAGGATCTGGTCGTCATTGACGGGCATAACCGAAAATCCCTGTGCGACAAGCACGGCCTGCCCTATCAGATGCTGGTGTTCGCCTTTGACGATCTGCTGGAGGCCAAGCAGTGGGCGCTGGATACCCAGAAAGGCCGCCGTAACCTGGACAAGTGGGAACTGGGCAAGATCGCCCTGAAGCTCAAGCCGGAGATCGAAGCCAGGGCCAAGGCAAACCAGGGTACGCGAACTGACCTTTCGGCAACATTGCCGGAAAGTTCCGTTCCTGTTGACACCCGCAAAGAACTGGCAGACTCCGTTGGCCTGGGTGAGCGGACCATGGGCAAAGTGATGCAGATCGACGAGCACGCCCCTGCAGCGGTCAAGGAGGCGCTGGACAAGAAGGAACTGTCCATCAACCAGGGCTACCAGATCACCAAGCAGGTGGAGGATCTGCCGGAGGAGCAGCGGGAGCAGGCCGCTCAGGAGGCGTTGGACATCCTGAGAGCAAAAAAGGAAATCCAGGAAAAGGACGCGGAGATCGACCGTGAGGGGAAGATCGCCGGGGTCTTCTGCAAGGCGTATGAAAAGGCGGTCCTGCTGGACCCCACAGAGGAAAATGTCCGGATCTGGGCTAAATGCACCCGCATGACCAGGGACGAGATGGAAGATACGGTGAAAGAATCCCGTGAATTGGCGGAGGTGTTTCGGACCATTGCCGACCTCATGGAGCGCCTCCTGCCGGAAAGGGGGACGCTATGACGGAAATGAGTGTCCGCCAGTGGCAGGAGCGGTTCCGTGCCGGGGATTTTTCCTCGAAAGATCGTGCCGTTCAGTGTGAGGCCGGGTGGTATGACTGGTTCTGTCAGGATGACGCGCTGGCCGGACGGCTCCAGAAGTTGAGCAAGGTGGTCATGGGGATCACCGACCCCTATATCCTGGACCACTACTATGTCTGGTTCAAGAACAACTGCCCGCTGTCCGGCCCGCTCTATGATGACGTGCGGTTTGAACCGCTGCATGGTGACCGCAACGGGAGATATTTTGTGGTCATCCGGGACAGTCCCCATGAGACCCATAAGTGGACCATCTACACGGAGCGCCATGGATTTGAACAGCCGGAATTCACCTGTGCAAACGTGTGGGATATGCTCCGCCATATCAACACCATGGCCCCGGAAACCTGGCGCGGTGATCCGCAGCCTGCAAAAGCGCCGCATTCCCCTCAAAAGAAGCGAAAGGAGGCAGAACGATGAACCGGGAAAACGCGGGTGCCAAGCCGACTGCTCCGCCCAGACTGCCGCCAGAGGCTGAGCAGGAGATCCTGGAGGCGTTGTTCGAGGGGATGGAGATCCACTCCAGCGAGATCGCTGCGATCCTGAAAAAGCATGGCGTGTGCGGGGATGTGGAGGCCCTCCAGGATAGCTACCGCAAGCGCCTGGGCCAGCGTCTCATGGCCAGTCTCCGGGATGATACCGGGCGGCGTGAGGTGCTGGCCAACGGAAAAGGCAGCTATGTAGTGCTGGAGGGCTGCGGCGACAGGCGGCAGCTCAAGCAGATCCACCGCCGTATCCAAAACCAGATGAAAGGACTGGATCTCTCGGCGCGGAAAGTGTCCGGCAGGCTGACTGTTCTGGAACGGCTGACCCAAAAGTGGAGAAGGGCTGGTTGAGATGGACGCAAAGACATTCTATGAGCAGCTCGCCCCAGAACTGGACCCAGGGGGCTTCAAGCTGTACTTCACAGCCCAAAGGCTGACAGGCTTTGAGCTATATAAGCAGTTCCCTTATGAGGACTCCCGCGGGATGTTTGAAATGATGAACGGTCATCAGCTCATGCGCTATCTGCTGGCGGATCAGTTCCATGCCATCCGCTGGGAGATCGTACCTGGAACCTGCTACGAACGGGCCGTCCTTCTCCCTATCGACCGCACCACACCGGCATATCGGGCATTTGAGCAAAAGCTGTACACAGCGATACTGCAAAACTACCATCTAAATCCTCAGAAACAACATGATCGGAAGGAGCACGATACCAGATGAATGATGTAATTGTGATCGGCGTGGATCATGGCTATGCAGCCATGAAAACTGTCCACTTTTCCTTTCCCACCGGGTTAGTGGAGTACGAACATGAGCCGTACACCCAGAAAGATGTGCTGGAATACGGCGGCAGATACTATGTGGTGGGCAGCGGTCGTCAGCCCCTTCAGAGGGATAAGACCCAGACGGAGGACTACTATCTGCTTACCCTGGCAGCCATCGCCAAGGAGCTGGAGCACCGGGGTGCGGAGCACACCGCCAGCATCCACCTGGCGGCTGGTCTGCCCCTGACCAGCTTTGGCCGGGACAAGAAGTCCTTCCGTTCGTATCTGTACCGGGATGGGAGCGCCATTCCTTTTCGCTATGAGGGGCAGGACTATACCATCACCATCCAAGAGGTGTCCCTGTTTCCCCAGGGCTATGCTGCCGTCCTGACCCAGACGGAGCTGCTGGACGAGCCGTCCGTCATCGTGGCCGACATAGGCGGCTGGACGGTGGATCTGATGCGTCTGGACAACCGCATCCCCAACGCTGCCTCCTGCCGGAGTCTGGAACTGGGCATGATCCGCTGTGTCGATGAAATCAGCGAACAGGTGCGCCGGTTGTTTGGGCTGTCCATGACTACCGCTCAGATCGAAAGCGCCCTGCGGGGCAGCTCCGGCGGGATGGACGAGCGGATCAGGGCGGTTATCCACGCCCAGGCAGGCAAGTACGCCCGAAACCTGCTCTCGGCAGTCACAGAGAGCGGCCTGGACATCCGAGCCATGCCCGCCATTTTCCTGGGCGGCGGAGCGGCGCTCTTAAAGCGCCACCTTTCGGCCACAGACGGCCTGTGCCGCCCGCTTATCCTGGATGACGTATCCCTGAACGCTAAAGGATATGAGCGCCTTGTGGGGCAGATGTCGCGGGGTGTCGGCAATGGCAGGTAAGCGGCGGCTCAACCTTTCTTTTTCTCTGACATCACCCCAACAGCGTGAGGCGTGGCACATTCTCAGCTCCATTCCTGCCGGGAAACGGACAGACGCTGTGTGTCGGATGGTGTGTAAAGCCCATGAACAGGATGCCCTCCTGTCTGCCATCCGTGGGCTGATTCGGGAAGAGTTGCGCAATTTGGATCTGACAACAGAAAAAAGCCAGCAGGCACAGGCCGAGGACATGGATGAGAATGTCCTCGGCTTTCTTCTTGCCCTGCAGCAGGAAGGAGATGAGATCACCTGATACGCCATTTTGATATGTTCGCCGGGATCAGCGGTTTTCGAACGGATACAGTGTTTACAAGGTTTTGAAATATCTTTTAGAAGGGAGCAGTGACATGAATGAAGTAGGACTAAAAGATCAGTGCTTCGGCGTGGAAGTGGAACTGACCGGAATTACACGTGAACAGGCGGCACAAGCCTTGGCAGATTATTTTGGGACGGAGCCTCGCCGTGGGGATGACTACTACGACAGCTGGTATGTGCGGGATGGTGAGGGAAAAGAGTGGCGGCTGATGAGTGACAGCAGCATCCGTGGAGAACAAAAAGTGGGTGCCAGATACATCACCATTACCGGTTACTCCGGCCGTGATCCGGAAATCAACCTTGGAGGCTTGG
>CABUDN010000031.1 GCA_902490355.1 uncultured Oscillibacter sp.
CCGCCCAGATTGAGCCACTTCAGCTGGGGGAACCAGCGGGCAAACTTCTCTTCCACTGAAGGGACTCGAACCCACACGCTAAAAGCACGAGAACCTAAATCTCGCATGTCTACCAATTCCATCACAGGCGCGTATTCAGTTTTGGGGGATACAAGGCACCAAAAGCGGAGCGGCAAGCCGTTCTTGCCCTGACAGAGCCGCAATCCCGGCAGAATTGGTCCGGAGGCCGCCGCTTCATGGAAGAAAGACGGGGGGAATTTTGAAGGGAACACCCATGTGCCGGGAAAACTGCGCGGATGAAACGAACATAAAAAGTATACCACAATCTCCGGCCTTGAACAACCAAAATTTCTGCGGTACAATGAAAACACTCAACGAAACTTCAGGAAACGAGGAACATCACCATGCTCACCCCCCGGGTTGCCGCAATCCATGATCTTTCCGGCTTTGGCCGCTGCTCTTTAACCGTTGCCATTCCCATCCTTTCCGCCATGGGACTGCAGTGCTGCCCGCTGCCCACGGCCTTTCTCTCCACCCATACCGGCGGATTTGAGGGATTTACTTTCCTGGATATGACCGAGGAGATGCCTCGGGTCGCCGCGCACTGGAAGTCCCTGGACCTGCGGTTTCAGGCAATTTACAGCGGATTCTTGGGCAGTGTCCGGCAGATTGACATTGTGGAGACGTTTATCCGGCAGTTCAGCCGGGAGGATACGATTGTGGTGGTGGATCCGGTCATGGGGGATGACGGCAGGGCATACCGCACTTATACGCCCCAGATGTGCGCAGGCATGGCCCGCCTGGCGGAACTGGCGGATGTGATTACCCCCAATCTGACGGAGGCGGCGTTCCTCTTAAATAAGCCGTATGAGGAATTGCCCAAGGATCCCGAAGGTCTGCGTGAGATTGTAACGGCGCTGAGCCTGCAGGGCAAGCGCTCTGTGGTGCTGACGGGCGTATCCCTGCGGGCGGGGAAAACGGGAGCGATGTGTTATGATGCCGCTTCCGGCCGGATTGAGACCGTACAGACGGATTTTGTGGCCCACCCCCTGCATGGTACCGGAGATGTGTTTGCCAGTGTGCTCACCGGTGCGCTGGTGAAGGGGGAGGCACTGGTATCTGCTGCGGCACAGGCGGCGGAGTTTGTCCGACTCTGTGCGGTACGAACTGTGGAACAGAATTTGCCCTTGCGGGAGGGTGTGGATTTTGAACCGCTGCTGGGCCTTTTGACACACAATTCCCTGCGCGGCGCTGCCATTGATGAAAAAATGCCTTGACCTTCCCCTTGGGGGAAGGGATACCATACCACACAGGAAATGCCCTGCGGGGCGGGAAAGGATGAGATGGGATGAAGAGAAGACAATGGATGGCGGCACTGCTGGCATTGGTGCTGATGTTGACGATGTCTGTGCCGGCCCTGGCGGCGGACACCCCTTCGGAGGAGGTGGCGGCCCCCAGTGAGGTGTCCCATGTGCCGTTGGAGGATGCGGCGCAGACGGCGTGTACTGCTGCCATGGCCTACGGGGCAGCGGACAGTATTTCCTGGGCAGTATGGGAAGAGGGGGAGATTACCACATCCGGCAGCTTCCACGGACAGCGGGATCTGGCACAGAATTCTGACGGAACGGTATATGGAATGGGTTCCGTCAGTAAGATTTTTACCACAACGGCCGTGATGCAGCTGGTGGATCAGCACCGGATTTCCCTGGATGCGCCAGTGACGCAGTATCTGCCGGAATTCCGGATGGCAGATCCCCGCTACCGGCAGATCACGGTGCGGATGCTGCTCAACCATTCCTCGGGACTGATGGGATCCTCCTTGGAAAACGGACTGCTGTTTGACGATCCGGATCCCGCTGCCACCGATACGCTGCTGGAGCGCCTTGCCACCCAGACGCTCAAAGCGGATCCCGGTGCGTACAGTGTCTACTGCAATGACGGATTCACTCTGGCGGAACTGGTGGTGGAGGCCGTGAGCGGTCAGGACTTTATGGACTATGTCCGGGAGCACATTCTGGCCCCTGCGGGACTGGAGCACGTCTACGCCCCGGCAGATGCGCCGGATGCGGAACTGGCCTCCATTTATACCGGAACGGATCCCCGCCCCCTGCCGCAGGATTGCCTGAACGCAGTCGGCGCCGGCGGCATGTATGCCACAGCGGAGGATCTGGCGGCCTTTGGCGGCATCCTGACAGAAAATACCGTGCTCTCCCGGGAGATGCTGGACAAAACGGCGGAAGCGGAGTATGCCCGGGGCATTTGGCCGGAGGATACGCTGGACAGCCTGGCCTATGGCCTGGGATGGGACAATGTGCAGTGGTATCCCTTCTGCCAGAGTGACATTGTCGCGCTGACCAAAGGCGGAGACACCCTCTACTATCACGCCGCCCTGGTCGTGCTTCCGGAATATCATATGGCTGCGGCGGTGCTGACCTCCGGAGGACTTTCTACCTATAATCAATTGGCAGCGACCCGGATTCTCATTACCGCGCTGGAGGAACAGGGAATCGATGTGGATGAGACGATCCCGGCCCTGCCGGATGCCCAGCCCGCTGCCATGCCGGCGGAGCTGATGCAAAACAGCGGATACTATGGTGCCACCGCGGCGCAGTATCGGATTTCGGTTTCCGAGGACGGGGTCCTGGCCATCCATTATCTCAATTACCCTGCGATTCCGGACCAGACCTTTACATATTATTCAGATGGCTCCTTCCGGGACGCGACCGGGACAGCGGCGCTGCGCTTTGTGCAGGAGGACAATGGGCAGACCTATCTCTATCAAAAGAGCATTTCTCCGGTTCCGGAGCTCAGTGCCCTGTCGGTTTCCAATTACACAGCGGTCAAGCTGGAGGAAAACGATATTCCGGAGGCAGTGCAGGATGTGTGGGACCGCGTGGCGGTGACCAGCGTGCTGCCGGTGAATGAAAAATACTCCTCCCAGGTGTATTTGTCCCTGGGCGGAGCATCTGCGGACACCGCACTTACCACACTCGTTGAGATGGTGCCCGGCTATATCGGCGGCAGCCGGATTGTGGATGAGACCACGGCCCGCTATACCCTTCAGATTCCCGGTACGCAGGGGCGGGACGGGCAAAACTGGACGCTGGTGGAAACGGAGAACGGCACCTGGCTCCAAGTCAACGGTTCGCTCTACATGCCCCAGGAATTGGCAACAGACCTCTATACCGGCAGCGGCTGGGCCTACACCACCGTGGGAGAAGCGGGCTATGCACGGTGGTATCAGGTAGGAGATGCCGCCGGAAGCACCATGACCGTCCAGTTGCCGGAGAATGCCGGTTTCTGGGTGTATGACGCCTCCGGTGCGGTGACGGCCTCTTCGGTATTGTGGGACGAGACCTCCGCGGTGCTGCCGGAAGGCGGTATGGTGGTGTTTGCCGGAGACCCCGGCGCCCGGTTCCATCTGCGGTTTTCCTGAATACGCATAAAACAGCACCCCCACCATCGCGGTGGGGGTGCTGCTGATTTCAGGAGGCCACAAAAAGATTGAGCTGGGAGATCAGGGCGGAGGCGGAGACATAGGTGGTGCCGTTTTGCATGATGCTTGCAGCGGAGAGTTCGCTTCCGTCACCGCAGACGAGTGTGCCGTGTCCGGGATCCACGGAAAGAAGCTTGGTTCCGTCGGCAAGGGCCACATTGGCGCCGGTCTTGGCATCCCAGAACACCTTCAGATCCAGGGCTTCCGCCACGGCCCGCAGGGGCAGCAGGGTTTCCCCGCCCGAGACAATGGCCTTCTCGGTCAGGACGCTGCCGCTGACGGTGAGCAGGCCGTCTTCTGCGCAGGAGATATATCCGCGGTAGGCATAGGGGAATACCAGCACACGGGAGGGCTCCCCTTCCTGATTGGTCCAAACCAGCATCCGGGTGCCGGGGACCAGATCCTCCAGGCGGACTGTGGTGTCCTCAGAGAAAGCGGTCAGCTCCGCCTGATCGGTAATCTTGATGGTGGCGCCGTCGGAAGTGGTGACCTCCGTCCAGGTCAGGGCCGGAGGGGGATAGATGGCGATCATGGCCTGCGGGGTTACTGCGGAGATCTCATAATACTGGGGGACGCCGTAGTCCGCGGGAATATTGGCCAGGATCAAAATCGCCGTAGCCTGGGGCGGCAGGCTCAGGGTCATGACGGGGCCCACCCAGGCGTAAACCGTCTCCCCGTCTTTCAGGTCAGAAAGCTCCATGGGTTCGCCGGTCACGGCATCGAGGCACAAAATGTCCTCGCCGTGGAGAATGACGGAGTTCAGGGCTTCGGTGCTGGAGTTTTCCACCAAAAGACCGCCGTCTTCCAGGTGGGTCAGGGTACCCCAGACGCGGACGGGACCGGGCGACGGGGTGAGCGAGGGGCCTTCCGTTTCCGCGGCAGCTGCCGGAAGACACAGCAATACCGTGCAAAGCAGCAGGGAAACCAATGCGAAAAGCCGTTTTTTCATGGAAATCATCCTTTCCGGAGCAGGATCTGCTCCCTGGCTGTGTGCCCACGGAGTGGGATTCTATGAAGAAAGACGCTGGGGCGCAAAAAAAGTTCCCAATTTTCAAAAAAAGCTGCCCGGCATTTTGCCGGGCAGCAGACGGAATATGGGGATAACTGTTAGGCCTTTTTGCCGTGCAGGGCCTTCATGCGCTTTTCATGGTCCAGAATGGCCTTGCGCATCCGCAGGCTCTTGGGGGTGACCTCCAGCAGCTCGTCGTCTGCCAGGAACTCCAGACACTGCTCCAGGCTCATCTGACGGGGCGGAGTCAGCCGCAGGGCGTCGTCGGAACCGGAGGCGCGGGTGTTGGTCAGCTGCTTTTTCTTGCAGACGTTGACCGTCATATCCTCACTGCGGGGGCTGACGCCGATGATCATGCCGCCGTATACCGGCACGCCGGCGCCGATGAAGAGGGTGCCGCGCTCCTGCGCGTTGTACAGACCGTAGGTAATGGACTCGCCGGTCTCGAAGGAGATCATGGAGCCGTTGCCCCGGCGGGAGATGTCGCCCTTATAGGGAGCGTAAGAGTCGAACACGGAGGCCATGATGCCCTCACCGCGGGTATCGGTGAGGAAGTCGTTGCGGTAGCCGAACAGACCGCGGGCGGGCACCAGAAATTCCACCTTCATCCGGTCGCCCACGGGGGTCATCTCCAGCATGTCGGCCTTGCGCTGGCCCAGCTTTTCGATGACGGCACCCACGCAGTCACCGGGGACGTCCACCACCAGCCGCTCGATGGGCTCGCACTTGACGCCGTCGATTTCCTTGTAGAGCACGCGGGCGGGGGAGACCTGGAATTCATAGCCTTCCCGGCGCATGGTCTCAATCAGGATGGACAGGCTCATCTCGCCGCGTCCCGCCACGTTGAAGGCAGTGTCGCGATCGGTTTCGGTGACCCGCAGGGACACGTCCTTCAGGGTTTCCCGGAACAGCCGCTCCCGCAGCTGACGGGAGGTGACGAACTTGCCTTCCCGGCCGGCAAAGGGAGAGTCGTTGACGGAGAAGGTCATCTCCAGGGTGGGGGCGCTGATCTTCACAAAGGGCAGAGCCTCCACGGCGTCGGGGGCGCAGATGGTATCGCCGATGGTGATATCGGGGATGCCGCTCATGGCAATGATGTTGCCGGCGGTGGACTGGGTCACGGCTTTCCGGCTCAGACCTTCGAACTCATAGATGGCCGTGGCCTTGGCCTTGCGCAGGACGGCGTCGGGAGCATGGTAGTTGCACACGGCGATCTCCTGATTCTGCTTCAGGGTGCCGCGCTCAATGCGGCCGATGGCGATCCGGCCCACAAACTCGTTGTAGTCAATGGAGCTGACCAGCATCTGGAAGGGCTGATCGGTGTCCGCCTCGGGAGCGGGGATATACTCGAGAATGGTCTCGAAGAGGGGCTTGAGGTCTTCGCCCACCACGTCGGGAGAGTAGGAGGCGGTGCCCTGACGGCCGGAGCAGAAGAGCATGGGGGAGTCCAGCTGCTCGGGGGTGGCATCCAGATCCATCAGCAGCTCCAGCACCTCGTCGATGACTTCGTGGATCCGCTGGTCCGGACGGTCGATCTTGTTGACCACCACGATGACCCGGTGGCCCAGCTCCAGCGCCTTGGAGAGGACGAAGCGGGTCTGAGGCATGGGGCCTTCGGCAGCGTCCACCAGCAAGATGACGCCGTTGACCATCTTCAAAATCCGCTCGACTTCGCCGCCGAAGTCCGCGTGGCCCGGGGTGTCGACGACGTTGATCTTCACATCCTTATAGCGGATGGCGGTGTTTTTGGCCAGAATCGTGATGCCGCGCTCCCGCTCCAGGTCGCCGGAGTCCATGACACGGTCCACAACTTCCTGGTTTTCCCGGTAGGCGCCGCCCTGCTTGAGCATCTCATCGACCAGAGTGGTTTTGCCGTGGTCAACGTGGGCAATGATGGCTACGTTTCTCAGCTGCTCGTTCTTCATAAACTGAACGTCCCTTTCTTTCTCTGTTCCGGTATATCGGCAGATTTTCACATACAGTCCGTTATTATAGTCTGATTTTTCCCGCTTTTCAAGGTAAAACTCCACATTTTTCAGAAAAAACATGAAGATTTCTCCGGCGCTTTTTCCCAAAGCCGGGGAGCGCCTTTTTTCCACAAAGAACCGGGAAAACCCGGACGTTTTTTTGGATTCGACAGCATTGCTTCTCCACCCGGCGGGCATTATAATAGGAGATGCTGTGACGGAAGCGGCGCCAGCGCCGCACGTTCCGCCGCAAGTATCGTGGCCCGCTGGGGCCACCCAATGGAGGCTTATGTGCCATGTATCACATCAAAACGTTCAACAAGATCTCTCCCGTAGGGCTGAACAAATTCGACCCGGAATGCTATGCCGTTGGAGATGACGAGCGCAACGAGGACGGCATTCTGGTGCGGTCCGCCAAGCTTCACGACTACGATTTCCCGGAGAATTTGCTGGCCATCGCCCGGGCGGGCGTGGGCGTCAACAACATTCCCCTGGACCGCTGCTCCGAGACGGGCATTGCCGTGTTCAACACCCCCGGCGCCAATGCCAACGCCGTCAAGGAGCTGGTGCTGTGCGCCATGCTGATGGGTTCCCGGGATATTGTCGGCGGCATCGAGTGGGTCCGCAGTCAGGTGGCGGCCGGCGTGGATGTTACCACGGTGGTGGAAAAGGGAAAATCCGCCTTTGTGGGACCGGAGATCTATAAAAAGACGCTGGGCGTCATCGGCCTGGGTGCCATCGGATCCCTGGTGGCCAATGTGGCACTGTCTTTGGGCATGGATGTCTATGGATACGATCCGTTCCTCTCCGTGGACGCGGCATTGCGTCTGGACCGGCACATCCATGTGGTCAAGGACATCAACGAGCTTTATAAGCGGGCCGATTATATTACCATTCACATTCACTTTACCGACAAGACCAAAGGCATGATTGACGCCAAGGCCATCGGCGCCATGAAGCGGGGCGTGCGGTTCATCAATCTGGCCCGGGGCGAGATTGTGGACGACGAGGCCATGCTGGCCGCCCTGGATACCGGCAAGGTGGCGGCCTACCTCACGGATTTCCCCAATAACCGGATTGTCCAGGCCCCCCATGTCATTGCCATGCCCCATCTGGGTGCCTCCACGCCGGAGAGCGAGCAGAACTGCGCGGCCATGGCGGTGGAGGAGCTGCGGGACTACCTGGAAAACGGCAATATCCGCAACTCCGTCAACCTTCCCGCAGTATCCATGGAGCGCAGCGGCGTGATGCGGATGTGCGTGATTCACAAAAACATCCCCGCTATGCTGGCCAGCATTACCACCCTGCTGAGTAAAGACGGGGTGAACGTGGAAAACCTGAGCAACAAGTCCAAGGGCGATTACGCCTACACCATGGTGGACCTGGGGACCCGGGTGGACCAGAGCGTCATCGAGGATGTGCGCAAGCTGGCCAACGTGATTCGGGTCCGCGTGATTGAGTGAGAAATTCTCCCCCGCTGGTTTTCCGGCACTGAATTGACAGACATTTGAAAATCGGGTACAATACGCTTTGTACCTTGTCTCCGTAGCTCAGCAGGATAGAGCGTTCGCCTCCTAAGCGAAAGGCCGCGCGTTCGAATCGCGCCGGGGACGCCAAGCCGGAGCAAAGCACGCTTTGCTCCGGCTTTTTCTTTCATCCCGTGTTTGGTTTTGAAACTGCGATTTGCCAAACCCCTTCCGAAGGAGGAGAGCTGTTTGAACTGCGATGCGCTTTTGAATCTGGCCATGGAGATCGGCTGCCAACTGATGCGCAGCGGTGCGGAAATCTATCGTGTGGAGGAATCTGTCTACCGGCTGCTGCAGGCCTACGGCGGGGAGGATGCCCAGGTATTTGCCATCCCCAGCTGCCTGATCGTCAGCCTCCGGGCTTCGGACGGCCATCCGGTGACCCGGATGCGGCGGATTCCGCCCCACGGCACGGACATCGAGCTGCTGGAGCGATGCAACGAGCTTTGCCGCACCTTGTGCCGGACGGTTCCGCCGCTGGAGCAGGCGCAGGAGCAGGCGCAGCGTCTGGCGGAGCGGCGGGTCTACCGGCCTGCGCAGATTTTGCTGGGCTACGCCCTGGCTCCGGCGTTCTTTACGCCCCTGTTCGGCGGCGGGGTGCGGGATGCCCTGTGCGCGCTGCTGTGCGGTCTGGCAGTGGGGCTGTGCCTGCTGTACGGATCCCGCTGGCTGGGCAATAACAGCCTGCTGCGCACGGTGGTGTGCAGCGCGGTGGCGGCCCTGGGATCGGTTGTGCTGGTACGGATGGGCGTGGGGGTCAGCGTGGACCTCATCACCATCGGCGTGCTGATGCTGCTGGTGCCGGGGGTGGCGCTGACCAACGCCATGTGGGAGATTATGGCCGGAGACGTCTATTCCGGCATGAGCCGCACCACCGAGGCCATTTTGACGGCTGCGGGCATTGCGCTGGGCGCGGCCCTGGGGCTGTGGGCCGGACAGACCTTCTGAAAAGGAGCGCGGGGATATGGAATTCATGATGCAGATTCTGCTGCCCTGTCTGTATGCCGGGGCGGCGTGTGTGGCCTTCACATTTGTATTTAATATTCACGGCTGGGGCAAGCTCATCTGCGGTGCCGGCGGGGCGCTGGGGTGGCTGGTGTATTTGCTGTGCGGACAAAGTATTCCGGCAGCCTTTCTGGCGGCGGTGAGCATCAGCCTGTTTTCCGAGGTGATGGCCCGGGTGCGCCGCTGTCCCGTGACCGGTTACCTGCTGGTGGCGCTGCTGCCCCTGGTGCCCGGCGGCGGTATTTATTACGCAATGCGTTACTGCGTGGCCGGTGAGACCCAGGCGTTTCTCGATATGCTGCTGCACACTTTGGGGATGGCTGCGGCCTTGGCTGCGGGTGGAATTCTGGCATCTTCGGCCTTCCGGGGCGCGCTGCTGCACCTGCGCCGCATGCGCCGGCCACAGGAGAAGAGTCCGCAATAGAAGGACATTTTCTTCTGCGGGACGTGCAGAACCGGCGGCTGCGGGAGAGGCCGGAAAAGCCGCATTTCCTGATCCGGCAAGGTTTTGCCGCGTTTTGAATGTCTTGACAGGGGCTCGACAGTAGGGTACAATTTTTTCACTGTTGTTTTGGAAATGAGGAGGAAGTGTTTATGGGATACTTAATAGCCATTGCCATTTATTTGCTGGCACTGGTGGTGTACGGTTTGGTAATCGCGCACCGCAAGGTCAAGACGGCCGATGACATGGTCACCGGCGGTCACCGGATTCCGTTTATCATTCTGGTAGGCAGCCTGCTGGCGACCTGGTGCGGCGGCGGCGGTATCACCGGTTCTGCCGGCGTGGTATACTCCGGCGGCCCCTGGGTGGGCGCCATCACCTTTGCCGCGCCCCCGATCGGTATTATTTTGCTGTACTTTATTGCCGGCAAGGTCCGCAAGTCCAACAAGGTCACCGTGCCGGAGATTATGGAGGCCCGCTACGGCAAGACCGCCAGCATCATCTCCGCACTGTGCGTCATGCTGGCCTACGTGGGCGTGCTGGCCACGCAGCTCAAGGCGGCGGCCGACATTTTGGTGCTGCTGTGCAGTTCCAGCGGAGTTGACATGTCCCGGGGGATGGCGCTGACCATCTGCACGGTGATCATTGCGGTGATTACGGTGGGCGGCGGTCTGGTGTCCGTGGCCTACTCCGATGCCATCAGCGCCCTGATTATGATCGGCGGCTTCTTCCTGGCCATTCCCTTCCTGATGAGCGTGGCGGCTTCCCAGGGCGCGGTGCTGCCGCCGGAGAAGACCACACTGACCGGCGGAATGTCCGGCGTGGAACTGCTGGGCTATTTCCTGCCTTCTCTGGCGCTGATGCTGGGCGATCAGAATATGCTCCAGCGGTTTGCTTCCGCCAAGAACAGCGATGAGGCCAAGAAGTCCAACATCGGTATGTTCATCGGCGAGATCCTGGTCATCATTGCCATCATCGCGGTGGTAACCCAGGCCGCCAAGCTCTATCCCTCTCTGGATACCCCCTCCAACGTCATCTTCCAGGTGGCGGTGGATTACCTGCCCCTGGCCTTCGGCGCCCTGGTGATGTGCGCCTGCATGGCCTTTATCGTCACCACGGCGGACAGCTACCTGCTCTCCTCCGCTACCAACCTCACGAACGACATTTATGTCAAATATATCCGTAAGGATGCCACGGACAAGCAGAAGATGCTGGTCCTGCGGGGCACCATTGTGGTCTTCAGCTTTGTGGCGGTGGCCCTGACGCTGTATTTCCCCACGGTGCTGGCTCTGCAGATGACCGCTTACACCATGTACGGCGCTGCCATCACCCCGGCCATTCTCTTTGCCCTCTTCTCCAAGCGGGTAACGCCTGCCGGCGGTATGGCGGGCATTGTGGTGGGCGGCCTGGCCACCATCGTCTGGACGCTGATGGGAACGCCCGGCGGTGTGCAGTGCGCCATTGTGGCGGTGCCCGCCTCCGTGATTGCCATTCTGGTCGTCAGCGCGCTGACCCATAACAGCAACGAGTCGCATTCTCTGGAAGCCCTTTACAAGGACAACTGACCGACAACAGGGCAGAAGGACAACTTCTGCCCTGTTTATTTTCCATTACGCTATGGGCATGAAAGGAAGGAATTGACATGGAAGATCCTCGCATTCGGAAGCTGGCACGCTTTCTCATCCGCGGAGCGGTGGAGCTCCAGGCAGGTGAGAAAATCCTCATTGAGCTGCACGGCAGTGAAACGGGATTGATGAAGGCTTTGGTTCAGGAGGCCTATGCCGTGGGCGGCAAGCCCTTTATCCACATCTTCGATTATGCGGTGGAAGGGGCCCTGGTCCAGGGTGCCGACGCCGAGCACATGGAGGAGATTGCCTCCTATGAGCTGGAGCGAATGAAGGATATGGATGCCTACATCGATATCCGGGCCACCACCAACATCAACATGTGGCACAATGTTTCCGATGAGGCGCAGCGGCGTTACCGTCAGTATTATTGGGGGCCGATCCATCTGGCCCAGCGCTGCAACCACACCAAGTGGTCTGTGCTGCGCTATCCCAATGACGCCATGGCGCAGCTGGCCGGCGTTTCCACTGAGGAGTATGAGGACTTCTATTTCCGGGCCTGCCTGGTGGATTATGAGAAGATGGGCCGGGCCATGGAGCATCTGGAAGCCCTGATGGACCGCACCGACAAGGTCCGCATTGTGGGCCCCGGCACGGATATTTCCTTCTCCATCAAGGGCATCCCCAGCTACGGCATGCACGGCAACCGCAATATTCCCGACGGCGAGATCTATACCTCTCCGGTCAAGGACTCCGTCAACGGTGTCATCACCTACAACTGCCCGTCTCCCTATGACGGCTTCCTCTTCCGGGATGTGCGGCTGGAGTTCCGGGACGGCAAAATTGTCCATGCCACCAGCAACAACACCGCCTATATGAACGAGATTCTGGACATCGATGAAGGTGCCCGGTATGTGGGCGAGTTCGCCCTGGGCGTCAATCCCGTCATCCACCATCCCATCGGGGATATTCTCTTTGACGAGAAGATTGCCGGCAGCTTCCATCTCACGCCCGGCAACAGCTATGACAATGCCTCCAACGGCAACCACTCCGCCGTGCACTGGGATCTCATCCAGATCCAGACGCCGGAGTACGGCGGCGGTGAGATCTGGTTTGACGATGTGCTCATCCGCAAGGACGGCCGGTTCCTGCCCGAGGAGCTTCAGTGCCTGAACCCCGAAAATCTGCTCAGTGAAGAACAGGAGGATGCATAATGGATACGGTTGTCAACCGGCTGATCCGGTACGCCAAGGTATTCAGCGAAAGTGATTATTACGGTCAGAGCGGAACGCCCAGCAATCCTGCGGAGTTTGATATGGCCAATCTCCTGGTGGAGGAACTCCATGGCCTGGGCATCGACAATGCCTTTGTGGACGAGACGTGCTATGTCTACGCCACCATTCCCGCTACGCCGGGATGCGAGCATCTGCCTGCCATCGGCCTCATTGCTCATATGGACACCACGCCGGATCTCACCGGAAAGGACGTCAAGCCCCAGATCATTCACTATGAGGGCGGGGATATCGTCCTCAACCAGGAACTGAACATCGTCATGGAGGCGGCCCGGTTCCCGGAGCTTGCCAAGTTTGTGGGCCAGGATCTGGTCTGCACCGACGGCACCACGCTGCTGGGCGCCGACGACAAGGCCGGCGTGGCCATCATCCTCCAGGCGGTGGAAGAACTGCTGGCGGAAAAGGCTCCCCATGGCAAGATCTGCCTGGGCTTCACGCCGGACGAGGAGATCGGCCGGGGGGCCAGCAACTTTGATGTGCAGGGATTCGGCGCGGACTTTGCCTACACCCTGGACGGCGGCGATATCACGGACTTTGAGTACGAGACGTTCAACGCCGCCATGGCGCACATTACCGTCAACGGTTTCAGCATCCATCCCGGCACGGCCAAGGACAAGATGAAAAACGCCCTGCTGATGGCCATGGAGTTCAACGCCCTGCTGCCCGCCCTGGAGACCCCCGGCCGCACGGATGGCTACGAGGGCTTCTTCCATCTCCAGGAGATGAGCGGCAAGGTGGAAAAGGCCACCATGGTCTACATCATCCGGGATCACAGCATGGAGCGCTTCCAGGAGCGCAAGGCCGCCATGGCCAAGGCCGCCGAGGAGATGAACCGGCGCTATGGGGAAAACAGCGTGGTGTGCGATATGGAGGACCAGTATTACAACATGTACGAGGTGCTCAAGGACCGCATGGAGATCGTGCATCTGGCCGAGGAGGCCATGAAGGCCGCGGGGATTCCCCATCCCACCCACTCCCCCATCCGGGGCGGTACCGATGGCTGCATGCTGACCTACAAGGGGCTGCTGTGCCCCAACCTGCCCAGCGCGGGACACAATGCCCACGGCCGGTTTGAGTATGCGCCGGTGGAGTCTCTGAAAACCGGCGTGCGCACCGTTAAGTCCCTGCTCTCCCCGGAGCTGGTGGAGCGGGTGATTGTGAAAAAGGAGGGCTGAACCATGTATCAAGCACGGATTGACCGGGTTCTGCAGGCCATGAAGGCCATGGGCCTGGAGCAGATGATTGTGTCTGACCCGGACAGCATCTGGTATCTCACGGGTTACTATGTCTATCCCTTTGAGCGGCTGTTTGCGCTGTATCTGCGTGCAGACGGCGCCCACAAGCTGTTTTTGAACCGGATGTTCCCGGTGCCCCAGGCACCCTGGGAGCAGGTGTGGTTCTCCGATACGGATGATTACCTGGCGATTCTGGCACAGAATGTGGATGCCGACAAGCCCATGGGCATCGACAAGGAGTGGCCTGCCAGGTTCTTGCTGCCGCTGATGGCTCACAATCCCAACAGCCGCTGCGTGCTGGCGTCTGCCTGCGTGGATGACGCCCGGGCCTGCAAGGATGAGACGGAGCGGGAGCTGATGCGCCGGTCTTCCCAGATCAACGACACCGTCATGGAGCGGGCGGCCGCGCTGATCCGGGAGGGGATGACGGAGCGGGAGATCGCCGACTACATTGTCTCCCAGTATGCTGCCGAGGGCTGTGACACCATGGCCTTCCAGCCCATCGTTTCCTTTGGACCCAACGCTGCCGATCCTCACCATGAGGCGGATCAGACCCGCCTGAAGGCCGGGGACTGCATCGTCATCGATATGGGATGCCGGAAGGACCGGTACTGTTCCGACATGACCCGGACCTTCTTCTGTGGGACGCCGGATCCCAAGTATGCCGCCATCCACGATCTGGTACGGGAGGCCAACGAGCTGGCTGAATCCATGATCCGGCCCGGCGTGAAGCTGTGCGACCTGGACAAGGCTGCCCGGGACCATATTGCCGCCGCGGGATATGGAGAGTACTTCACCCACCGTCTGGGACACTTCATCGGCCAGACGGAGCACGAGCAGGGCGACGTCAGCGCTACCGCCGACGTGGAGGCCCGGCCGGGCATGATCTTCTCCATCGAACCGGGCGTGTACCTTCCCAATGAGTTCGGCGTGCGGGTGGAAGACCTGGTGCTGGTGACGGAGGACGGCTGCGAAATCCTCAACCATGTGGATAAGCACTGGAAGTCCGTGGGCTGAACGGATAAAACGAAGCAGAGAACGGCGCGGCCATCGGCCGCGCCGTCCTTTTGCGTGCGCCCCGGGATGCTGCCCGTTTCCAATGGCACAGGGAGCTGCGGCGGGTGTGGAGCATTTTTTTACTTCCATTCCATGACGAGCATGCTATACTGGAGAAGAGAAAAATTTTTGCCGCGGCTGTGCAATAAACAGGCGGCTTCCATCGTTATCTGGATGAAGAGGAGGAGCGCCATGATCATGTTCATGACTGCGGCGGCGCCGGACGCCGGGGCCGCTGCTGCGCTGGATGGCTGTATTGCCCGGATTGCCCAGGGCAGCCAGGAGGCCCTGGCACAGCTCTATGACCGCACCCGGCCTGCGGTTTACGGATTTGCCTTATCCATACTCAAAAGCCCCCATGACGCTGAGGACGTGCTGCACGACGCCTATCTGCAGGTGTGGAACGCCGCAGGGGATTACCGCTCCCAGGGAAAGCCCATGGCCTGGATGATGACCATTGTCCGGAATCTGGCCATGGACCATCTGCGCCGTCAAAGCCGTACCCAGTCCCTGGAGGAGGCGGGGGACCGCTTTGCCCACCGGCCGGATGTGACGCAGGAGGACCGGCTGGTGCTGGAATCCCTGCTCAACGCCCTGGGAGATGAGGAACGTCAGGTGGTGACGCTTCACGCCCTGAGCGGATTAAAGCACCGGGAGATTGCGGTGCTGCTGGGGATGCCGCTTCCCACCGTGCTGTCGAAATACAGCCGGGCAATGAAAAAACTGCAGCAGGCATGGAAGGAGGGAAACTGACGTGAGCGAACTGGAACAGAAACTGTATCAAGCGATGGATCATGCTGCGCCGCAGGACCTGGACCGGATTCTGGCCGATTGCGGGCCGCAGAACCGTGACAAGGTGGTTCCCTTCGCACCGCCTTCCCGGCGGCGCCGTCCGCGGACGGCCTGGGCGGCAGCGGCCATGCTGGCGATTTTGCTGTGCGGCGGCTTCGGCCTGCACGGCTGGCAGACGAGCCACGCGGTGGCCTCCGTGGTGTCTTTGGACGTCAACCCCAGCATTCAGCTTCAGGTCAATCAAAAGGAGATTGTTCTGGAGGCGCAGGCCCTCAATGCCGAGGCGGAGGAGATCCTGGAAGGGATGGACCTGCGCAAGACCCAGCTGACTGTGGCGGTCAACGCCATTGTGGGGTCTCTGCTGCAGCACGGGTATCTGGACCGGATTTCCACTGCGATCCTGATTTCGGTGGAAGATGATGACGTGCAGCGGGCTTCCCGGCTGGAGACGTCTCTGACGGCGGAAGTGGATGCCGCCCTGACCAATGCCTCCGCCGGTGCGGCCGTGCTCAGCCAGACTCTGACTTCCGACGCTGCACTGGAAGAGCAGGCGAAGACCAGCCAAATTTCGGTGGGAAAGGCTGCCCTGGTGCAGCAGGTGCAGGCTCTCAACAGTGCGCTGGATTTTGACGCCCTGGCTGCCCTGACGGTGGAAGAGCTGGATCAGCTGATTCAAACCGGAGCGCCGGGCATGCCGGTTGGGACGGATGCGGCGGCCTCCGCGGCCCAGACCTATGCCGGGATCTCGGATGCGGATGTGATAACCCGGGATGTGGATCCGGAGCTGGATGAGGTTCCGGCCCACTATGAGGTGGAGCTGCTGACAGCTTACGGAGAGTTTGAATATCTGGTGGACGCCTATTCCGGCGCGGTGCTCAGCGGGCCGGCGGATGTGGGATCGTCAGCCGGGGCCGGCCGGATTCCGACTCTGGATCCCAGCCAGTCCATCGGACAGGAGAAGGCCCTCTCCATTGCTTTGGCGGATGCGGGTGTTCAGAAAGAGAATGCTCTGGGCCTGGAAGTCAAAGGCGAATATGATGACGGGCAGCTGCTCTACGAAGTGGAATTCCGGGGCGGCGGCGTGGAGTATGAGTATGAAGTGCGGGCCTCGGACGGCAAGATTGTCAAGGCCGAGCGGGACGGCCAGAACCTGCCCGTCCTTTCCACCGGAAGCCAGACTTCCTCCGGAACCCAGACGGGCAGCGGGGCAGCCTCCGGCGATATCGGAGCCCAGGCAGCCCAGACGGCGGCTTTGAACCATGCCGGTGTTCAGGCCGGAGCGGTGAGCGAAATGAAGTGCGAACGGGATCGCGATGACGGGCGCACGGTCTACGAGATCGAATTCCGGGCCGGCGGCATGGAGTACGAGTATGAGGTGGATGCAGCCACCGGGACCATTCTCAAGGCGGAATCGGAATACGACGATTAAGAAAACGGGACGGCAGCCCTTGGGCTGCCGTCCCGTTTGTTATGCTTCCGCTGAGGGAGGGGGTTGGTCGGAAGGAGAATCTGCCGGAGGAGCCGGCGGAGTGGATTCCTCCCGCACCTGAGCGAGATAATCCCGGTCCGCTGTTTTTTTGCTGGGGACGAAATTCTGGGCAGGCGTCCGTTTCCGGCCCTTGCTCAGCGCATAGAAAAATCCGGTGACGGAGAAGACAACTGCGCCGATAAAATTGACGATCAGATCCTTCATGGTATCGATCAGGCCAATGTCCAGGTATCCGCCCAGACCCAGGCTCTCCCCGTGAATCAGCACGTCCTGAATGTCCCGGATGGAGACGACCTTGTTGCTGCGGGTGGCGTCCAGACTGGCGGAATAAATGGCGTGGACCACGGTATCTCTCTGCATATCCGTGTGGAAAAACCAATCCATCGCGAACTCGAAAAATTCCCACAGCACACCGATGGTCATGGAGAAGCAGAAGGCCACCAAAGCCAGGAAAAAGGGAGAGAGGTGGAAGGTCAGACGGTCGTCGTCATTGAGCAGCAAAACCAGAGAGAAGCCCACGGCGGCGGCAAGGAATCCGTTCAGGGTATGCAGCATGGTGTCCCAGTTGGGCACCCGAACATAGAAGGCGTTCACTTCTCCCAGGATTTCTGCGGCAAAGATGAAGCATAGAATCGTGATCTCCAATGCCGGGGGCAGTTCAATCCGCAGGCGCACCTGCACCCAGCTGGGAACATACAGCAGTACGATGGTCAGTATGCAGAAGAAAGCGGCTTCGTAATGGGCCATGAACAGCTGACGTACCAGGATGACCAGAACCAAAGAACGCAGAATGGAGAAGACGATGAAGGAACTTTTGTGCTCGCGCAGTTCCTTGTCCATGGCTTCCTTAAACGTTTTCTTCAGCCAGCGTTTTTCCTGTTTGGATCGTTTCAAGCAGTTGCTCCTTTCTCATGGTCGGCCTGACGCAAAGCTGCAAGCAGCTGCGCCATGTTTTCATAGACAGCAGTGGGCGGCGTGTCAGAGACCGCCGCGTCTGCGGCGGTGGCTTCCCCGGTCAGGACCAGGGCGGTATCCACTCCGGCGTGAACGCCGCAGGCGATATCCGTGTAGAGCCGGTCTCCCACCATCAGGGTTTCGGCGGGGCCATATCCGGTCTGCGCCCAGGCCAGACGAATCATGGTGGGGTCGGGCTTGCCGATAAAGACGGGTTTGCGGCCGCAGGCGTTTTCCAGCATGGTACAGATGGAGCCGCAGTCCGGCACGAAGCCGAACAGGGTGGGACAGGCCAGGTCCGGGTTGGTGGCCAGAAAGTCTGCGCCCCGGCACAGCAGGCGGCAGGCATCCTGCACTTTTTCATAGGTCAGGGTGGTGTCATATCCCACCAGAACGGCGGTGACATCCTCTGTTGGAGTATCCCGCAGGGAGAAGCCCGCCTGGGCCAGCTGACGGCAGAACGACGCGGTTCCCACCGGGTAGTATATGTCTTTGGGACTGCGCACAGTCCGCAGGTAGTGGATGGTGGCCTCCACGGCGGTGAGAAACTCCTCCGGCACTGCCGGGACGCCCAGCCGATGCATTTTCTCCAGTCCTGCATCCACGCCCCGGGAAGAATTGTTGGTCAAAAACCGGTAGCACCCGCCCCGGCTGCGGACATATTCCAGAAATTCCGCCGCCCCGGGCAGCAGGGTTTCCTCCAGGTAAAGGGTTCCATCCAGGTCCAGCAAAAATAATTTCTTTTGGGAAAGGTCCACTGCCGCACCTCCTTTGCAACAGTGTCAGCATATCATAATGGCGCGCGTCTTGCAAGACGCGCGCCATGATGTGCAAAATGGGCGGAAAGACGGGCAGGCGCCGGCACCTGCCGCGGGAGAGGAAGGGAACCATCGGAGCGGCACTGGTTATGAGCGCGCCTTTCGTTTGGCCAGGCGCATGCACTCGAAAATATAACTCACTTCCAGTACGGCCCATACCAGCAGCACCGCGACCATGGGCATCAGGCCAATGGGAAAGACAAAACTCAAAAACAAAAGTGCCATCCACAAAAACGGACAAAACACATTGACGGTCCGGAAGGCGCGGAAGGAGGCCTGGCCGATCTGGGCCCGCTCCGCCTCGTCACAGACCTCGTACCACTTCTCCTGAAATTTCGTGTCGTAGACGCTGACTTTCTTTTCCGGATTCATTCGCCGGGTCAGGTCCACGGTTTTCTGCTGGGCCAGAGTCACCGGAATCAGGGAGAGGACCAGCTCTCCCACAATGAGCAGGGACTGGATTCCGCTGTCAATGTACACAACACTCACCGCCAGGAAAAAGAAATCCAGGATCAGAGCCAGAGTGGAGCACAGCAGCACCACATTGAGCTTCCGGTCCGCCTCCTCCGGGGCGGAGTCGTCCTCACCGTCCCAGCGGTCAAACAGCGATTTTGCGGAGCGGTAATGCCACAGGCAGTTGCCCAGCAGCACCACGGAGCTGATGGGAATTCCCCAGGGAGCGATGACGGTCAGCAGACGGATCAGGCCATCGGTGAGCCATACGCCGACGTCCAGATCATCCAGAATGCCGCTGGCGATGCCGACGCAAAATCCAAATACGGCACTGATGAGCAGCCATTTCAGAAATTTCGGAAAGGCCTTGCGGTTGGGGCTCGTTTCACTGCGCTTCATGATTCTC
>CABUDN010000032.1 GCA_902490355.1 uncultured Oscillibacter sp.
TGCCGGGCCGGGCGCTGCACAGCCCCCTGATCCAGCGGGTGGAGGCAGGAACACAGCCGCCGGTGGACCGGTGCATCCGGTGTCTTTCCGCCTGTGACCCCAAAACCGCCCCCTACTGCATTTCCAAAGCCCTGATGGCCGCTGCCCGGGGCGATTGGGAAAACGGGCTGTTCTTCTGCGGCGCGGGCGCCGGGGAGATCAACACCCTCTCCACGGTCCAGGAGCAGATGGACCAGATCATGAATGAATGGAGGACCGCGCCATGAAGCTCGGTTTCTTGTATGCCGGACAGGGCAGCCAGCACCCCGGAATGGGAGCAGACCTGTACGAAGCGTATCCCGCCTTCCGCGCCGTCATCGACAGCGCCCAGGTGGACTTTGACCTCAAGGAGGTCTCCTTTACCGATTCTCAGGGGGTCATCAATCAGACCCGCTACACCCAGCCCTGCATGGTGGCCTTCGCTGCCGGTCTGACTGCTGTGCTGCGGGAGCAGGGCATCACGCCCGCCGTGGCCGCAGGACTGTCCCTGGGCGAATACTCCGCTCTGCATGCCGCCGGCGTCTTTGATGCCGCTCAGGCTGTCAAGCTGGTGGCCTTCCGGGGTAAGGCCATGGAAGAGGCCGCCGCAGGCCGGGAAAGCGCCATGATCGCGGTTCTGGGCCTGGACCGGGCTCCGTTGCAGGAAGCCTGCGAGGAAGCCGGTACACTGGGCTGCGTGGTGATTGCCAACTACAACTGCCCCGGCCAGCTGGTCATCGGCGGTGAAAAGGCCGCCGTGGAGAAAGCCGCCGCCCTGGCCAAGGAAAAGGGCGCCAAGCGGTGCCTGCCCCTCAAGGTCAGCGGTCCGTTCCACACGCCGCTGATGGCACCCGCAGGCGCGGCTCTGGAGGAGTATTTCCGTTCCGTCACCTTTGCCCAGCCCCAGATCCCTGTGATCTTCAACTGCCTGGGTGATGTCAAGGGCGACGATGTGACCATTCCCGAGCTGCTGGTGCGCCAGGTACAAAGCAGCGTATTTATGGAGGATTCCATCCGCAAGATGGCCGCCATGGGTCTGGACGCTCTGGTGGAGATCGGCCCCGGCAAGGCACTGAGCGGCTTTGTGAAGAAAACCGTCCCCGATATGCCCGTCTACGCCGTGGAAACGGTGGCCGATGTGGAGGCGCTCGTTCGGATGGTAAAGGAGGAGCAGGTATGAATTTTTCCGGAAAAACCGCCATTGTCACCGGCGGCAGCCGGGGCATCGGCCGGGCCGTGTGCCTGGAGCTGGCCCGGGGCGGCGCCAATGTGGTGCTCTGCTATGCAGGCAATGAAGAAGCCGCCCGTGCCACTGCTTCTGAGTGCGAAGCACTGGGTGCTTCCGTGCTGACGGTGAAGTGCGACGTCTCCGACAGCGCCCAGGTGAAAACCCTGGTGGACACCGCCACCACCGCTTTTGGCCGGATCGATATTCTGGTCAACAACGCCGGCATCACCCGGGATGGTCTGCTGATGACCATGAAGGAAGAGGACTTTGACGCCGTGACCGCCACCAATCTCAAGGGCACGTTTTTGTGCATGAAGGCCGTGGCCCGTCAGATGATGCGCCAGCGTTACGGCCGGATTGTGAATCTGAGCAGCGTGGTGGGTGTCCGGGGCAATGCCGGACAGGTCAACTACGCCGCCAGCAAGGCCGGTGTCATCGGCATGACCAAGTCCCTGGCCAAGGAGCTGGCCTCCCGGGGCGTAACGGTCAACGCCATCGCCCCCGGCTTCATCGAAACCGACATGACTGCCGCGATGCCGGAAGCCGCCAAGACCGCCACGCTGGCCTCCATCCCCATGGGACGGCTGGGCCAGGCGGAGGACGTCGCCCGTGCCATTGCCTTCCTGGCAGCCGAGGAGTCCGGCTACATCACCGGTCAGGTACTGTGCGTGGACGGCGGTATGGCCATGTAACCGGGAGCTGCGGAGATTCTCCCTTTCGCACGCACTTCCCCCCATTCATCTGTTTATTCTGCGCGGCCGCTGTGGGCCGCAGGACGGCGGCGTGTGCAGCCAGTTATGGGACTTGCGCCGCCATCTTATCTGATTGATTTCACAGGAGGTTACCACTATGGATCGACGCAGAGTCGTCATCACCGGCCTGGGGGCCGTCACCCCCATTGGCCTTACTGCGCTGGAGAGCTGGCAGGCCGTGAAAAACGGCGTGTGCGGCGTGGCGCCTATCACCCAGTTCGACCCTTCCGGAATGAAGGTGAAGCTGGCGGCTGAAGTGAAAGGCTTTGAAGCCGAAACCCTGCTGGGCCGCCAGGAGGCCAAGCGTATGGGCCGGTTCACGCAGTTTGCTGTAGTGGCCGCCCGGGAGGCCATTTCTGACGCCGGCTTTGACATCAAGAACGCAGACCCCGACCGCTGCGGCGTAATCATTTCCAGCGGCATCGGCGGGCTGTCCATCACCGAAGCGGAGCACGACAAAGGCAAGGAAAAGGGTTGGGACCGGGTATCTCCGTTCTATATCCCCACGGGCATCTGCAACATGGCTGCCGGTCAGGTCGCCATCGACCACGGCTTCAAAGGCATGTGCACCTGCCCCGTTACCGCCTGTGCCGGCGGCACCAATGCGGTGGGTGATGCCTTCCACTATATCCGTGACGGCTACGCCGACGTGATGCTCTGCGGCGGCACGGAAGCCAGCGTCACCCCCCTGGCCATCGGCGGCTTCACATCCATGAAGGCCCTGTCCCAGGCCACGGATCCCAACCGGGCATCCATTCCCTTTGACGCCGAGCGCAGCGGTTTTGTGCTGGGCGAGGGCGCCGGCGTGCTGCTGCTGGAAGAGCTGGAGCATGCACTGGCCCGGGGCGCCAAGATCTATGCCGAAATTACCGGCTACGGCGCTACCTGTGACGCTTACCACATGACTGCCCCCCTGCCCGACGGCAGCGGCGGTGCCAAGGCCATGGCCCTGGCCCTCTCCGACGGCCAGACCAACCCCGATTCTGTGGACTACATCAACGCCCACGGCACCTCCACCCACCTCAATGACGCCGGTGAAACCGCCGCCGTCAAGACGGTCTTTGGTGCTCACGCCTACGAGCTGGCCATGAGCTCCACCAAATCCATGACCGGTCATATGCTGGGTGCCGCCGGCGCTGTGGAGGCTATCTTCACCGCGCTGACCCTGCGGGACGGCTTCCTGCCCGCCACCATCAACTACCAGGTCAAAGACGAGGCCTGCGACCTGGACGTGGTGCCGGGTGTGGGCCGCAATGCCGACGTGCACTATGCCATGTCCAACTCTCTGGGCTTCGGCGGCCACAACGGCAGCCTGCTGATGAAGAAGTGGGAGGCGTAATATGGAACTCAATTCCAATCAGATTGCTGAGATCCTGCCCCATCGGTTCCCCTTCGCCCTGGTGGACCGGATCACCGATTATGAGCCCGGCCAGTGGGCCAAGGGCATCAAGTGCGTCAGCGTCGGCGAACCGGTCTTCTGCGGCCACTTTCCCCAGGAACATGTCCTGCCGGGCGTGCTGATTCTGGAGGCCATGGCCCAGGTGGGCGCCATCGCCATTCTATCTCTGCCGGAAAACCGGGGTAAGATCGCGTATTTCGGTGGTGTGAAAAACGCACGGTTCAAGCATAAAGTCGTTCCCGGCGATGTCCTGGAAATGGAATGTGTGCTGACCAAGCGCCGTGGTCCGGTGGGTGTGGGTGAATGCCGCGCCACTGTCAACGGCGAGCTGGCCTGTACCGCGGAGCTGACCTTTGCTGTCGGCACAAAATAATCTGCCGGTTTCTCCCAGGAGCGCTGTACCTCATTGGGAATATGGCCGGAAAGCGGGGGAACCGAATGCTGAAAAACGCATTTTTTAACGTGTATACCAAATTTAAACTGCATTTCTACCAGGAGATCTTTCGGCGCTTCCAGGATCGGGAGGCCAGTTTGACGACTGTGGAAACCTTCTGCATGGAAACAATCCAGGCTCTGGGCAGCCCCACAGTCAACGAGTTCGCCACCTTCATGCGCATCTCCCCTCCCAACGCCGCCTACAAGGTCAACAGCCTGGTCAAGAAGGGATATATCCGCAAAGTCCAGTCTCCCGACGACCGGCGGGAATACCATCTGGAGGTTACCCAAAAGTATATCGACTACTACAACATCTCCACCAGCTATATGGTCCAGGTCATGGACCGTATTGCCGATCGTTTCTCCCCTGAGGAATGTGCCAAGCTGGAGGAAATGCTCACAGTGGTCAGCCGGGAACTGATGCCCGAAGTGGACATCCCGGAGGCAAATATTCCTGAGAACTGAATTTTTGTTAGTCTTACAGAAAAAAACAGGCCGTTTCTCCGAGGGAACGGCCTGTTTTGATATATATCTCAGCGTTCAAAAAAATGTTCCGGCAGGCGGATATCGGTCCGGGGAACCTTGTCCCAGTCAAATTCCGCCAGCAGCTCCCAGGCACTGGCCGGCTCCGCCGAAGGGTGGAAGCCCGCCAGATACGCCAGCTTTCCCAATACCGCCTGTGCGCTCATCCGCCCCTGGAGCACTTCCAGTCCTGCATCCGCATCCCGCTTGGAAAGCCGCCGCCCATCCGGCGCCAGCAGCAGAGGCACGTGACAAAAAGACGGCGGCGTCAGATCCAGCAGACGGTAAAGGTACAGCTGCCGGGGTGTGGAATCCAAAAGGTCCGCTCCGCGGACCACCTCGCGGATTCCCATGGCGGCGTCATCCACCACCACCGCCAGCTGATAGGCAAACATCCCATCCGACCGGCGCAGAAGAAAATCCCCGCACGTATGGGCCAGATTCTCCCGAACTGTCCCCAAATGCCCGTCGGTAAATCCGATTTCCTCCTCCGGCACCCGCAGGCGGAGCGCCGGGGCCCGGCGCAAAGACCGCTCCGCAACCTGCGCAGCAGACAGATTCCGGCAAGTCCCCGGATAGATCACCTGTCCATCCTCCCGATGGGGCGCACTGGCGGCATGGAGCTCCGCCCGGGTGCAGAAACAGGGATAGACCAGCCCTTGTGCTTCCAGCCGCTCCAGCGCTGCCTGATAGCGATCTGTCCGCTGACTTTGAAAATACGGACCGTTGGAGCCGCCAATTTCCGGCCCTTCATCCCAATCCAGCCCCAGCCAGTGCAGGTCCTCCATCATCTGCCGGGCATACCGCTGGGGACAGCGGGCCGTGTCCAGATCCTCGATCCGCAAAACCATGCGTCCCGCTTGTTGTCTGACCGACAGCCATGCCAACAGACAGCATAGAATGTTACCCAGATGAATCCGTCCGCTGGGCGATGGCGCAAAACGTCCTGTAACCTTCATGCCGCCCCTCCTCTCTGATCTGCCATATTATTGTACCGTACTGCGGCATGAGACGCAAGAGGGCAGCAGGTTTTAGCTGGACAATCCTGCCTGCAAATGATATAATAAAAAGATTGAATCCAACTGTAAATGAGGTGCTTTACCATGAGCGAGGAGATGCGGACCTTCGGATACCTGTGTCCCAAATGCGGCAAACCGGTAATGGGAACCCGTTCCATATTTGCCCTGGAGGCCTCCGACGCGGAGATCGCCTGCGAATGCGGCGGCAGCGTACTGCGTACCGAGTATGACGGCCGGGATTACCGGGTGTATGTCCCCTGCGGCCTGTGCTCCGAAACCCATATGGCAATCTGCCCGCCGGAGCGGATGCTCCATGGCGCCACTGCCCTGGCTTGTTCCCAAACCAAGCAGTTTTGCTGCTTTATCGGCCCCGAGGGCATTGTGGAAAAGAACCTGCGGGAGCTGGTGATTCTCGCCGAAAAGGAAAAACAGCAGCAGGAAGAACCGGAAGCGTTTGCGGACAATGTCATCATGTATGAAATTCTCTCGGAGCTCAAGGACATTGCCGCCAGGCCCGGCGGTATCACCTGTGCCTGCGGCAGCACTCGCTGCGGCATGGAGATCCGGCGCTCCGCAGTGGATCTGGTATGCCGGGACTGCGGCGCCCGGCTGCGGATTCCCGCCGCTACGGACCGGGATCTGGACGATCTGTGCTGCCATATGAAACTGGTCATCCCCGGCAAATAAAAACCGGCATCTTTTTGCCGGGCATGCATACTCTGAGGGAAATACCTTTTTATTTCGTTTTCCCACAGAAAGGAATGGAACAATATGATTTCACTGCTGGCGCGGCTGTTGATCAAACCCCAGGAAGATGAGGCAGCTTTGCGCAAAGCCTACGGCATTCTCTGCGGCGCCGTGGGCATCGGACTAAACGTGCTGCTCTTCCTGGGTAAATTTCTGGCCGGAACCCTCTCCGGCTCCATCGCCATCACCGCCGACGCATTCAATAACCTCTCCGATGCAGGCAGTTCCTGCGTGACGCTGCTGGGCTTTCATCTGGCCGGCCAAAAGCCGGATGTCCACCATCCCTTCGGCCATGGACGCTTTGAATACCTCTCCGGTCTGGCGGTATCGGTGCTGATTCTGCTGATGGGCTTCGAACTGGGCAAATCCTCCGTAGAGAAGATTCTGCACCCCGCTCCGGTGGACTCCAGTCCCCTAGTCCTGGCAATCCTGTGTGTTTCCATTGCGGTAAAACTCTACATGGCCCTGTATAATCACCGTTTGGGGAAAAAGCTCAACTCCTCCGCCATGATGGCCACTGCCATTGACTCTTTAAGCGACAGCATCGCCACCACCGCCGTCCTGGCAGCTACCCTGGCGGGGCAGTTCTTCCATGTGATGATTGACGGCTGGTGCGGTATTCTGGTGGCCTGTTTCATCCTCTGGTCCGGCTATGGTGCCGCCAAGGAGACCATCGATCCCCTGCTGGGCACACCGCCTACCCACGAATTCGTCTCCCGGATCCGGGAGCTGGTTCTGGCACATCCGTCCATCATCGGCATTCACGACCTGATTGTGCACGATTACGGCCCCGGCCGGGTCATGATCTCCCTCCATGCGGAAGTCTCCGCTTCCGAAAATGTTCTGGAACTCCACGATGAAATCGACAACGTAGAGCGGGAACTGCGGGAGAAACTGGGCTGCGACGCCGTCATCCACATGGACCCTGTGGTGACCGACGATGGGATTACCCAGCAAACCCGCCAGCGGGTGGCCACATTGGTAAAGTGCATTGACGACGACATTTCCATCCACGATTTCCGCATGGTCTCCGGCCCCACCCACACCAACGTCATCTTCGATGCCGTGGTCCCCTTTGGGTTCCGCCTGTCTGATGAGGAAGTCGCCTCCAAGATCAAGTCCGCTGTCCGCGCTCTGGATGGAAACTACTATGCCGTGGTCAACGTGGAGCGCTCCTATACATAAGCGTGCCGTTGCACTGCGGCGCCCCAAATTGTCCTCCAAACACCACACGGGCAGTGTTCCCTGCCCGCATCCGGGAAACCATCACACATCCCCGGTGCGGTGTCCGTCAGCATGAAAGCCGGGACAGCTGCTATGGCTGCGTCTCGCCCGTTCAATATGAATCAGACTAAATCACGGTCCGGTGGTGCTTGCGCACCGCCGGGCCGTGATATTTTTGCCGCTTTTGGGAAATCCTAAGGAAACTCCATCAAACCGAGGTGGCTTTTATGAATCATAAACGTCTGGGCCGGCAAACCGTGGCGCTGGAACATCCTCCTTCCGTAGCGGCCTTTGCCAATATCGGCGGAAAATTTGAAGGCCAAGGTCCCCTGAAGGACTACTTCGACGAATTGTGCGACGACGCATTCTTCGGGGAGAAAACCTGGGAAAAAGCCGAGTCCACTATGCAAAAACGCGTGCTGAAACGAGCGCTGGAACGGGCCGGGGTGCAGCCGGAGGATGTGGACTATATTCTGGCCGGCGACCTGCTGAACCAGTGCATCGGCTCCTCATTCAGTGTGCGGGAGTTTGGTATTCCGTTCTACGGCCTCTACGGCGCCTGCTCCACCATGGGAGAATCCCTCTCCCTGGCAGCTCTGCTCATTGACGGCGGATTTGCCGATACCGTAGCCGCCATGACCAGCTCCCATTTCTGCACCGCAGAACGGCAGTACCGCATGCCGGTGCCCTATGGAAGCCAGCGTTCCCCCACAGCACAGTGGACTGCCACCGCCGCAGGCTGCACCATTCTGCGCAGCAGCGGATCCGGTCCCTATATCACCCATGTCACCTGCGGAAAAGTGGTGGACAAAGGGATCACGGACGCCAACAATATGGGCGCTGCCATGGCTCCCGCAGCCTACGATACCCTCTCCGCCTTCTTCCGCGACACCGGCACACGCCCGGATGACTATGATCTGATCCTCACCGGGGATCTGGGAGAACTGGGACACCGGATCGTCCTGGATCTCTTTGCCCAGCAGGGGGTGGAATTGGGAAACCGCTATCAGGACTGCGGCCTGCTTTTGTATGACCGGGAACGTCAGGACATGCACGCCGGAGCCTCCGGCTGCGGCTGCTCGGCATCCGTACTCAACGGGTATCTGCTCACGCAGCTGCGCCGGGGCCTCTGGAAGCGGATTCTATTTGCTCCTACGGGGGCACTGCTCTCCCCCACCTCCAGTTTTCAGGGAGAATCCATTCCCGGCGTGTGCCATGCACTCTGTTTTCAGGCCTGAGTTCAAATCTCCTTGGGAGGTAACTTTTCATGGATTATCTCAACGCATTCCTATGCGGCGGCATCCTCTGCGCCATCGGACAAATCTTGATCGACCGCACCTGCCTGACCCCTGCCCGGATTTTGACGGGCTATGTGGTCAGCGGCGTACTGCTCAGCGCCCTGGGGCTGTATGAACCGCTGGCAAAATGGGGCGGTGCCGGCGCGACAGTCCCTCTCACCGGCTTCGGCCATTTACTGGCTGAAGGCGTCAAAAAGGCCGTAGCGGCCGATGGTTGGCTGGGCGTACTCACCGGCGGGTTGAGCGCGGCAGCCGGCGGCATTACCGCAGCAGTGGTTTCCGGCGTCGTCATGGCCCTGCTCTGCCGTCCCGGCGACAAGCGCTGACAAGCCGGGATTTGTCATCCTTTTGTTCTTCTTTTCCATGAGAGATCTGTTATACTCTGTTCGATTTCATTCGACAACCATGGAAAGGAAGTTCTTTGATGCGACGTTTGACCGCTCTTTTGCTGGCCTTGCTGCTGCTTGCCGCGCTTCCCGCCTGCAGCGCTTCTGATGACAGTCCGGAATCTTCTGCCGGCAGCCCGGCAGAAACCCCGGAACCGGAGCCCGAGCCCGAACCGGAGCCTTACACGATTTTGGATCCCACCGTCATGCCGGAGGGCGGAAGCCGGGACGGCGTCACCTACACGGCTTATGACGGCATTGTGGAGCATCTGTTTTTTCACCCGGTAGTTGCCTATCCGGAACTGGCATTCGATGGCGATGCGCAGTCTGACGGCATCGACGACTACATGGTCACCGCTGATGAATACCGCAAAATCCTGCAGAGTGTCTATGACCGGGGCTATGTCCTGGTGGACATTGCGGACGTGTGGAGCGAGGTCACCGGAGAAGACGGCCAGCCCACCATGGTGCGCAACACGCTCTATCTGCCGGAGGGAACCAAGCCTTTGATTCTCTCCTTTGACGATACCAACTATTATGAATACATGCTCTCCAACGGCTTTACCCACAAGCTCATCCTGGGGGAGGACGGCAAAATCGCCTCCTGGGGACTGGACCCGCAGGGCCAGGAAGTGATCTCCCGGGATCTGGACGCCATTCCCATCCTGGACAAGTTTGTGGAGGAGCACCCCGACTTTTCTCCCTTTGGCGCCAAGGGCTGTCTGAGCCTGACAGGCTATGAGGGCATTCTCGGCTACCGGACGCAGACGGATACCAAGAGCTGGACCCAGGCCCAGGAGGCCAACCGGCAGAAGGAAATTGAGGCCGTCAAGCCCATCATTGCCGAACTCAAGCGCACCGGCTGGACCTTCGGCAGCCACACCTGGGGTCACATCCGTCTGGGCACCAAATCCCTGGAGAGCATCCAGGCCGATACCCAGCGCTGGTTTGATGAGGTGGGCAGTCTGGTCGGCCCCACCACCATTCTCTTCTATCCGCATGGAGAGCGTCCCGATGGAAACGACTGGCAGAACACCGGCCCCGTGTTCCAGTATCTGCAAAGCCAGGGCTTCCGCGTTTTCTGCTCCGTAGGCATCAACAGCTTCAGCTATATCAAGCAGGATATCTGTGCCGTGATCTGCGACCGGCTCCATCCCGACGGCACCACCCTGCGGGGCAGCGACAAGGTGCTGAGCTGGTATAGTCAGTTCTACGATGCCCGGGATATCATCGACCTGCAGGTGCGTCCTCAAAGAGAAGTCCGCTGGACGCCCAAAGCCCCCGCATAACCGTGCAGAAATGCCGCATCCGTACCATTTGTCAGTGGTATGGATGCGGCATTGTTCTGATCTGCTCATTTCACACGGCTCTTCTGCCGCCGGCCGGTACACGGCCTTCCGGATCTGCCAAAAAAACAGCGGCCGGCGGAATCCCGCCGGCTGCTGCTGTGGCCTTACACCAGTTTTTCAAAATAGTAGAACGTCTCGTCCTCTCCCTTTTTGCGCATACAGGAGGAGAGCATCTGATAAGAGGCCTGATTTTCCTTGAAGCATTTGGCCACCACCCGGGAAAGATGAACCTTGTACAGTCCCCAGTTGGCCACAGCGGTAAACGCCTCTGTGCCATAGCCGTGTCCGGCGTAGGCGGAGTCGATCCGGCAGCCCAGCTCCGCGCCGCCCCGGCAGTCAAACCGATAGAGAACGGCCTCGCCGATGAGCTTGCCGTCCAGACGAATGGCGAAATTCACCGCCTGCCGGTTTTCAAAATCCCGGCGGGCCACCTCGAAGAAGCTGTTTTCCTCCACAGGGCCGCCCAGTCCGCCCACATCGTCATATCCCCACCAGCGGTTGCGCTCCTGATCCAGCACCAGGGCATTATAGGCCGGGATATCCGCCGGTGTCAAAGCAGACAGCGTCAGCCGCTCGGTTTTCAGCTCCGGAATTTCACGCACATGGGTCAGCAGTTCATTGCGGGGTTCAAAGCAGTATTTGGGCGCCAGCTTCGCCGGGCCATACTGAAGCTTGGAAGTCCGCAGGCCCCGGTCCGCCGCGTCGTCCTCCCGGTTGATCCACTGGCAGTCATCGCCAAAGGCACAGGCAAACTCCTGCACCAGGGTGGGATACACGCCGGTATAGGAATAAAGCGCCTTCTCAATATGAATGATCAGGGTATCCCCGCATTTTTCCGCCAGGGACAGCGCCACCAGCTTTTCCCCGTCAAACATGCCGCCCGCCCGGAACCAGGACTTTCCGGCCATCTTCAGCATCTGGCGGGCCAGGCGCAGCTCATCCCGGGCCTTGGCATTGTCCCCTTTGGGGAACTCCGCCTCATAATCCTTCCAGAACTGCTCGATGACCGCCTCATCCTTTCCGGTCAGAGGACGGAAATACGCTTCCGGCCACTGGGTCCGGAACTTTTTGATATGATTGCGCTGGCCGGAATAGCGCCGTCCGGCAAACAGCTGCAGATCCTCCCGGTAATAGACATAGTCCCGCCAGGTGCGGATGTCGCTCACCTGCACATACGGATACCGGGCCAGCAGCCGGGCCGCCTTGCACTCCGGCACCACGGAAATCACCGGTGCCCGCCCCTGTTCCAGGCAGTATGCCTCAATGGCATCCAGCGCAGCATCTTCATCCCCTTCGGGCCCCGCTACAGGATAATCAAATACCCAGTGACCGTCATGCTCATTGCGCACCACCAGGCATCCGGCGATCTCAGCCCAGGCGGGATGCAGCACCGGCCGCCACATCAGCTTGGTTCCCACAGAATATTCGCAGATGCCGTAGTTGCATGTCTCATAGTACCGGCGCAGCTTGGCACCGTCCTGCTTGGTCACTGGCTTGAATTGCTCCATACTTCCTCCATGCGCCGCCAGGCGCTCTTTTCCGCTTCCTATGGTATTATGACAGTATACGCCGGATTGTCCGGCCATTCAGTTGTTTTCGCAACAAAAGACAATGCCGTCTGCCCCGGCCCTGCCTCATTTCAATCCCACATAGGCCATGCCCCAGCAGCCCGGCCCGGCATGCGCCCCAATGACAGCCCCCAGCTCGTCCCACTCATAGGTGTGGATGCCCAGGGCTGCCGTCACTTTCCGGGCGTATTCGTCCATGGCTTCCTGGCAGCGGGAGTGTCCAAACACCACCGGGCAGCGGCTGTCCACGGGATAGGCCGCGGCAAAGTCCAGCGTGTAGTCCAGCGCTTTGGCTTTTCCCCGCACCTTGCCCACGGAACGAACCTCACCGTCTACAATCGCCACCACCGGTGAGATCCCCAGCATGGTGCCCAGTGCCGCCGCGGATGCCGAAACCCGTCCGCCCATCTTCAGATATTTCAGTGTTCCCACAAATGCCAAAAACCGTACCCGGGGCCGCAGCTGCTCCAGATGTTCCACAATCTCGGCGGCAGACGCGCCGGCATCCCGCAGCCGCACGGCCTCCCGGACCAGGAGTCCTTCCCCAATGGTTACATTGAGGGAATCCACCAAGTGCAGCCGCTCCACGCCCTCTACCATGCCCGCAGCCACGCAGGCGGACTGGTACGATCCGGACAGCTTGGACGAGAGCAAAATGGCCACCACTTCATTTCCGGTATCCAGCAGCGGCTGAAACACATCGCAGTATTCCTGGGGATTGAGCTGCGTGGTCTTGGGCAGAATCTTGGCCTCCGCCTGCTTGGCATAGAAGGTCTCCTTATCCAGATCCACGCCGTCCTGATAAACGCCATCTTCAAAAATGACCCGCATGGGAATCAGGTGCACATTCCGCTCGCGGGCCTCCTGGGCCGTCAGGTCACTGGTGGAATCGGTGATAATCTCAATGGCCATACGCTCCTCCTTCGGCAAAAACTTGCATCTTCCGGCAAGCAACATTGGTTTCACTATATCAAATTCGGCAAAAATTGCAAGGGATTTGCGTTGACACCGCCATTCCCGCGTGCTTTCATAGAAACAGGTCCATGAAAGAGGAGGAATTGGATGACGGAACAAGAACGCATGCTCTCCGGTGCGCTGTACAATGCGGGAGATCCGGCCTTGCTGGAAGCACGGCAGCGGGCCAAATGCCTGTGTCACCGCTTCAATACCCAAAGTCCGGAGGACGATGCCTATGCCCAGCATCAGCAGGAAACGCTCCAGGCCCTGCTGGGACATGTGGGGACGCAGTGTTGGATTGAAGCACCTTTCCACTGTGACTACGGCACCCAGATTACCATCGGAGATCACTTTTTTGCAAACTACGACTGCATCTTTTTGGATGTGGCACCCATTGTAATCGGCAATCACGTGTTTTTAGGGCCTCGGGTCAGTCTCTATACGGCGGGGCATCCGCTGACTGCCCAGATTCGAAACCTGGAACTGGAATTCGGAAAGCCCATCACCATTGGCGACAGCGTCTGGATCGGCGGGGATACCACCGTGCTGCCGGGCGTCACCATCGGACCGGAGACCGTGGTGGCCGCCGGATCCGTGGTGACGAAGGATCTGCCGGGCGGCGTCATTGCCGCGGGCAATCCCTGCCGGGTGCTGCGGTCTCTGAGCGAGGAGGACCGGGCGTTCTGGCAGGCACAGCGGGAAGCCTATCTGCAAGGCAGCATCTGAGAAAGAACAAGGAGAAGGCCGGGCGGGCCTTCTCCTTTTCCATTTCGTGGGACCGCCTCAGTTCATCTGCTTGCGGCGGCTGAGGTTCATGGTGCCATCCTGCATGTTGTTCAGGGAGTCCAGGCTCTTGCCGGTTCCCAGGGCCACACAGGAGATGGCATCTTCGGCAATCTCGGTGTGAATGCCGGTACGGGCGGTGACCAGCTTGTCAAAGCCGGAAACCAGGCTGCCGCCGCCGGTCATGACAATGCCGTTGGTGGAAATATCCGCCACCAGCTCCGGGGGCGTGCGCTCCAGCACGGAGTGAATGGCCTCCATAATGCGCTCCACGGGCTCTTCGAAGGCGTCCATCATCTCGGTGGAAGACACGGTAACCACCTTGGGCAGGCCCGTCAGCAGGCAGCGGCCCTTGACGTCCATGGTCTCTTCCTCTTCCTTGGGGAAGACGCAGCCGATCTGCTTTTTCATCTCCTCGGCGGTACGCTCGCCCACCAGGAGGTTGTGCTTGCGGCGCATATATTTCACGACCGCCTCATTGAGCTGGTCGCCGGCGATCTTGATGGAGGCGCTCTCCACCACGCCGGACAGGGAGATCACGGCGATATCCGCCGTGCCGCCGCCGATATCCACCACCATGTGGCCGTCCGGCTTGGCAATATCAATGCCCGCACCGATGGCCGCCGCCACGGGCTCTTCAATGAGATACACCTTCCGGGCGCCGGCCTGGATGCCGGCATCGATGACGGCGCGCTCTTCCACCTCGGTGATGCCGGAGGGCACACAGATGATGACCCGGGGCTTGAAGAAGGACACGCCCGCCACCTTGTGGATGAACTCCCGGAGCATCCGCTCCGTCATATCATAGTCGGAAATCACGCCCTCCCGCAGGGGACGGATGGCCACGATATTGCCGGGGGTACGGCCCAGCATGGCCTGGGCCTCGGTGCCCACCTTGAGCAGCTTGCCGGTATTCTTATCAAGCGCCACCACGGAGGGCTCGTTGAGGACAATGCCCTTGCCCTTTACATATACCAGAACCGATGCGGTACCCAGATCGATACCGATATCCTTCGCCATGGACATAAAATTCCACCTCATTGATCTTTCTATACAATATTATGAACGGTTTTTCCGCTTACAATCATACGTGAGATATTATAGCGGCAAAATTTCTTGATTGCAACCACATTTTATGAACTTTTTCCAGTTTTTCCATGCTTTTCCGACGGGGTTCGCGCTGCCACGGCGCACATTACATCCGCCGCTCCCGCCTCCCGCAGCACCCGGGCACATTCCCGGAGTGTGGCCCCGGTGGTGCAAATATCGTCAATGAGCAAAATCCGGTGTCCGGCAATCCCCGCCGGGTCTGCGGCCTCATACGCCGCCAGCACATTGTTGCGTCTTTGCGCGGCGTCCCGCAGTCCCGACTGGGCAGGCGTATGGCGGCACTTGCGCAGAAGGCGGCTGGGTTCCGTCTGCCACACCCGGCATGCCGCCCGGGCCAGGAGCTCCGCCTGATCGTATCCGCGCCTGCGCAATCTCCGTCTGCTCACCGGTACCCACGTCACCAGATCGAACTCCCCATAAAAGGCCTCCGCCGCGCATCGGGCAATCATCTCACCCAGGCAGTCCGCCGCCGAGATTCCATCGTGAAATTTAAAGCGCAGCAGTCCCTGCCGGGCAAGGTCTTCATACCAGAGCGGCGCCGCGCAGCGCAGTCCGGCTTCCAACAGGCGCACCGACTCTCCCTCCCGGGTCACGGGAAGGTTTTTCTGACAGATTGAACAGACACCCTGCTTGTCCTGAATCTTGCCGCAGAACGGACACCGGGGCGGAAACAGCAGATCCAGCAGTACGGTCCAAATACTCACCGGGCATTCCTCCGCCGGGGATACGGCGCGGGCTCGTCCGTCAGGCCCACCAGGTAGTCCACACTGACATCGTAAAACTCCGCCAGCTGGATGGCCAAATGCAGCGGCAGCTCTCGCTCGCCCCGCTCATATTTAGAATACAAAGACTGATCACAGAGCAGCAGTTCCGCAATTTCCCTCTGTTTCAGGTCCCGGTCTTCCCGCAGGTCCCGAATCCTTAGAATCATATCCATCACCAAAATGATTCTATTCTAGGACACATTGTACTTTATTATTTTGGACCATTTGTCCTAATCCATGCAAAAAAGCAGCGAAGGAGACAGACTCCTTCGCTGCGATCACCGTGCAGCTCATCCTTCCATGCCGGACTTCCGGCTGTGGGCAGGCACCACCAGCCCAAACAGCACCGCAAAGCGGACATCGGCGCGGAAACAGCAGATCCAGCCGTGCGATCTCAATGCTCACCGGACATTCCTCCGCCGGGGATATGGCGCGGGCTCGTCCGTCAGGCCCACCAGGTAGTCCACGCTGACGCCGTAAAACTCCGCCAGTGTCACAACGGCATCCAATGGGTACCGTGTCGTTCCGATCTCATACTGGGAATAGGTATTTTGGCTGACATGCAGGATCTGAGCTACCTGCTCCTGTGTCAGTCCGCGGTCAATCCGAATATCCCGGATTCTGCCGTATTTCAAAATTTCCGTACGCATACGCATCACCTATGGATGAGTATATGTATCTGGAAATCAGATATTTTTCTTTATCGTATTTTCAGATAAACCCCGACACAGTGAAACTGCTGCCCCGCGCAGAATCCGGTTGGGAAACCGCACGGGGCAGATGTTATTCCTTATGATCCTTTTGACAGTGCGCCAGACGCCACCGCAGCCCGGAATAGCGCCGCTGCTGGCGGTCATTTTCCGCCATGGCCCGGACGGCAGCGTCATCTCCCACCAAGATCAGCAGCTCCCGGGCCCGGGTCAGCGCTGTGTACAGTACGCCCCGCACCATCAGGGACTGCGCTGCGGGCATCGCCGCCATTACCACGCAGCGGTACTCACTGCCCTGGGCCTTGTGTACCGTTTGCGCATAGGCCAGATCCACCTCGCTGAGCATCTCCAGACTGTACGCGGCACTGCGGCCGTCGAAGTCCATCATCAGCCACTCGCCGGACGGATCAATCTCCACAATCTTGCCCACATCCCCGTTGAACATGCCCGTTCCCACGGTGCCGTCGGCTTTCTCCCACACCACGTCGTAATCATTGCGGGTCTGCATGATGCGGTCGCCCTCCCGGAACAGCCGCTCGCCCCACAGAATCTCCCGCTTGTCCGCAGCGGCGGGGTTGAGCGCCTCCTGCAGGCACTGATTGAGCCGGATGGTCCCGCTGGGCCCTTTCCGGGTGGGCGTCAGGACCTGAATCTGATCGGCGGGAATGCCCATCTTCTCCGGCAGCCGGGTCTTGCACAGCTCCACCACGGTGCTCACGGTTCTCTGCGCGTCCCGGCGGCACAAAAAGAAAAAGTCCCCCTGGTCATTGGTCATCTGGGGCGGCTGTCCCAAATTCACCGCATGGGCGTTGCGGATAATGGCCGACTCCGACGCCTGGCGAAATACCTCCCGCAAAAACACCGTCTCCACCCGGCCGCTGCGGATCAGGTCCGCAAACACATTCCCCGCGCCCACCGAGGGCAGCTGGTCCGCGTCACCCACCAGCACCAGCCGGGTGCCCGGCCGCAGTGCCCGCAACAGAGCGGAAAACAGGGGCAAATCCACCATGGACATCTCGTCCACCACTACGGCGTCCGCCTCCAGGGGCTCCTTCTCCGTTTTCTGGAACGTCACCTGATGGGTGGCGTCGTTCCAGCTCATGCCCAAAAGGCGGTGCACTGTCTGGGCCTCCATGCCGGTCAGCTCGCTCATCCGCTTGGCCGCCCGGCCGGTAGGTGCCGCCAGCACAATATCCAGCCCCATCTTCCGAAACAGCGCTACGATGCCCCGGACCGCCGTGGTCTTGCCGGTACCGGGACCCCCGGTGAGAATCAGGACCCCCACCTGCGCCGCCAGCTCCACCGCCCGGCGCTGCTGGGGCGCATAGGTGATTCCCGCCTCCTGCTGGATCTCCTCCACGGTCCGCTCCGCCTGCCGGCTTTGGTCGGCGGAGACCTCCAGCAGCGCGTTGAGCCGGGCGCAGGCATCGGCCTCCGCCTCCCACAATCGGCGTAGATAGCATGCCTCCACATTGGCCACCTGCTCCTGCACCACCGTGCCCCGCTCCACCAGAGTATCCAGCGCCGCTTCCGGCAAGCTCTCGTCGCATCCCAGCAGCTGGGCCGTGGCGGCAATCAGCTTGCCCCGGGGCAAAAAGACATGGCCATTGTGCTCGTTGTGGCTGAGCTCAAAGGTCACCGCCGCCTGGAGCCGGGCCTGACAGCCCTCGTCAAAGCCCATGCTCAGGGCGATGGCGTCTGTCACGGAAAACTCCACACCGCAATCATCGGTGGAGAGCAGATAGGGATTGTTCTGCACCATCTCCAGTGCCGCGTCGCCATAGGTCTGGCGCAGCTGCATGGCCAGCACCGGCGGCAGCTCGTACCGGGCCAGGAAGGCCATCAGCCGCCGCATACCCATGTGCTGCCGGAAGCCCGCCGCAATCTCCTGGGCCTTCCGGGCCGTAATGCCCTTGATGGCAGTCAGCCGCTCCGGCGCCTGCTCCAGGATTTCCAGAGTCTCCACACCGAAGCGGTCGACGATATTCCGGGCGGTGGCGGGGCCCACGCCTTTACAGATCCCGGAAGAGAGATAGTTGAAAATCTCCTCCTCGTCCTCCGGCAGCGCCCGCTCCAGTTCCACCGCCCGCAGCTGCTGGCCATGCTGGGGATGCTGTTCCCACACACCGGACACTGTCAGATGCTCCCCCGGGGCCACGCAGGGGATGCAGCCCACCACGGTGACCACCTCCCCCTCCTCCGTCAGGAGGCGCAGGACGGTATACCCGTTCTCGGCATTTTGAAAAATCAGGCTATGTACAGTGCCGTCGTATGTGGTCAGCTCTTCCATGTTACTCCTCTTTCAGGGGCGCTCCCCCAGATGAAATTCCTGCGCGGAAACCAGTTCCGCATTTTTCTCCCGCTCCGCCAGATACCGGGCCAGACCCCGGGCGTCCTCCGTCAATCCGCAGTCCGCCAGGACAATTTTTGCGCCGGGCAGGCTTCCCTGAATCCGGCGCAGTTCCCGCACATCCGCCTCCATGGCCAGGGCCTCTCCCCGCAGCGGCAGCACCAACAGCAGCCCGGGCACGGTGGGGCGCCCCGCATGGAGCACGGCTCCCGCCACCAGCCAGACCACCGTGGTCAAGCCCACAGCGGAGAAAAACGCGATCAGCCCGTCTTGCAGCAATACCATATTGATCACCTCGAGCCAGTATATGCTCCGAGGCCGTCCCGCGTCCGTTTTCCCTGTTCTCCGCACGTTCATGCCCCGGAAGGCGCGGAATCCTACGCCTCCCGGCTGATGCCCAGTTCTTCCAGAATGGCTTCCTCCCGAGCGCGCATCTGGCGCTTCATGGGACCCTCGTCCAGATGGTCATATCCCAGCAGGTGCAGCACGGAATGGACCACCAGATAGCACAGCTCCCGCCGTTTGGAATGGCCGTACTCCTTGGCCTGGACCGCCACGCGTTCCATGGAAATCACCATGTCTCCCAGCGGGACCAAACCCGTTCCCGGGTCCGCGTCCTCCTCCCCGGGGAGCTCTCCCGGATGAAACTCAAACTCCGGAAAGCTGAGCACATCCGTGGGACGATCCACATTCCGCATCTCCCGGTTGATCTCATGGATACCCGCATCCCCGGTGAGCAGCACGTCCACCTCACAGGGAACCGTCACGCCCTGGGCTGCCAGGGCTGTGCGGATGACCTTGCGGATCAGGGCACGTGGCAAAGCGGCTGAGCCCGCTGGACGACGTGCTGAGCACGGCCACGCATTTC